>CAYOGM010000110.1:0-9704 GCA_964403595.1 uncultured Acetatifactor sp. | reverse complement strand
GCGCCATCTCCTTAGCGATGGGATTAGCCATAACAATAGCAACCGTATTGTTTGCCGTGGCAATATCCATAGCACCTACCAACAGGCCCATGCCCAGTTGACCGCCCTTTTTGCCCTTAAACACCTTCTTAATCAAAGAAAGCAGTGCCGCAAAACCACCGTATTCTTCAATCAAAGCACAGATTGCCGCCACAAGAATTGCCACCATGGAGGTCTCAAACATACCGGACACACCGTCTCCCATGTTGGTGAGCATCTCCATGGGCGTCACCACACCGTTTGACAGCATAATCACTGCACCACTGATAATTCCAATCAAAAGTACAATAAACACATTGATACCCACTGCACCACCTAAAAGCACCAGAATATATGGAATAATCTGAATCAGATTATATTCCTGAATCTCCGGAGCACCGACCTCCATTCCAATCGTTTGCACACCAATGACTATAGCAGTCAATATCGCTGCCGGCAATGCGATTCCTACATTTTCCCTAAATTTATCCTTCATGGCACACCCCTGACCATTGCATGCCGCAATGGTAGTATCCGAGATAAAGGACAAATTATCTCCAAACATGGAACCGCCCACCACAGAACCCAGACATAACGGAACAGCAAATCCGGTACTGTTAGCCACCGCAATGGCAATGGGTGCAATCAGGGTAATCGTACCAACGGAAGTACCCATGGCAAGGGACACAAATGCACTTACCACAAAAAGCACCAGCACAGCAAACTGAGCCGGAATAAAGGAAAGTACAAAGTACGCCACACTTTCCGCACTGCTTCGTCCTACCACGCCCACGAATATTCCTGCCACCATGAATATCAGCACCATGGTAATGATATTTTTATCACCCACACCGCGCGCCATCACTTGAAATTTGTCATCCAGTGAAAGCTCTCGATTCTGCAGACAAGCCACGAACAGCGCTATCAAAAACACCACCACAATGGGGATACTGTAAAATCCCATTTGAATCTTCAAAACATACTCAAACAAAATACCCATTCCGAGGTATAATACTAAAAATACGCCAATGGGCAACAACGCTCTAAATTTCGGTTCCTTCATTTTCTATTCTCCACAAAACAGCTTGTTCTTCTCTTGCATTGATAACATATTTCACACCCTGATCCATCAATACAATACTCATACCAGATAAATATAGCATCAAAATAATAAAACCAATACCGGAAAGAAAATGTACTCTGATTTTAAGTTCTGACTGTATATTCACATCATCCCGATATTTACAGTTCAGCCTCTGAAACCAATAACAGATTCCTACCACAATCCAACAAACACACATTATCCCCAAAACAATCATACAGAACCGGACAATATCTTCTACAGCTTGATATTTCATCCAAAATACAACAGCTCCGACAAGCAACCCAAACGATACCAGCCAGCAAATCACAGCCAGCACAACACTACCCTTGTTAATTTGTTCAGTCTGTTTTAAACTATCTTTATTTAAAGGCAGATTACTAAGCTTCCCTCCATACTCCTTCTTATGTTGTGGTAACCCATAACCATTTCTCTGTAACCGTTTTAGGTAAAAAATGCAATTTAAAAACTCTACCCATAAAGCAATCACAAGAGGACTTCCTATCAGCGCTACAAGAAAACATATATCCTTAACCATGGTACTCAAGACAATATCTTTCGATGCCAACACTACGCCCAATATTGCTGTTACCTGCACACCACTAACACCAAAAGCTATCCAAACCAATCTCTTTTGGTCGCATAAATCATACTGAATTTGTTGAGCATGGCCTTTTTTATCCTTTGGGTTTAGATGATTTATCACACCAATTACAAACAATCCGCCCAAAATAAGAATTCCCATACCTTTAAACTCCCCTCATATCACAAGTCACATCTGTAATCTCTCTTACCTGCTCCCTTGCGTTCTCAATATAATCTGCCGCAAAGTCCATATACATAAATGCAACTCCACAAGCAAGCAGTATACCTACACCAACTCCCACTCCGGAAATAATATGTGTTCTCTTATTCCGGTTTACATCAAGTTCCACATCATCCCGATATCTGCTATACAATCTCTGTCTCCATAAACAAATACCGGAAATCAACCAGCATATTACCATTACAGCTATCACCACCATGCAACACATCACAATATCCGGCACCGCTGAATGTTCATTCCAAAACCTGACTGCAGCAATAATAATCACCAGTGTTGTCAGCCAGCACATGACCGCCAACACTACACTTTCCTTATTAGTGGCATTTTGATTTTGAACATGGTCATCTACTTTGGGAAGACGCTCCAAATGTACATATTTACCCTTATCCTCCGGCACTTCATATCCATGTTTTCGCAATCGTTTTAAGTACAAAAGACCATCCAAATAAACCATCCATGCAATAAACGTCATCGCAAAAAACAGATTAAACAAATTGAACTGAATCACTCCTATTAATGCAGTTTCCCTACCATTCACATCAATCCAGTTTTGCCACCCTATTAACATAACAACAATTAGTGCCCAAAAACAGGTAATGCCTATGGCTATCTTTCGATGTTTCCTGTTTGACTTTTTGTCATATCGGATTTTCTGCCCCACAAATCGTTTAGGCCACTTTACCGTTTGATTCTTCTTGCTTGATTTACAAGCAATAATAACACAAATAATAAACACTACCAGTCTAAATATGTTAACAAAGAGTTCCATACCATTCCCTCAACTATTTATTCACCATCAGTTTTATCATCGCCTGATTCAGTCCATCCACCGTCAGCTTGTACATGGGAAACAACTCTTTTACCGCAGTTTCCGCCTCACGCCAGGGAGCATGCCCCGGTGCCATCTTGGGATTGAGCCAGACCACCTTTTTGTAATGACGTTTTACCAATTGCAACCACTCATACCCGGACAGACCACCGTTAGGGCCTCTATAGTTACCCGTAGTGGAATAAAGCTCCTCCGGAGCCATAGCTGCATCTCCCACAATAATCACCTTATAATCACTGTCCACATTGCGGAACAGCCACTCCGTATCAATCCAGTCGCCATTCTCACACTCCGGGGTCTTGTAAAGCTTGGAATAAATACAATTGTGAAAATAATAGGTCTTTACATCCTTATAGTGATTGGACTTATGCACCGCCTGAAACAGGTCATTCAGCAGATTACTAAAAGGTATCATGGTTCCGCCGGAATCCATGAGTAACAATAGCTTCACTGCATTTTTACGAGGCTTCTTCATGACAATCTGAAGACATCCGCCATTGTTGCAGGTCTTGTCCACGGTTCCATCAATATCAAGCTCTGTCTCAGGAATATCAAGTCTTGAAGAAAACTGACGAAGCTTTCGAAAGGCCAACTGAAACTGTCTGTTATCCAGCACTCTGTCATCTCTGAAATCCCGATATTTTCTGGCACCTACCACTGCAAAAGCAGACTGGTAGCCGGTCTTGCCGCCCACACGGACACCCCCCACATTGCCACCCATGTTACCAAAGGAAGTCTTACCCATGGTGCCAATCCAGAAACTGCCTCCATTGTGCTCCTCATTTTGGTCCTTTAAGCGCTGCTTGAACTTCTCTTCCACGTCCTCCTTGTCCACCTGAACCTCTTCCACTTGATTCAGATGATTCCTTGCCTCCTCATGGGCAAGCTCCATCATCTCGGACTTATCCAGCCAACGAAGCATCTCTGCTCCCACCTCGGTCTCCCGTTCAGCAGCCTTAAAGCACTCCTCAAAAGCCATATCAAATTTATCAAAATCCGTCTCGCTCTTAACTAAAATCATGCGTGCCACATAGTAAAACTGAGTCAGCGAACTGCCACAGAGCCCCTTATCCAAAGCCTCCTGTAAGGTCAGCCACTCTCCCAAAGTCACACGCAATCCCTTAGCTCGAAGCGTCTCAAAGAAATTTGTAAACATTCTGTTCTCCGTTTTCCTGCTTCATGATAACCCCAAACGCATGTAGCATTTGAGGTTACATTACCCAAACATCCGACTACAACAGATTGCCGGAATGCTTCACAAGTTCCATGTCTTCATCCTTCTTCACGACTACACCAATAAAAGGCAAAGCAGACTTAATAGTCGCTGTAGGTATGCCTCCAATCTGTAATGCATTCACCCAGTCAATAAGCTCCGATGTGCTGGGTTTCTTGCGGATATCACGCATACCACGGATTGCATAGAACACCTCCATGGCCTGTGCCAATAAATGCTCCTCCACATCCGGGAAATGCACCTTTACAATCTCCGCCATCAGCTCCTTATCCGGGAAATCTATATAATGGAAAATACAACGACGCAGAAACGCATCCGGCAACTCCTTCTCCGCATTGGAGGTAATAATTACAATAGGACGATGCTTCGCCTTGACGGTACGTTTGGTCTCATTGATATAAAACTCCATCTGGTCCAGCTCCCACAGCAAATCATTGGGGAACTCCAAATCTGCCTTGTCAATCTCATCAATCAAAAGCACTACCTGCTCCTCGCTGTCGAAAGCCTCGCCCAGCTTGCCAAGCTTGATATAACGAGCGATATCATCCACGCCCTCCTCGCCAAACTGACCATCATAAAGTCTCTGAATGGTGTCGTAAACATACAACCCTTCCTGAGCCTTGGTGGTAGACTTAATATTCCAAATAATAAGCTTCTTATCAAGAGCCTTGGCAACTGCCTCTGCCAACATAGTCTTACCGGTACCCGGCTCTCCCTTGATTAAAAGCGGCTTCTTAAGCGCCATGGCAATATTTACACTTGCCATCAGCTCCTCACTTGCCACATATTCCTTTGTTCCCTGAAATTCCTGATTACTCATAAACAACCTCTCTTTTCATAGTTTATGCATCTGCATTTATACTACACTATTTAAGAGGTAAAAGCAACTTTCACTATATTTGATTTTTCTTTCTCTTTTATGCTATACAAAACTAATTCCTTTTGGTATGATAATCTCAAAAATAATTTTAATGAAAACTTAGGAGAAGCTTATGGCAAATACATCACGTTACCACCAAACCTTATCCTTCGAGGTCTTCCCTCCCAAAAAGGAAAACGAATTCGAAGCTGCATATGACGTATTAAACGAACTGAGCAAATTAAATCCCGCTTTTATCAGCGTAACCTATGGCGCAGGCGGCAGCCGCTCCAAAAAGACAGTGGATATCGCATCCTACATTCAGAACACTTTACATATTGATGCATTGGCACACATGACCTGCGTAGGCAGTAAGCGTGAAGATATTTTGCAGGTATGCCAAGATTTAAAATCAGCCAATGTAAATAAAATACTGGCTCTTCGAGGAGACCGTCCTAAAGATATGACTGACGACCAGTTTAATTCCAGAGACTTTGCATATGCCAGCGATATGATTGGATTTTTGAAAGAAAATACAGATATGGAAATTGCCGGTGCCTGCTATCCCGAAAAGCACCCTGAATCCTTCAGTCTGGAAGCAGATTTGCAATATTTGAAATTAAAACAGGACATGGGAGCAACCATGTTTATCTCCCAGATGTTTTTTGACAACAACTATTTTTATAAATTTAGAGACAAGGCACTACAAAAGGGCGTTACCCTTCCCATCCATGCAGGCATCATGCCCATCACCGCAGCGAAACAGCTTGGAACAACCATTACTCTGTCCGGCTCCAGCGTTCCCAAGGCGTTGTCTGACATCATCGCCAAATATGGAGATAATGCCGAGGATATGCGCAAGGCAGGAATTGACTACTGCGTGCGCCAGATTTTGGATTTGAAGCAAATTGGAGTAGATGGTATCCACATCTACTCCATGAACAAGCCCAAGACCACCGCAGAAATTGTAGCGGCTATCCGATAAGCGGCTACCATTCTAACTAATTTCCGACCTGTAAGCCATTCCTCGCTTGCAGGTCGGTATTCCACCAATCCAGATGCACTATGCAAGTCTCATCCTGTTTAGTGGAAAAGCTCCAGCAACTGTTTCTCAACATCCGCAGGCACCTCACCATTTGTAGCCATAATAGTAGGTTCCTCGTCCTCTATAATATACAAATCACCATTATAATAGACAAAACGCTGTTCCAACATGGCAATATTACCGGTATTCTGGTCTTCTATCTGGAACCAAACCTTGTAAATCCATCGCTTTTTATCCACATTGTATTCATCAGGAGCAAAGAATGTCTCCTTGATATACCATTTGCTTTCATACATTTGGTTCAAATGCTCTTTCAACACCTTTTTATAGGCAGATTTCTCATCCTCTGTATTTCCCTTTTCGATGATTAAACACAAACCACTTCCATATTGTACAACCTCTTCTCCTGCAATCAATTTCTCATACTGCCTTGAAGTCGCATGGCGTAACGTAATATCAAGAAGCACATCGTCATAGGTAAGCAGATTTGCCGCGAAGGTCGGTTTGTCATCATATATCTCTTCATATACCACAAACTTTTTCGGTGTAACCTTGCCAAAATCCAATGTATAAATTAGTTCCTTCCCATCATAAAATCCTATCATGAACGATGTTGCGGCCATATCATCTGCCGCATTTTCTTCATAAGGTGTAAGCCATATCTCCTCTATCTTCACCTCAATATCCTTGCCCTCAAAATAATAGGCATAGGCCTCATCCATAGAGCGCTTTATCTCTTTTTTGTAATTCTCAAACTCTTCATTGAAACGCCCATCCTGACGCACCTCATAAACATCAGCTAACCGAAATGCAATTACATCCAAAAGCGCCTGTGTATCCCCCTCGGCCAACTTCTCACACACGCCCTTTAACCGAATAGCATCTGCGAGGGCCGAAAAACTCATTCCCCGATTGGTCATCTGTCCATAGCTTAAAAATCCGATTCCGGTTAACACCACCAGCAAAACAAACACCAGACAAACTACCGCCAGTTTTCTACGAAACAGACTCTTCTTCACTTTTTTCATCGGTTTCAAAGCAACCTCATTTTCCTCTGCATAATTTGCTTTACGGGTATGTCCATCTCCTTCAAGCCCCTCCGCGACAATATCGCCACGTCCAAGCCCTTTATATCCACCCCCATCAGCCCCAAACGCTTCATTACACAATTCCTTTTGCAATACTTCTAACTGTCCGGCACATTCCGGGCACTCCTGCAGATGTGCCTCAAGCTCTGCCTTACTCACTTCGGAACACATCCCATCCACATAAAGTGTCATTAAATCCTTTGCCACTTCACACTTCATATTACTCATCCCCTTCCATCTAAACTTGTCCTTAACATTTCCTTCGCGCGAAGATAAGTTACCCTTCCCCACACCTCGGACTTCTCGAATATTTCTCCAATTTCCCGAAAGGATAACTCACCATAATGACGCAACAGGAACACTTCCTTATATGGCTCCGGCAGCCGATGAATCAACTTACGGATTTCCTGTGCTGACTGCCTATTTATTACCTGCTCCTCAAAGGATTGTCCACTTTCCAATTCCTCCGACAACACTTCCATAGGATGATTTTTCTTCTTCCGCCACGCATCATAATATGTATTCTTGGCAATCTGACACAACCACGTAGTAAATTTGCACCGATTGTCAAAGCTGTCCACATTCTGCATAGCCTTCAGAAAAGTATCCTGCAGCAAATCCTCTGCCAGATGAGCATCCCCACACAGACGCAGCAAAAACTTATAAACCTGCTCTGCATGCTCCTCATAGAGCACATTAAAATCCGTATGTTTCACACCGACTCACCTCCTTTCACCTTGTATGACGTTTTACATTATGGAAACGTTACAAAAAAGGAGCAAATCTTACATTTGCCCCTTCCCTATCTTTTACTCTGCCCAACCTTCGTCGGAAATCTCTATTTTCTTGTCACGAAGCATCAAATCCTGAACAGCCTGGTCTGCACTTTTGCCCTCAAACAACACTGCATTGACCTGCTCAATTATGGGCAACTGCACATCATATTTTCTAGCAAGTGCCATGGCAGCCTTAGCGGAATATACACCTTCCACCACCATATTCACCTCTTCCATAGCCTCTTCCATGGTCTTACCCTGTCCGATTAAAATACCGGCACGTCGGTTTCTGGAATGCATGGATGCACAAGTTACAATCAAATCTCCAATACCGGTGAGTCCACAGAAGGTTTCAAACTTGGCACCCATGACAGTTCCCAGTCTTGCAATTTCTGTAATACCTCTGGTAATCAATGCCGCCTTAGTGTTATCACCATAACCCAAACCATCTGCAATACCGGCAGCCAATGCAACTACATTTTTAAGAGAACCACCAAGCTCAATACCCAATACATCCGGACTGGTATATACGCGGAACACCTCACTCATAAACAGACTCTGAATATATTCTGCAGTCGCCTTGCTTCTGGCTCCAACTACAATTGTTGTAGGCAGTCCTCTGCTAACCTCCTCCGCATGAGTAGGACCGGAAAGCACCGCCACATCTGCCTGAGGAATCTCCTGCTCAATAATCTCCGAGAGCGTCAGTAATGTGCTCTCCTCAATACCCTTTGCCACATTCACAACCTTCTGTTTCGGAGCAATCAGTTTACTGAAACGATTCGCTGTAGTGCGGGTGTAAGAACTTGCAACAGCCATTACAACCAAATCCTTGCCCCTTACAGCCTCCTCATCATCTATTGTGAACATCATATCATCTACCAGTTTTACACCGGGAAGCATCTTATGCTCACGAGTGGTCTTAAGCATCTCTACTTCCTTCTCCAATGCAGACCAAACCGTAACCTCATGTCCGTTATTGCTAAGCAGCACCGCAATTGCAATTCCCCATGTACCGCCGCCCAGAATACTTACTTTTGCCATGTTTCCTCTTTTCTGTGGTTATCCACCATTTATTTTATAACTCTACTTTTCTTCCTTCTTCTCTACATCCAGTTTGTTTTTCTTGGTAAGGTAAGTCTTTCTCTCCTCACCCCGCACCAGACGCTTGATATTCTCTCTATGACGCCAAAATGCCATAACTGCCAGTGCAAAGGCCAACACATACATCTCAATCAATGTTTCCTGAGATGCAGGTGCAAACACACCCAGTTGACCCAGAATAATGGTTTCTGCCACTACTCCCACATAGAGAATCAAAGAGCCCAAAGACACATAATGGGTAACAAAAAATATCACAAAAAACAAGGTAGCCCCCACAGGTATATAATAGGGATGCAATGCTACAATCAAGCCTGCTGTAGCCGCAATGCCTTTACCTCCCTTAAATCCCATATAAAAGGGAAAATTATGCCCCAAAATAGCGCCGGCTGCTGCATACAGACTAAGAAGATATACCGTATCCGGATG
The DNA here is from genome assembly GCA_964403595.1 of uncultured Acetatifactor sp. Taxonomy (GTDB): domain Bacteria; phylum Bacillota; class Clostridia; order Lachnospirales; family Lachnospiraceae; genus Acetatifactor. The sequence continues at coordinate 397 of CAYOGM010000110.1, read as the reverse complement.
ACTCTGTCCAAAAATCACCTTGGTTACCAAGATTGCCAGTGCGCATTTAAATAAATCACCTAAAAATACAATCAGTCCTGCTTTTTTGCCAAGCACGCGCAGCGCATTGGTGGTTCCGGAGTTGCCGCTGCCATGCTCTCTGATATCTATGCCATGGGCTTTGCCGTAAATAAACGCAGTCTGAAACAGACCAAACACATAACCGATGGCCAAACAAATTATTCGTTCCATTATATTCCTCTTTCGTTTTATTTTTCTTCGTTACGCTCTCTGATAATAAATCTAAGAGGCGTACCCTTAAATCCAAAAGTTTCCCGAATCTGATTTTCAATATATCTTGTGTATGAGAAGTGCATCAGTTCCTTGTCATTCACAAAAATAACAAATGTGGGCGGCT
>CAYOGM010000109.1:0-9771 GCA_964403595.1 uncultured Acetatifactor sp. | reverse complement strand
CCTTATCTTACCCCTAATAATTACTTCTGAATACATATTTATTACACTGTAATAGTATAACATATTTTATTGGTTTTTGTCTATGCAATATTCTTGTTGACAGAAAAAGAGAGAGGTGGTAATATACATTTAACAATTAGGTTAAATGTTAAATGAAAGGGGTGTAACGTGGCTTTACAAAATACGTTAAAAGCGTTGGCGGATCCCATAAGGCGGGATATTTTAAATCTATTAAAAAAGGGAAGGATGTCCGCGGGAGATATTGTAGAACAGTTTCCGGTGACGGGAGCATCTATCTCCAGACATTTATCGGTGCTCAAGGAGGCTGATTTAATCAGGGATACCAGAGAAGGTAAGTATATTTATTATGAATTGAATGCTTCTGTGTTGGAAGAGATTATGCTTTGGATTACAGCTTTGAAGGGAGATGGTGAGAATGATGAAGAAAAATAAAATGCAGATTATTGTGTCCTCTATAGTGACATTGTTACCTATGCTGGCGGGACTTGTTATGTGGAATGTGTTGCCGGACCGCATCACTACCCACTGGGGGATGAATGGCGAGGCAGATGGATTCAGCAGTAAGGGATTTGCCGTGTTTGTATTACCTCTTATTTTACTGGCAACACATTGGCTCTGTATATTTGTTACACTGAGGGACCCTAAGAATAAAGACCAGAGTAGTAAGGTGTTTGTAATGATTATGTGGATTATACCTATTGTATCCCTTATCACAAATGGCATGGTGTATGCGGTTGCTCTTGGGAGCACGGTGGGCGTTGATATTGCGGTAAGAGTTTTGCTGGGACTGATGTTTATCATTCTGGGTAATTATTTGCCAAAATGCAAACAGAATCGTACCATCGGTGTAAAGGTATCCTGGGCGCTTCAAAATGAGGAAAACTGGAACAAAACACATCGTTTTACCGGAAGATTGTGGGTGGCAGGCGGTGTTGTGCTGTTAGCAACAATGTTTATCCCCATGGAAGATATGATGGGACTGTTTGTGGCAGTAATATTACTTTTAAGCTTTGTACCTATGCTGTATTCTTATCTGTACTACAGAAAGCAGGTGAAGGCAGGTACTTATACAAAGGAGAAAAAATCGGAAGACCCTAAAGTAATAGCCTGGGAGAAGAAGGTAACTCTCATTTCTGTGTTATTGAGTGTGCCCCTTATGGTGTTTGTGGTAATTATTCTCTTTACAGGAGATATCAGTGTAGAATTTGAGGAGAATTTCTTTACTGTTGATTCCATATACTGGGAAGATGTGACCATAGACTATGGACAGATTGCTTCCATAGAGTACAGAGAACAGGATGATTCCGGAGTCCGAACTTTTGGTTTTGGAAGCCTGAAGCTGGAGATGGGGGCTTTTGAGAATAAAGAATTCGGAGCTTATACCAGATATTCTTACATAGACTGTGAGTCCTGCGTGGTGATTCGTTCTACAGAAGGAGAGGTGCTTGTACTCAATGGTAAGAATGAGACAGAGACGAAGGAAATTTATGAGGAACTGAATGTAAGGGTGGCAAAATAAAACTTGGCTGTAGAAAAGGGTTACTAAACTGGTAAATAATAGTTAAAGAAGTTGTTATGCAATAAAATAGGCATGACAACTTCTTTTTATTTGATTTCTTGATCCAGTTCATTGAAAATGGGAGAATTAAAAAAATCACCTAAAGTCATATCTAAACCGTCACACGGCAAGTTTTGACTGCGGAGCTCCTTTTGTATTCTAATATTTTTATACTGCCTCGTGGAAGGTACGGTTGATTACATCATTCTGCTGCTCAGTGGTGAGTTTGATGAAGTTTACTGCATAGCCACTGACGCGGATAGTCAACTGAGGGTAGTTCTCAGGGTGCTTCTGGGCATCCAGAAGAGTGTCTCTGTTGAGTACATTTACATTGAGGTGATGGCCTCCTTTGATGGTATAGCCGTCCAAGAGATTTACGAGATTGTTGATTTGTGCGTTGTTTGTCATAATGTTCTCCTCCTTAAATTTGAATTAATAATAGTAATGATTACTATTTACATCTAAAATATACCATGCGCACTATATTTTGTAAAGAGTTTTCAGAATCATTTTTGTATTTTTTTTAATACAAAAGAATGTCATATCCCAAGTCAAAAAACATATATATAAAGCATATACATAAAAAGTATAAAGTGTGAACGGACAAGGAGGTGACATAAAATGCAGGAGAGCGTGGGAGCGCTTTTTCCGCGGGACAGGCGTTGGTTTTGGGAGTCGGTTATCCGGGCGGCGGAAGAGGTGCAGGAAATCCGCCTCAGACTTAACAAACCTTTGATTATCCGCACCGGAAAAGGAGAGTTTTATCTGGATGAGCAGGGGATGTTTATAAGCAATGTGGAGAGGGCTCATTTGGTTAGGGAACATGAGTTGGAACAGCTTCTTTTGCATTTGTGTCATGACTCACCTTATGCATTTGAGGATGAGCTGCGGCAGGGATTTCTTACAGTGCCGGGAGGTCATCGTGTGGGTGTTGCAGGGCAGGCTGTATTGGAGGCAGCCGGTACAATTCGAACCTTAAAACATATTTATTATATGAATATTCGTATTGCTCATCAGATGTTCGGAATTGCAGAGCCTGTTTTGCCTTATTTGTATGCAGATGGTGAATTGCAAAATTGTTTGATTATTTCACCACCCGGATGCGGAAAGACAACTCTGCTTCGGGAGCTTGTGAGACGAATTTCGGATGGCAACGAGTATGGTCCGGGAGTGAGTGTGGGGGTGGTGGATGAGCGTTCGGAGATTGCCGGTTCTTATCTGGGACAGCCCCAGAATGATTTGGGAGGACGCACGGACGTGCTGGATGCCTGTCCCAAGGTGCAGGGAATGATGTTGCTTCTCAGGTCTATGTCTCCAAGAGTAATTGCGGTGGATGAGTTGGGGGGCAGGGAGGATGTGAACGCCTTGCGGACAGCCTGCGCCTGCGGTAGCCACATTCTTGCTACGGTTCATGGAAAGGATGCGGCGGATGTGGCATATAAGTTTCCGGAGCTTGCTCAAAGTCATATTTTTGATTGTTTGGTGGTTCTGGGGCGAAGAGATGGTTTGCCGGGGGTAGAGAGAATCTGTCAAAAGGAGGCTGTGGAGATTGCGTTTGGTGGGGGCAATATTGATTTTTAGCGGTTGCACAGGGCTTGGGTTGTGGTATCGGGAACAATTGCTTGGCAGAATAAAGGTGCTTCGGACGATGACCGGTATTTTGGAAATGTTGATGAGTGAAATCCGTTATGGGAAAGCCACTCTTCCGGAATGCTGCAGGGAGCTTGTGAGCAGAGTGGAAGAGCCCTTTCAGGGAGCGTTTAAGCAGATTTATGAGGAAGCTTCCAAAGAGCAACGGGTATCCTTTCAGGAGGCTTTTGGAGAACGGATGCAACAGGCTCTTGAGAGTCTTCCTTTGAAAAAAGAGGACAGAGAGATTTTTTTGGCCCCGTTTTGCGGACAGGGTTTTATGGACAGACAAATGCAGCTTCAAAGCATTGAGCAGAGCCTTGTACAATTAAAGGAGACTATTCGTATACAGAGTGAGGAACAGCGTGAAAAATGCCGGATGGCAGTAGGGCTGGGGGTAATGAGTGGCCTGCTTCTCATCATTATTATGGTGTGAGAGGGCGGAATGTGAGGAGCTATGGGAGTAAATCTGATATTTAAAATTGCGGCAGTGGGCATATTGGTGACAATCTTAAGTCAGGTGTTAAAACACAGTGGACGGGAAGAACATGCTTTTTTGATTAGTCTGGCTGGGCTTGTGCTTGTACTTACCTGGATTGTACCTTACATATATGAGTTATTTGTGACCATTCAGAATTTGTTTGCGCTTTAACGGGAGAATGTGATGGCAGAAATAATTAAAATAGGGATGCTGGCCATTGTGGGAGTACTTATGGCGGCCCAGTTTAAAACCACTAAGCCGGCCTATGGAATGTTAATCGGCTTTGGTATCGGTATTTTGATTTTCAGTTATTCCATCGGTCAGGTGGAGGCTGTACTGGCACAGTTTTCTTTGCTGGAAAAATATCTGGGTGATGCAAAAGAATATCTTTCTATTCTGGTCAAGGTAATCGGTATTACCTATATTTGTGATTTTAGTGCCGGAATCTGTAAGGATGCCGGTTATGGAGCAATTTCGGACCAAATCGAGATTTTGGGAAAGCTTTCAGTGATATTTGCAGGCCTTCCGGTACTTTTTGCAGTGATTGAGCAAATTCACGGTCTGTCTTAAGTGGGAGAAATGAAATTGTTCATTTTGCGAATATTGTGCCTGCGGCCCGAAGTTCGCAGGTTGAGGAAAGAGTATGGTTATTAATGTGAGTCAGGAAAATGGATGGTCCGACTATGGATTGGACGAGCTTCAAAAGGGGATTGATGAGCTGTTTCCGGCCTACGATATATCTTTGGACCAGCTTTTGAGCAAGCTGTTCGAGGGTGATGTGATTGGTACATTGGCGGAATTTCTGCAGGAGGTAATTGCTCAGCTCTCCGGTGAGACAATGGGGCTGAAAAAAGTGTTTATTTGGTTGTTGGTGTTAGGGGTGACATCGGCACTTATGAGTCATCTGGTGGAGGTTTTTGACAGGCATCAGGTGGCAGATTTGAGTTTTTATTTTATGTATCTTTTGATGAGTGCTGTGTTATTAAAATGCTTTACTGAGGCAGCACAGACAGCTGTGGAGGCGTTGGAGAGTATTGTGCTATTTGGCAGGCTTTTGGTACCGATATATCTTCTGACAGTAGGAGTGGCCACCGGAAGTGTCACGGCAGGGGCCTATTATCAGCTGTTGTTGATTTTGATTTACGGTGTGGAACGGATTATGTTGGGAGTAGTGATTCCGTTGGTTTACAGCTATTGTATTTTGTCGGTGATAAATGGTATATGGATTGAGGAAAAGCTTTCATTGGTTATGGAGCTGGTGGAGAAATGTATTGGATGGATTTTGAAAGCTGCCATAGGAGTTGTGACAGGAGTAAGTGTTTTCCAATCCATATTGACACCTGTGTTGGACTCTGTGCGAATGGGGGCATGGCAAAAGGCAGTTTCGGTGATTCCGGGCATTGGAAGCGGTGCGGAAGGTGCGATGGAGCTGATGGTAGGTTCAGCGGTTGTCATCAAGAATAGTGTGGGGTTGGTTTTGTTGATATTGTTATTATTTCTGTGTGCCGTGCCATTATTAAAAATGTTTATTGTTGCTTTTATATTAAAGGCATCGGCGGCTTTTATGGGGATTGTCAGTGATAAGAGGATTACTGCCTGTGTCAACCGGACCGGAGATGCGTCTTTTTTGCTGTTCAAGACAGCGGGGACGGCCTTTGTATTGTTTTTGATAAGTCTGGCAGTTGTGGCAACGGCTACAAACAGGGGGATGTAGTTGCAATTTGGATATTGGGGTCAAAAGGTTATGATGTCCACAATTGTCAGGTTGTTGCAAGAATGGAGATTGATATGCAGAATTATTTGATGGAGATTATTGGCAGAACCGGGATTTTTATAATATGTGCCCAGGTGTTGATTCATTTCAGACCTAAGGCCTCGTATGATAAATATTTGAAGATGTTGGTAAGTGCTATGATATTGTTGCAGCTGTTTGTGCCGGTGAGCGAGTTGTTTGCAGGTAAGGGGGAGGAGACTCTGGACAAACGTGTGGAATGGTTTGAAGCAGAGCTTGCAAGAGGAATGGAGGAAACTACAAAGCAGTATGAGGAACGGATGGCGGAGTTGGAGGATACGGAATGGTATGACCCTTTAGAGGAAAGCGTATTGGGAGAGGAAAGTATGCAGGCCGGACAGCAGACGGAGATGGGGGAGGTCTCGGTGATGCCGATTCCTCAAATTAACATTCGTATCAAGGCAGGAGGTGTAGCGGATGCAGATATTAGCGCAGGAAACCCATAGTCAGGACAGTCAGACAAGGTATGATATGGCATCACGTTTTCGGCGGTGGTTTAACAGAGATAATCTGATTATTGTGGTGTTGGCAGGAATTTTACTCTTTGTTATCAGTTTGCCTACCAAGGAGTCAGAGGATACTGGAGAACAAAATGTGCTGAATCGTTCAAAGGCAGATTCTGTAATCTCCGAGCCGGAGATAGATGGTGCAGACGTTCAGGGGGCGGACAGCGAATTCAATGGATTGTTAGAGGACTATGAGGCTGTTCAGGAACAGAAATTAGAAGAACTTTTGGCTTCTATGGAGGGGGTAGGCAAGGTGGAGGTTATGTTGACCTTTGTCTCTTCTGAGGAGCTTGTAGTGGAAAAGGATGCTCCCACAGTGCGCTCCAATACCGTTGAGAAAGATAGTGCAGGGGGGAATCGAACCATCAGTGATTTTGAGACGGGAGATACGACGGTGTACAGTAATGTTTCAGGAGATTCAGAACCGTTTATTGTCAAAACATTAAATCCGCGTGTGGAGGGGGTTCTGGTGGTGGCTCAAGGGGCATCAAACGCTGTGGTCAGTCAAAATATCACCGAAGCAGTTTGTGCTTTGTATGGCGTGGAGGCTCATCGGGTCAAGGTGTTGGATATGGGAAGTGCAGGTGTTTCGGGAAGTACAGGTGCTTCGAAAACTACAGGCGGTTCGGGATATACAGGTGTTTCGGGAAGTGCAGGTGTTTCGGAATCTACAGGCAGTGTGGACACAGGCGGTAGGTTGGGAACGACAAGGGATACGGTAACCGGATTGTCAGGCGATTAATGGAGTGGGATTGGAGAATAAGGATACTTAAATGGAAAAATTGGTATCGGATGAGAGTTTTTACCCAATGGATTGTGAGAAGTAATGGGAAAGTTGGTATTGGATTAGAGCTATTACCCAACGGATTGTGAGAAGTAATGGAAAAGTTGGTATCGGATTAGAGCTGTTACCCAACGGATTGCGAGAAGTAGTGGGAAAGTTGGTATCGGATGAGAGCTGTTACCCAACGGATTGCGAGAAGTAATGGAAAAGTTGGTATCGGATGAGAGCTGCTACCCAATGGATTGTGAGAAGTAATGGGAAAGTTGGTATTGGATTAGAGCTAATTACCCAACGGATTGTGGGAAGTAATGGGAAAGTTGGTATTGGCTTAGAGCTGCTACCCAACAGATTGGAGAAAGGTGCTGAAAAATTGGTATCAAACTTGATGAGTCATCCAATAGACTGAGGAAAAAGGGAGAAAAATTGGTCTAAACGTTGAAGTTGTAGCGAGCCATGCTGTACGGCGACCAGTTGTGGCAATTAGCCATATGACTAGTCATGCGACAAGCCGCGCAACTAGTCATGCGACAAGCCGCGCCGACAAGTTACGTAATTAGCCATGCCGACAGGCCCGCAAGCAAGCTTGCGGGCCTGTCGCGGCATTCGCCGTATTGGCCCAAATTTTCATATACTCTTACGTGTGCAAGCACCCGACGAGTATATGAAAATTTGGGCCAGCATGGCTCATTGTTCACGCATATATCTAACACGGGGCTCATACAATGAAATGAAAAGGACTTCCATAAATTTAAGAATAAGAGGGAGAGCACAGTGAAAAACTTAGTAAAAAAGAATCAGCTAATGATTACCGCACTTGCCGTTATGATTGCCATAGCGGGATATTTGGAATTTGCGGGGACCAATCTTGAAGAGGAATATGTAACAGTGGATGATCAAATGGTAGACGCGGTAGATTCCAGCGGAGTTATCACAGAGAATTATACAGCAGGGGAGCTGGATGAGACATTGGAACTGGATGGTATGCTTGATTTGTCCGAGGAGGATTTGTTGTCTGCCGGAATGACAGAGATTGAAAGTCTTGATTCAGAGGTGGACATTGTCATGGAGGATTATCTGGATCAGGATATGCAGGTGGCTGAGGTTACTCCCGAGGAGGGAGAAATTCCCGGGGAAGCAGTACTTACATCCACTTCCGGCGTTGCAATGCTTTCTGAGGCAAAGCTTTTGAAGGAGCAGACCAGAGCTAAGAATAAAGAGATGCTTATGGAGCTGATTAACAGCGAGGGTATCACAGAGGAACAGAAGCAGGAGGCTGTGAACAGCATGGTAGAGATGACTGTAACAGCGGAGAAGGAGTCTGCTGCGGAAATCCTTTTGGAAGCTAAGGGTTTTTCGGATGTTGTGGTAAGTATTGCAGATGGTATGGTGGATGTTGTGGTAAATGCGGCTACGCTGGATGATGTGCAAAGAGCGCAGATTGAAGATATTGTATATCGCAAGACAGGAATTACTGCAGAAAATATTGTAATCAGCACTGTTGTAGAATAAACTTTTGTGGTATGCTTATAGAAATGGAACGCTCAATTCCTTTATTTGTGTGGGCAGAGTATTTGAAATGGTATCGGTTGAGGCACATTATATCCTACCACGGAACGCTTTCGCTCCGTGAAAAACGCAGCGGTACATAGGGCTGCAAAGTACGCAGCCCAAATACCGGCGTTTTTCAAGGTCTCGTGGTAGGACATAAAGTACCTCAACCGATAATTCATACACCAGACACAAATAAAGGAATTGGAGCGAATGGAAAATATAATCGAGAGCCGGGGAAGCTTAACTTGCGAAAGGTGGAATACTATGAGCAATAAAGAGAACAAGAGAGTTTTTTTGATTGTGTTGGATAGTTTTGGGATTGGTGAGATGGGGGATGCGGCAGAGTATGGGGATATGGATGTGAATACTCTGCGGAGTGTTTCGAAGAGTGAGCATTTTAAGATGCCGAATATGGCGAAATTAGGACTCTTTCAAATTGAGGGAGTGACAGTAAAAGATAAAACAGATGAAGGGCAGGAAAACAGAGAACATGTAGCGGCTGTTGCCCGTTTGGAGGAGGCTTCCAAGGGAAAGGATACCACAATTGGACATTGGGAGATTGCGGGAGTTTACTCGGGGCAGCCGTTGCCCACTTATCCTGATGGATTTCCGGAGGAGGTTTTGAAGCCTTTCATGGAACAGACAGGGAGAGGTGTATTATGTAACAAGCCGTATTCCGGCACAAAGGTAATTGCAGATTACGGCGAGGAGCATTTGCGCACGGGAGATTTGATTGTTTATACCTCGGCGGACAGTGTGTTTCAGATTGCGGCCCATGAGGAGTTGATTCCACCTGAGCAGTTGTATGAATATTGCCGGATTGCAAGGAAGATACTTATGGGTAAGCATGGTGTAGGGCGTGTGATTGCAAGACCCTTTGTGGGCAGTGCAGGCAATTTTACCCGCACATCCAATCGCCATGATTTCTCTATCGAGGCACCCGGCGTGACCATGTTGGATCAACTGAAAGCAGCCGGCAGGGATGTGATTGCAGTAGGCAAAATCAAAGACATTTTTGTGGACAGAGGAATTACAGAATCTGTCTACACCGGTGGTAATGCAGATGGTATACAGAAGACCTTGGAATATATGGACAAAGATTTTGAAGGACTTTGTTTTGTGAATCTGGTTGATTTTGATATGCTTTACGGACATCGAAGAGATGTGGACGGCTATGCTAAGGCATTGGCGTACTTTGATGCAAAACTCCCTGAAATTATGGGTAAAATGTGTTCGGGGGATGTTTTGATGATTACAGCTGACCATGGCTGTGATCCGGCCTATCCGACTACCACAGACCACACCAGAGAGTATGTTCCCTTTCTCATGTATGGGGAGAAAATTACTCCTGTAAATCTGGGTACGAGAAAAACATTTGCCGACATAGGGGCTACTGTGCTACAATATTTTGGAATTGCGCCGGAATTTGCCGGCGAGAGTATGCTGTAA
>CAYOGM010000108.1:0-9857 GCA_964403595.1 uncultured Acetatifactor sp. | reverse complement strand
GGTAGAGGAGTTTTCCGGAAGTGATACCTATAATCATACCGGGGATGCTAACGCGGATAAAGCAGCTGCAAACGCTGCGGTTTCAGATGATTTGTCTGCAAACAGCAGCGCGGCTTTTGTGCATATTACAGGAGTATACAGTGCGTTTGACAGAGATCATCCGGAAGTTTTCTGGCTGACCGGCGCAAGTAAGCTGCAGGCTTCTGCAACATATAGTTATTTGAATGGAAAGGTCAGTTATACCCAATGGGTTTATTTTGTGCTAAAAACGCCGACGTTTGATATCCGCGATGAGGGATATCAGGATACGGCTACTTTATTGACGGTTATCAATGATACTCTAGTGAAGAATGACAGTAATCGGGCAACTGTTTTGTCCGGTATTCCGGAAGACGCAGATACTTACGAGACAGTCCGGTATTTTAATGAATGGCTGACGAAGAATAATTGCTACAATTCGGATGTGGCTAATGCGGGGCATGATGCAAGAGAATGTACCAGCGCTTTGCAGGGTTCCACAGGAACTACAGGGCCTGTGTGTGAGGCTTATGCCCGTGCGTTCAAGGTGCTGTGTGATGCCATGTCCATTCCGTGTGTCCTGGTAGATGGTACAGCAATCAATAGCAGTGGCTCCGGCCCACATATGTGGAATTATGTACAGATGGATGATGATAAATGGTATGCTGTGGATGTGACATGGAATGATCCTACAGTCAGTGGTGTAACTTCCGAGGTGTCCGGGTCTGAAAATGAAAATTATTTTTTGGTGGGAAGTGATACGGAAATTGGTAGTATGAGTTTTATTGAGTCTCATCCGGTTTCCAACACGGTTTCTGTAAATGGTGTGGCATTTACTAATGGTCCGGTGTTAGAGGCGGGCAGTTATGTGTATGCGGGCCCAAAGACGACTTTGGATGCAAATAATGTAGCTATTTCAGCTGACAGTGTAACCTTTAACGGTACGGAACAGAAGCCTACAGTGACGGTGACAGGGCTTATTGAGGGAGTTGACTACATAGTAACTTTTCCGGAGGATATGATTAGTGCCGGTGAGAAGACCATTACGGTTAAAGGTAAGGGAGAATACAAAGGTAGTGTTGAGATTACATTTACCATAGAGCAGGCAGATACTCCTGTTATCACATGGCCCACGGCAAGCGGGCTGGTGTATGGACAGACCTTGGAAGAGAGTGTTTTGAGTGGCGGAAGTACAGAGTATGGTACTTTTGCATGGGAGAATGCCACAACGATTCCCCAGGCAGGGGAATCTGCGCATAACGTGGTATTTACACCCACAGAGCTTGCCGTGCAGAATTATAAAAATATGGTGGTGACCAAACAGGCTGTGTCCGTGAATGTATCCCAAGCGACAGCTGCATATACAGAACCGGAGAATTTGACCGCACAGTACGGTCAGACTTTGAAACAGGTGGCATTGCCTGAGGGATGGAGCTGGGATACACCGGAGACTTCTGTGGGAAGTGTAGGTAACAAGGAATTTGCGGCAACCTTTACACCTACAGATACTGCCAATTACAATATTGTACAGAAAAAGCTGAATGTAAAGGTGGAGCCCCTTACAGTGCAGGTTGCGGAGGTAACTGCAGAAAGCAGACCTCACGATGGAACTAATATTGTGAAGATTACAAGCGTGTCCCTGAGTGGCGTGTTGGTTGGAGATGAGGTGTTTGTAAGTCTTGAGGGTGTGACCGGTACTGTGGGCAGTGCTGAGGCAGGTGATTATGATGCAGTTATCTTGTCTGAGATGACATTAGACGGTGCAGATGCTTCAAATTATACATTGATACAGCCGGAACAAGCTTTGCCGGTACAGGTAAGTATTTTGAAATCAGATGCATCAATTATCGTGAAACAGGATGTGTATCGAAAAGCTTATGGTGAGGATGCATTCTCTATAGCAGAAGATATCACGGTTGTGGGCGATGCTAAGCTTGTTTATAGTGTTTCAAATGGATTGGATTCCAAGGGACAGCCCAAGGCTATAGATGATATTGTAACTGTGACGGAGGAAGGGCTGGTAACTATTTTAGGCAGTGGCAGCGTGACTGTGACACTGAGTATGGAAGAGACGGCTAATTATTATGCAGTCTCGCAAACCATTTCTATTGAGGTAATGGCATGGGATGACATCCTTCAGAATGGATTTTTTGTTAAGTCTATGGATATTGAGACTTATAACGGCAAGGCAATCACGCCTGAACCGGAGGTTTATGATGGAAATGGTGAGCTGCGTCTGGAGAAGGGCAGAGACTATACCATCTCCTACAAGAATAATAAAAATGCTTATACCTTGAAAGAGGGAGAGAATGGATTTGATGCCAAGAAGGCTCCCACCATAATTATTAAGGGTAAGGGAAATTATGATCAGACACTGATGGTATATTTTATCATTCAGCCCAAGGATATTTCCGATTTGAGTGATACAAGCATTGCGGCTGAGGATATGGTGACAGAAGCGAATGGCAAAGCGCAGAAAAAAACACCTGTGGTGAAGTTCAATAATAAGAAGCTGGGCAAGGCAGATGTGGAGGTGACTTATCCCGCAGAAGGTACAGGCGCCTATGTTGCGCCGGGTACATATCCCATCGCGATTACCGGCAAGGGGAATTTTACAGGCAGCAGAACCGTGAACCTGATTATCACTGAAAAGGGTACAAGTCTTGCCAAGACAAGTATCGCCAAGATTCCTGCACAGGAGTTTGACGGCGTGAATGCTGTGGAACTGGATGAAAATGAGCTGGTTGTAACTGCCAAGGTCAATGGTAAAAAGGAGACTTTAAAGAAAGGCGTTCACTATACGGTAGAGTATAAGGATAATACGGCAATTGGTACAGCAACTGTGACTGTGAGGGCGATTGAAGGAAGCGGATTTGCCGGATTTAAAAAGACAAGTTTTAAGGTGACAGGAGTATCCATCACCAAAGCGATGGTGGCAGGGCTTGAGAATACGATTTATACCGGAAGTGCACAGAAACCGGAACTTAAGGTAAGCTTAGGCGGTGCCTTGGTGGAAGGTAAGGATTATGAGGTTGAGTATTCCAAGAATGTGAATGTAGGTACTGCAAACGTGACCATTAAGGGTATTGGCAGGTACTCCGGTACCATTAAGAAGACCTTTAAAATTACTGCGGCAGATATCGCTGAGTTAGTAACAGTAAGGGATGGCGAGATGAGTGCCAAGTATCTGAAGGGCGGCGCAAATCCTTCTCTGAATCTTACATTTAATGGAAAGGCACTGAAAGAAGGAAAAGACTACACTGTAACCTATAAAAATAACAAGGCTGTATATACAGCCAAGGCAGGCGAGAACGGCTATGATGTCAAGAAGGCACCTACCGTAATCATCAAGGGTAAGGGTAATTTTGCAGGCACTGTAAACCGCACCTTTACTATTACAGGCAGAAGTCTCACGGACACAGACGTGGCAGTAACCCTGACTGTGGCTGATAAGGCTGTATCTGATAAGAAGGGCGGTTATATCAGTAAGGTAGTGATTACCGATGCGGATGGCAAGACCTTAAAGGAAGGTACGGATTACAGCGTTCCTGTTTACTCCATGTTAAAAGAGAAGGGAGAGACCATAATACTGACCCAGGATGATACTGCTCCTATGGGAAGTGTGATTAGTGTGTCTGTCACCGGAATAGGTGCTTACGAGGATGAAGAAGGCAAAGCGTTGACTGCAACCTACCGTATCACAGACAAGGACTTTACTAAGGTGAAGGTACAGGGCATTCAGAAGAAGTATACCGGTAAGAGTGTAGAACTCACCGCAGAGGATTTCTTGAATGAGGATGGCACCGGTAAGGTAACCATTGGCGGCGAAAGCCTTGTATTCGGCAAGGACTTTGAGGTGGTGCCCGGAAGCTATAAGAATAATGTGAAGAAGGGAACTGCAACTGTGACCATCCGTGGTTTGGGTGAGTACGGCGGCACCAAGACCGTGAAGTTTAAGATAGGTGCAAGAAGCCTGTGGTTGTGGTGGTTATAAAGATTTGAACCGGAAAAGATAGTGAGTTGATAAGCGAAGGACGGCAGTTACCTGCCGTCCTTTAATACGGATAAAATCAATACTTCTACGCTCATCATATCGTTCATGCGTCCGCTTTTGACTGCTGCCTCAGCTTCCACACATTGTTCCACTGCAGCTCGTAGGACAGAGGTCTTAAAACGCCCGGCCTGAGTTACGTATTTGCCGGCGATAAAGGGTGGTACACCGATTTTGGGAGCGATGGCTTTGTTGTCATAGCCCCGGGAACGCATTTCCTTTACCTGAAGCAAGAGATTGCATTGTCTGGCAATGAGAAAGAGGATACGCATAGGGGGCTCTTTTAGCGCCAAAAGGTCATAATATAATTGTAATGCTTCCTTAGTCTTGCCATCAGCAATGGCATTAATCATGTCAAAGATATGATTGCTGATGCGGTTGGTGCAGATGGTTTCTACATCTTCGGAGGTTACGATTTCTTTGTCCATGCAGTAACAGATAAGCTTCTCCAGTTCCATCTGGATATTTTCCATGTCGGTTCCGGTCTTTTGGAGGAATAACTGTACTGTGTTTTCGGTAATTTTCTTGCCTTCCTTGCCCAAGGTTCCTGCAATCCAGCGTTTCAAGGTCTGTTCATCCTGCACGGTAAATTCTGCAATGTAACCCTTGGCCTGTACTGCCTTGTAGAGCTTACTTCGCTTGTCCACATCGCTTTCCGTGAAGACAAAGCAGGTGGTCTCGCTGGGGGCAGTCAGATATTCTGCCATTTTCTCACCGCCGGATTTAAACAAACCGCTGTCAGAGATAAAAATTACCCTTCGCTGGGCAAGAAAAGGCATGGTCTCTGCCAAATCAATAATTTCGTTTACGGGAGTGTCCTTGCCGCTGTAGAAGTGGGAGTTCATCTGGTCCCCTTCCGGGCAAAGAGCTTTGCGCAGGCGGTCGGTGTATTGTTTTTTCAGATATCGTTCCTCTCCGTAGAGAAGGTAGACGGGCTGAAAGTTGTTTTGTTTGATGTCATCCTGAATGCGTTGCATAATTACCTCGCTTTAAATTTTAGCGTGGTATCAGGCCGGTAAAGGTAAAAGCCTGCACGCTACCTTGACAGTATAACACATTTGCTTGATTTGAAAAAGTATTGAGATTACGAGGCTGTTATGCTATGATAAAAGCAGTGTTATTTCAAAAGAGATATACAAAACGGAGGAAGAAATAGATGAGCAAGGGAAAAGGTTTTTTAGCTGAATTTAAGAAGTTTATTCTACGCGGCAATGTGATGGATATGGCGGTTGGTGTGATTGTGGGTGGAGCATTTACTGCAATTGTAACCTCTTTGAACCAGGATATTCTCACTCCGCTTTTGGGACTTGTGGGCGGAACCGATTTCAGCGATTTATATATTGTGCTGGGCGAAGGGGAGACTGCGCCCGTGCTGATGTATGGCAACTTTATTACTGCAGTTATCAATTTTCTGATTACAGCATTTGTAATTTTTTGCATGATTAAAACAATCAATACAATCAGTGATAAGTTTACCAAGAAACCGGAACCGGCAGCACCTACGACCAAGAAATGTCCTTATTGTAAGACTGACATCGCTCTGGATGCGACCAGATGTCCTCATTGTACTTCCATGTTGGAAGAGAGTAAATAAGAGGATTGTAAGAATAGGGAGTTAAAATGAGTTTACGAAAGAATAGAAAATGGATTGTGTTGGCAGTGAGTATGCTGACGGCAGGGATGTTGGGAGGTTGCGGAACATCCGGCGAGAAGATTAACAACGCCACGCAGCTGTTGGAACAGTTGAATTATGAGGCGGCGCTTTCGGAGTTTGATTTGGCGGAGGAAGCCGGAGAGAATGAGCGTCTGATTGCAAGAGGCAGGGGGATTGCATATATGGGACTTACGGACTATGACAATGCAATTGCCAATTTTGAGGCGGCGCTTTCGGCCAGTGACGGTTTTGTACAGAATGTAGATTTTGATATAAATTATTATCTGGCTGCAGCCTTTTTTAAAAGTGGACAGTCCTTGGAAGCGGAAGAAACTTACAATGCCATTCTTGCATTGCGCCCAAATGAAGAAGACGCTTATTTCTTGAGAGGCAATGTGCGTCTGGAAAGAGGAAATTACGAAGGCGCTAAGGAAGATTTTGATAAAGTAGTGTCCATGGATGTCAACAATTATGACCGGCTGATAGAGATTTATCGTGCGCTGGAGCACTACGGATATAAGGCTTTAGGACAGGAATATCTGAATAATGCCATGACGTCTGCCGGAGATAAAATGGACAGCTATGATAGCGGAAGGATGTATTATTATTTGGGAGATTACCAGAAAGCCTGTGTAGCATTGGAGAAAGCCCGCTCCAAAGGCGATGCGGAAAGCTTCCTGTATTTGGGTAAGTCCTATGAGGCCACCGGAGACTATAACTATGCCGCCAGTGTTTATAATTCCTGGATTGCAAAGGATACGAGCAGTGCGGCCATTTACAACCAGCTGGGGCTGTGTGAGATGCAGATGGGAAGCTACAAGCGTGCGTTGGATGCTTTTCAGGCGGGAATGAAAGTGGAGGGGAACTCTTTGATGCAGACCCTTTCTTTTAATGAAATCGTAGCCTATGAATATCTGGGAGAGTATCAGCAGGCATCTGTTTTGTTGGACAGTTATCTAAAGACCTATCCCGATGATGAGGTGGCCAAGAGGGAGAAACAGTTCTTATCTACCAGATAGTATTGTATACAATATATGACAGAGTTGTCGCAAGAAAAACACCATATATTGTGTTTAAAAGGGTTCCTGTCATTGACTTTAGTGTCGTAAAATGTTATAGTGAAACAAATGTCGCCTTGGTGGCAGGTACGGATGAAAAGCACTTTTTTAGAAACACAAGATATTGGGAGGGAATGGGATGTTTCAGGTAATTAAGCGGGATGGCACAACAACGGATTTCACATTGACCAAAATCAATGATGCCATCATGAAAGCTTTCATTGCAACGGAGCGAAGCTACAACAATGATATTGTGGATTTGCTGGCACTGAGAGTGACTGCAGATTTTCAGGATAAGATTAAAGATGACGGCATTGCGGTAGAGGATATTCAGGACAGCGTGGAGCGTGTGTTGGGCCAGGCGGGCTATGAGGATGTGGCGAAGGCTTATATTTTGTATCGTAAGCAGCGTGAGAAGATGCGTACCATGAAATCTACTATTTTGGACTATAAAGATGTAGTAAACAGTTATGTAAAGGTAGAAGACTGGCGTGTAAAGGAGAACTCCACCGTTACTTATTCTGTGGGCGGATTGATTTTGTCCAACTCCGGTGCAGTTACTGCCAACTACTGGCTCTCTGAGATTTATGATGAGGAGATTGCGGAGGCACATCGCAACGCAGACATTCATATCCATGATTTGTCCATGCTTACCGGTTACTGTGCAGGCTGGTCTTTGAAACAGCTGATTAAGGAAGGTCTGGGTGGTATCACCGGCAAGATTACCTCAGCACCTGCAAGACACCTGTCTGTATTGTGCAATCAGATGGTCAATTTCCTTGGAATCATGCAGAATGAGTGGGCAGGCGCACAGGCCTTTTCCTCCTTTGACACCTATCTGGCTCCTTTTGTTAAGGTGGATAACTTAAGCTATGCTGAGGTAAAGAAGTGCATTGAGGCATTTATTTATGGTGTGAATACTCCCAGCCGTTGGGGAACACAGGCGCCCTTCTCCAATATTACTTTGGACTGGACAGTTCCGAATGATTTGGCTGAGCTTCCTGCAATTGTGGGCGGCAAGGAGATGGATTTTAAATATAAAGATTGTAAGAAAGAGATGGATATGGTGAACAAGGCGTTCATCGAGACCATGATTGAGGGAGATTCCAATGGTCGCGGTTTCCAGTATCCCATTCCTACCTATTCCATCACTCGTGATTTTGACTGGTCTGATACGGAGAACAACAGACTTTTGTTTGAGATGACTGCGAAGTACGGTACACCGTATTTCTCTAACTATATTAATTCTGACATGGAGCCCTCTGACGTGCGAAGCATGTGCTGTCGTCTGCGTCTGGATTTGAGAGAACTCAGAAAAAAGACAGGAGGATTCTTCGGCTCCGGCGAGAGCACCGGAAGCGTGGGTGTTGTTACGATTAATATGCCCCGTATTGCATATTTGTCCGCCAATAAGAGCGAATTTTATACCAGATTGGACCGCATGCTTGACATTGCGGCGCGCAGTTTGAAAATCAAGCGAGGTGTCATTACCAAGCTTTTGGACGAAGGCTTGTATCCTTACACCAAGAGATATCTGGGTACCTTTGACAACCATTTCTCTACCATTGGATTAATCGGCATGAATGAGGTGGGACTCAATGCCAACTGGCTGAGAGCAGATATGACCAGTGAGCAGACACAGGAGTTCACCAAGGAAGTGCTCAACCATATGAGAAATCGCCTTTCTGATTATCAGGAGCAGTATGGTGATTTGTACAATCTGGAGGCAACTCCTGCAGAGAGTACCACATATCGTCTTGCAAAACACGACAGAAAGCGTTGGCCTGCCATCAAGACCGCAGGTAAGCCCGGAGATGTGCCTTACTACACCAACTCCTCTCATCTGCCTGTTGAGTATACTGCAGACATTTTTGATGCATTGGATGTACAGGATGAGTTGCAGACGCTGTATACTTCAGGAACCGTATTCCATGCATTTCTGGGAGAGAAGCTTCCTGACTGGAAGGCAGCTGCTGATTTGGTTAGAAAGATTGCAACGAACTATAAGTTGCCTTATTATACCATGTCCCCTACCTACTCTATCTGTAAGGAGCATGGATATCTGTCCGGTGAGGTCAAACATTGTCCTCACTGTGGGGCAAGAACGGAGGTTTACAGCCGTATCACCGGCTACTACAGACCGGTTCAGAACTGGAATGACGGTAAGCTTCAGGAATACACCAACCGTACCGAGTACGATATTGAGAATTCTGTTTTGAAACGTCCTACCCGCAGTGTTGTGACTTTGTCCAATTTTGCGGAGGAGGTACAGGTAAGTGTGGAAGAGCCTCGCAATATCCGCTACCTTTTCACCACCAAGACCTGTCCCAATTGTAAGCTTGCCAAAGAGTACCTTGAGGATGTCAAATATGTGTTGATTGACGCAGAGGAAAATATGGAGCTGGCAAACCGTTATGGTGTCATGCAGGCACCTACATTGGTGGTTGTGGATGGTGACAAGCACAAAAAATATGTAAATGCATCAAATATCAAGAAGTACGTTGACCAATTGACGGAAGTGTTGGTATAATGATAAGAAAAAAGGCGTTGTTAATTTAGCAACGCCTTTCTTGCGAGGAAATATTGATATCGGGATCATGCCGGTGTCAGAATAAATAGAAAAAAGGAGATACCTATGATTAACAAACTGATTACCAAGATTCAGGAAACCAATGCACCCATCGTAGTGGGTCTGGACCCCATGATGAAATTTGTGCCCGAGCACATTCAGAAGGCTGCTTTTGCAGAGTACGGCGAGACCTTAGAGGGCGCAGCGGAGGCTATCTGGCAGTACAACAAGGGCATTGTGGACGCTGTTTATGATTTGATTCCCGCAGTAAAGCCCCAGATTGCAATGTATGAGCAGTTTGGAATCCCCGGACTGGTGGCATTCAAGAAGACTGTAGATTACTGTAAGGAGAAGGGCTTGGTAGTCATCGGGGATATCAAGCGCGGTGACATCGGTTCCACCTCCGAGGCTTATGCGGTAGGTCATCTGGGTAAGGTAACCGTGGGCAGCAAGAGCTACTACGGCTTTGACGAGGACTTCGTAACCGTTAACCCCTACCTTGGCTCT
>CAYOGM010000107.1:0-10026 GCA_964403595.1 uncultured Acetatifactor sp. | reverse complement strand
GGTGTAGATGCGGACAGCTTATCCTAGTTGTCCGCTTCCATTCTAGTTACAATACTTTCTTTATGAATCTTCATTCTTGCTACACTCTGGAAATTTGGGCATAAGCGCGGATTTCTGTATGAAAAAATGCTTTCATACTATCCTTCCGATTCGGAGCATTACACAAAAGGTTAAAAAATATGGAAACAGTAAATGGATATGTAGATCACATCATTTTCCAAAACAGTGAAAATGGTTACACAGTTATGACACTTGTGTCGGATGGAGAAGAAGTCACTTGTGTCGGTTACTGTAAAGGGCTAAGTCAAGGTGAAAATATTGTTGCCGAAGGCGAATATGTGGAACATCAGGTATATGGCAAACAACTTAAGATAAGCAGCTATCGGACTGTTGTACCCAAAGACAGTGTCAGTATGGAACGTTATCTTGGTAGTGGTGCGGTAAAAGGGATTGGTGCAGCATTGGCATCCCGAATTGTCAAAAAATTTGGGGATGATACCTTTCGGATTATTGAAGAGGAGCCGGAGCGTCTTGCAGAAATCAAAGGAATCAGTCTGCGTAAGGCACAGGAAATTGCAATGCAGATGGAAGAGAAAAAAGATTTGAGGGAGGCGCTGGTTTATCTCCAGCAATATGGGATTTCTAACACTTTGGCGGTGAAAATATATAATACCTATGGGGCGGAGGTCTATAGCATTATGCGTGAAAATCCGTACCGTTTGGCGGAGGATATATCCGGAATCGGCTTTAAGATTGCGGATGAAATTGCGACGCAAATCGGTATTCATACGGATTCGGATTATCGTATCAGAAGCGGTGTCTTTTACACACTGATACAATCTGCTAACGAAGGGCATTGTTATCTTCCCATGAATCTTTTACTTGAGCGTGCGGCGGGGCTTTTGGGAGTTGAGAGTGAGAATATTCGCCCTCAGATAGAAAATTTAGCCATGGATAAGAAACTGGTTATTAAGGGAGATAAGGTTTTTGCTTCTAATTATTATTATGCAGAGCTTAATTGTGCGGTTTTGTTGGAACGGCTGAATATTCCTATGTGGGAAGCGGAAGCTCTTCCTTCTCAAGAGGCTGCTATGCGCAAGTCGCTTGAGAATATAATGAAGGAGCTTCAAATGGAGTTGGATGAGCTTCAGCTTCAGGCAGTGATGACCAGTATTCAGAATGGTTTGTTTATTCTTTCCGGCGGTCCCGGTACCGGCAAAACAACCACAATCAATATGATGCTTCGCTATTTTGAGTCTGAAGGGTTGGATATTATGTTGGCGGCACCTACGGGACGTGCAGCCAAGCGCATGACAGAAGCCACCGGTTTTGAGGCGAGAACCATTCACCGACTTTTAGAACTGAACAGTGGTCTTTCGGATGAAGACAATAAGAAAGTACGCTTCGAGAAAAATGAGTTGGAGCCGCTGGAAACGGATGTGATTATCATAGATGAGATGTCTATGGTAGACATACATCTGTTTCAGGCACTTTTGAAGGCTGTTATTCCGGGAACGAGATTAATTCTTGTGGGTGATGTCAATCAATTGCCCAGTGTGGGACCGGGTCAGGTGCTTCGGGATATTATGGATAGTAAGGCGTTTCCGACAGTGGTTTTGCAAAATATTTTCCGTCAGGCCGGGGAAAGTGACATAGTTGTCAATGCGCATAGAATTAACAGGGGAGAGCAGATTGCTTTGGATAATAAATCCAAGGATTTTTTCTTTTTGGAGAGAAATGACGTTAATGTCATATACAAACATATGATACAGCTGATACAGGAAAAACTGCCCGGATATGTGCAGGCAACTCCTATGGAAATTCAAGTGTTGACACCCATGCGAAAGGGTAGTCTGGGATGCGAAACACTGAATATGATTTTGCAGAGGTATCTAAATCCACCAGAGCCCGGCAAACGTGAATATGCAGTGGGAGACACGATTTATCGTGAAGGTGATAAGGTGATGCAGATTCGCAACAACTATCAGCTGGAATGGACCATTGAGAGTCGATATGGGGTGACTATAGACAGTGGTATGGGTGTGTTTAACGGAGATATGGGTAAAATTGTTGAGATACGGGAATCTGTTTCGGAGCTTGTGGTGGAGTATGATGAACAGCGTCGGGTGACGTATCCCTTTGCACTTCTGGAGGAGCTGGAGCTGGCTTATGCAATCACCATACACAAGTCTCAGGGAAGTGAGTATCCGGCAGTTCTTCTTCCCTTGTTTACAGGGCCGAGGTTGTTGTTTAACAGAAATCTTTTATATACAGCGATTACTCGTGCCAAAAGCTGTGTGACCATTTTGGGTAGCGGCAATACGGTGCGGGGAATGATTGACAATGTAAGCGAAAACAATCGCTTTACAGGGTTGGCTGACCGTATCAGCGAGGTTATGGCATGAAAGTAATGGATTTGGCAAAGCAATTATTATTTCCCTTGCGATGTCCCATATGTGATGAACCGGTGCGGACCTTTGGGGAGAAAATATGTCCGGAATGCATGACCAAAAAGAAAATGTTAGTGACACCTTATTGTATGAAGTGCGGTAAAAAGCTTCATGACGATGAAGAGTATTGTGGTGATTGTCATAAGCTGAACCATATTTTTGCGCGTGGCAGGGCATTATATGAATATGAAAGCGTAGCAGCATCCATCTATAGGTTTAAATATAGCGGGCGGCAGGAATACGGAGATTTTTACGGAGAGGAGCTGGCCTTTTATCTTGGGGATTTTATTCGGGAGGTACAACCGGATGCTTTGATTCCGATTCCGTTGCATGTCAGGCGTAAAAGACGGAGAGGATACAATCAGGCGGCTGTACTTGCCAGAGTGCTGGGGAAGCAGATGGATATTCCGGTGAGGGAAAATTATCTGATTCGAGTGAAGAATACAACGCCTTTGAAACGTCTAAATCCGAAAGAAAGGCAAAATAATTTGAAAAAGGCTTTTATTATCCGTCAAAATGATGTAAAATTAAAGAAAGTTATGCTGGTGGATGATATCTATACTACCGGAAGCACTATGGACGAGGCGGCGAGAACACTGATGGACAGCGGTGTTGAAGCGGTTTATTTTGTCGCGTTGGCGTGTGGGGCCGGCGTGTGAGTGGATGGAGGAATTGATATGGATGTTAGAACATGCAGATCATGTAAGAGAATTTTTAATTATTTGAGTGGACCCAATATTTGCCCTGCCTGCAAAGAGAGCCTGGAGGCAAAGTTTCAGGAAGTAAAAGCGTACATTGAAGAGCATCGTGGCGCGGGTATGCATGAAGTGTCTGAAGAATGTGATGTTGAGGTTGCGCAGATTCGTCAGTGGCTCAGGGAAGAGCGACTGGAGCTTATGGAAGGTTCTGCAATTATGCTCAGTTGCGAGAGCTGTAATGCACCTATTCGTTCCGGTCGGTTCTGCGATAAGTGCAGAAATGCTCTTGCCAATAATTTTCAGAGTATGATGAAGGGTAATGAGCCCACTGAGGCTACATTATACAAGAGGAAGAAGGATGGGGCTAAAATGCGATTTTTGTAAATTGCATGGGAGAATTTTATGTTAAAAGAGGACAGAGTAATATTGATGACCAAAATGGCTTCCTATGAGGAGCATGAGGGTAAGGAAAATATGAAAATTGGCAAATATTTCAGAGGAGATTACATTGCGGTGCAGATTTTGAAATCTATTTTCTGTGCTACAGTGGCTTTTGCGTTGATATTTGGCCTTTATATACTGTATGATTTTGAAGTGTTCATGCAGGATCTTTATAAAATGGATTTGGTGAGCTTCGCCAAGACGCTTCTGACATACTATGGAATTACAGTGGTGGTGTATGGGGCATTATCTTACGGAATCTATGCACATCGCTATTCAAAAGCACGCAAGAGTCTGAAGTTGTTTCATCAGAATCTTAAAAAATTGAATTCCCTGTATGAAGAAGGGTAACTGGAGGAAATAATGACAGCTTTACTGGAATTAAGAGATAAATTAAAAATAATATACAGCAAGAATGAAGAGTTTATCTTTCCTGTAGTTAAGTTCTTGCTGGCTTTTGTTTCGTTGCTGGTAGTCAACGGCCAAATGGGTTATATGACACGCATTGACAGCATTGCAATTGTTTTGGTGGCTGCACTCATGTGTTCGTTTTTGCCGCTTGGGGCAATAACCATGTTTGCTGCATTATTTAGTCTGTTGCACATGTATGCATTGTCACTTGAAGTGGCAATTGTTGGGGTTGTTGTGTATATTTTGCTCTTTTTGTTGTTTTTCAGATTTGGAACAAAGGATACTGTTGTGGTAGTTCTGACACCATTGTTGTGCTTTGCAAAGATACCATATGTCATGCCTGTGGTAATGGGACTTTTGGGAACTCCGATGTCTGCGGCATCTGTTGGTTGCGGTGTGGTTGTGTTCTATTTGCTTCAGGCAGTGATTGTCAATGCACCGACCATCAAGACAATGGGTAGTGCAGATGCATTGGGGAAGCTTCGTCTGATACTGGATGCAATTCTGGACAATAAGGCAATGGTGGTAATGGTAGTTGCATTTGCGATAACAGTCATTGTTGTGTATATTGTTCGAAGAATGTCTATAGACTATTCTTGGACTATTGCAATGATAGCAGGTGTACTTTTGAATATGGTGATTCTGCTTATTGGTGATTTGATTTATGAGACCAATATCTCTGTGGTGGGAGCCATTTTGGGTAATGTAATAGCTTTGGGAATAGCCAAGGTTGTTGAATTCTTTCGGTTTTGTGTGGATTACAGCCGCACAGAAAAGGTTCAGTTTGAGGATGATGAGTATTATTATTATGTAAAGGCAGTACCCAAAATGACGGTTGCTGCAACTACTAAGACTGTAAAGCATATTAATACCCAGAGACGTGTTCCTGCTTCATCGGGAAGACCGGCTTCGGCGCAAGGAAGAAGCGTTACAACAGAGCGCACCCGAAGGGAATCTGCTACAAATTATGATAAATCTATCAGTAGGAGAAGTGTTACTATCGGTAGCGGTCAGGATGGATCGGAAGAAGATTACGAGGAGCTGTTTTAAGGAATGCAATGGTTTGACAGGGTTGTAGAGTATTTTAGAAATTTTAGTATATACGGGACGATAATGGACCTGGGCGATGTATTGGAGATTCTGATAATCGCCCTTTTGGTGTATTATGTTTTGGTATGGATGAAGGCCACAAAAGCATGGACGCTTTTGAAGGGCCTTATTGTCATTGCCGGATTCCTGTTGCTTGCATCTGTTTTTAAGATGACTACAATTCTGTGGATAGCACAAAATGTGCTTGGTTTTGCAGTGACGGCTCTTGTGGTTATTTTACAGCCGGAGTTGCGTAAGGCGTTGGAGGAATTGGGCAAGAAGAATATTATTGGCTCAGTGATTCCCTTTGATTCCGGTAAAAGGGAAGAGGATACCTGTTCTGAGAAGACGATTAATGAGATTGTAAAAGCTTGTGTGGAGATGGGAAAGGTGCGCACAGGTGCTTTGATTGTAATTGAGAAACAGGTTTCCTTAAGTGATTATGAACGTACAGGTATAGATGTGGATGGTCTGGTAACCAATCAGCTTCTTATCAATATTTTTGAACATAATACGCCTCTTCATGATGGGGCGGTAATTATAAGAGGTAACCGAATTACTTCGGCTACCTGTTATTTGCCTCTTTCGGATAATCTGGCTCTCAGTAAGGATTTGGGAACCAGACATAGAGCCGGTGTAGGTATTTCTGAGGCCACTGACTCAGTGACAGTGATTGTCTCAGAGGAGACCGGTAAAATTAGTGTAGCTTGTGAGGGTAACTTGAAGCGTAATCTTGATGGAGACGAGTTGCGCAGTTATTTGCAGAAGAAGCTGCTTAAGATTGTTGATGAAAGCAAGTCCAAGCGCAAATGGAAAGGAAGGAACAGGGCGAAGAATGAGGAAAAAACTGTTAAATAATCTGGGACTTAAGCTCGTATCCCTTGTGCTTGCTTTTTTTCTGTGGTTTGTAGTGGTGCAGATAGGTGATCCCAAGGATGAAAGGGATATGGGCAGTATTCCGGTTAAGCTTATTAATACAGAACTGTTGGAAAAAGAAAATAAAGTCTATGAAATTTTGGAAGATACAGATAAAGTTCGCGTGACAGTATATGCACCCAAAAGTGTCTTTACACAGCTACGCAACAGCGATATCACAGCGGAAGCAGATGTGAGTAAATTGACGGACATAAACACGGTGCCGATTACATTTACTGCCGACAATGCAAATGTTGTGTCTATCAGGGGCGATCATGATGTGGTACGTCTTAATGTGGAAGAGAAGGCCAGTAAATATGTGACACTGGTGTCAAAAAGTGTGGGGAATGTGGCAGATGGATATATGGTATATTCATTGACTCCCGATCAGAACCGAATTGAGGTATCCGGTCCCAAATCGGCTGTAGACCAGGTTCATCATGCCGGCGTGGAAATTGATGTAACGGATGCAACAGGAAATCTTACTGCAAATGTGGAGATTAACTTATATGATGCAACCGGCAATGTGGTGGAGAGGACAAATCTTGTTAAAAATGTAGATTATGTGAAAATGTCTGCGGAAATTCTGGCAGTAAAGGAAGTGCCGGTGGAAGCATCAACAACGGGAACGCCTGCCAAGGGTTATATGGCTACCGGTGTAATAGACTGTGATCCTGCTACCGTGAAGCTGGCGGGTGCAGCACATAGTCTGCTCCGTGTCAGCTCCCTTGTAATTCCTGCAGAAGATATTGATATTACAGGTGCTGATGGAGATGTTATTCAGGTTATTGATATCAGAGAATATCTGCCTGATAATATCAAGCTGGCTGATAGTGGGTTTAATGGTAAGGTCAGTGTGACGGCCTATGTGGAACCGATTGTTGAGAAGATGTTGTATGTACCCATTGGGAATATAAATGCAACAAATGTTCCGGAAGGATTTGAGGTAGAAATCATAGAATCTTCAGAGACTGTGTTTACATTGGATGTATCCGGACTGGGGGCACATATTAATCCTCTTCGTCAGGAAGATATAGGTGGAACAATTGATATTGCTGATTGGATGCAGGATATTGGAATGACCAATTTACGAGAAGGCAGTTATAATGTTCCTGTGACATTTGACTTGGATGAAGATGTGAAAATAAAGGAAGCTGTCAGCGTCAGAATTGTCATAAAGTCAGCGGAATAGTAATAGTTATAAAATTAGGTGCAAAGCACCGGAATAGAGGTTAAAAGATGGCTAGATTATTTGGAACAGATGGTGTAAGAGGTATTGCAAATGAGGAATTGACTCCGCTGCTTGCCATGCAGCTTGGACAGGCAGGAGCCTATGTTTTGACTAAGGAGAAAGAGCACAAACCTACACTGATGGTTGGATGTGACACCCGTATTTCGGGCGATATGCTGGCTAATGCTTTGATGGCAGGTGCTTGTTCAGTAGGTGCAAACTGTATTTATGTGGGAGTGCTGCCCACACCGGCAGTGGCATGCCTTACCAAAAAATATAAGGTGGATGCAGGAGTGGTAATCTCTGCATCACATAACCCTGTGGAGTTTAACGGAATCAAATTTTTTGACGGAGATGGTTATAAGCTTCCGGATGCTCTTGAGGATGAGATTGATGAGCTGATTAAGAACAATATGGCAGGAGTGAAGTTTCCCATTGGACCTGGCGTGGGCAAGATAAAGTATCGTACCGATGCCAGAGAAGAATATATCAATCATGCAATGAATTCTGTAAATGTGGATTTGTCAGGTTTAAAGATTGTCGTAGACTGTGCAGAGGGTGCGTCTTTTTATACTTCTGTTGAGACTTTGAAGGAGCTGGGTGGCAATGTGGTTGCTATTCACAATAATCCTGATGGTACCAATATTAATGCCAATTGTGGTTCTACCCATATGGAGGAGCTGCAGGCACGAGTGGTGTATGAGAAGGCTAATGTAGGTCTTGCTTTTGATGGAGATGCAGACCGTTTGCTGGCTGTGGATGAAAACGGTAATCAGGTGGACGGCGACCAGATAATGGCTATCATCGGTAACTATATGAAACAGCATGGGGAGCTGGCGAATGATACCATTGTTGCTACGGTTATGAGTAATCTGGGCTTCTTCCTTATGGGAGAAAAGAATAATATTAAGATTGAGCAGACCAAGGTGGGTGACCGCTATGTGCTTGAGCGTATGAAGGAAATCAGTGCCAATCTGGGTGGTGAGCAGTCAGGTCATATTATTTTCCTGGATGAAAATACTACTGGTGATGGATTGCTTAGTGCGCTTCATCTTTTGCAGGTAATGGTGGATACCGGTAAGTCCTTGTCAGAGCTGGCATCCATTATGGAGGTTCTCCCTCAGGCTCTTGTAAATGCTAAGGTAGCTAATCACAAAAAGGATAAATATATGGAGTATCCCGAGATTGCAGGGGCAATTGCGGAGCTTGAAAAGAAGTTTGCAGGTGAGGGAAGAGTACTTATTCGTCCTTCCGGTACAGAGCCTTTGGTTCGTGTTATGATTGAGGGCAAGGATCAGGCAGTTATTCAGGAAGAGGCAGAGAAGCTTGCCTGTCTGATTCAGGATATTATGTTTTAAACGTAAACGATTAAGTTTTAAAAACGACTTGTGAAAGCCATTCAAACGTGCTATATTTAAAATACAGATGAATATGTCGCTGAGGAGGCGGACAAAGGGGTGTTCGTGCGACATAGAGAATGGAGGGTAACACATATGGTAAGTCAGAAAGTAGTCATCAAGAACCCTACTGGCTTGCATTTGAGACCGGCAGGTATCCTATGCAAGGAGGCAATGCAGTTTAAATCATTAATTACATTTACATTTCGTGACAATACAGCCAATGCGAAGAGTGTCCTAAGCGTATTGGGTGCATGTGTCAAGTGCGGTGATGAGATTGAATTTGTATGTGAGGGAGAGGACGAGGCGGAAGCCTTGCAAACTTTAGTTACGGCCGTAGAGAACGGCTTGGGAGAATGATTGACAGCTCATCCGTAGGGATGGGCTGTTCTTTTGAAAAAAGGGCGAATGAATCGCCTTAGGTATACATAAGTACCAGAAAGGAAACATAAACATGTTGAATTATCAGAGATATCGTAAAAACCCTGTGATGGACTATCCGGAGAGAGAATGGCCTAATAAGGAGATTGTTAAGGCACCCATTTGGTGTAGTGTGGATTTGCGTGACGGTAATCAGGCTCTTATCGATCCCATGGTTGTAGAAGAGAAGGTTGAGATGTTCCAGTTTTTGATTAAGCTGGGCTTTAAGGAGATTGAGATTGGTTTCCCGGCAGCAAGTCAGATTGAGTTTGATTTTCTGCGTCAGCTGGTGGATAGAAAGCTGATACCGGATGATGTAGTGGTTCAGGTTCTGACACAGTGTAGAGAAGAGCTGATTGACCGTACTTTTGAGGCGATTGAGGGATGTAAGCAGGCAGTAGTACATATTTACAACTCTACTTCTACCTTGCAAAGAGATGTGGTATTCCATAAGGAGATGCCCGAAATTACTGCAATTGCTCTTGAGGGTACCAGAATGGTAAAAGAACGTGCAGAGAAGTTCCCCGGCAAGATTATTTTGGAATATTCTCCGGAAAGCTTTACCGGCACAGAGCCTGAGTACGCATCCGAGATTTGTAATGCGGTGATTAATGCGTGGGGGCCTACACCGGAGAATCCTATGATTATCAATCTGCCTTCCACGGTGGAGATGAATACCCCTAATGTATATGCAGACCAGATTGAATGGATGATTAAGCATATGGATAAGAGGGAGAGCGTGATTGTCAGTGTGCATCCCCACAATGACAGAGGAACCGGTGTTGCCAGCGCGGAGCTGGCCCTTTTGGCAGGTGCTGACCGTATTGAGGGTACTCTCTTTGGTAATGGTGAGCGTACCGGTAATGTGGATATTTTGAATGTTGCATATAATATGTTCTCCCAGGGTATCAATCCTGAGCTGAACATCGAGAGAATCAATGAAATTATTGAGATTTATGAGCGTTGCTGTAAGC
>CAYOGM010000106.1:0-10039 GCA_964403595.1 uncultured Acetatifactor sp. | reverse complement strand
AAAGTAACAATGACTTACAAAAATATGTGAGTTCAATGACTTTCATTTAGAATACGTTGTAAGTATAGCACTTATTTTGGGTAAATGTCAAGAATATTTTTGTGCAAAATTGCAAAAAATAACAACCGAGGTGACGTATATGGATATATTTGTATTGGGAGCTGTTGCAGTATTGTCTGCAATGGGTGGTTTTTGGCTTGGAAGAAGTATTAACTGGCAGCTTGCAGAGGGTGAAAGTATGGCTGTTTCGGGGCATGAGGAGGTTGTGGAGAAACCTGTTCGTCGCGGACAGTTTAAGACTGTTTCGCGATATCGGGAAATTGGTGCCCCGGTGGCCGGTGAGGTAAATATACTGGAGGAGAACGGTAGGAAGAAGATACACATTCAACCCTGTCAAGGTAAAGTATATGCACCTGCGTCCGGAAAAATTACACATTTGTATCCTATGGGCAGTGCCATGGTGTTGCAGACAGATTTCGGAGCGAGGCTGTTGGTACGGGCGGGAAGCCATGTAGATGAGATGTGCAGTGAATTTTATCGTTGCAGAGTAATGGAAAATGAAGTGGTGCGCAAGGGAGCATTGGTTATGGAATATGACCCGGCAGGAATCGAAAAGGCAGGTGGGGATGCGCAGGTGACACTCAGCATTGAGAATGAGGAGGAACTGGGGGCGGTGACCCTGTCCTCCGCTACTCATGCTAAGGCTGGAGAGCCTATTTTATACGTTGCTTGCGATACTCATTCGGAGTCATCTGATAAGCATTTTTGAATTCTCGAAAGAAACTGCGGGAGCTGCCAAAGCCGGCGTCCAGTGCAATGTTAGTAACGGAGTCATTGGTGGTGGACAAAAGCTCCCGGGCGTATTCCAGACGTTTGGAGGTTACATAGCTTGGGAAACCTGTGTGAAGCTTTTCGGAAAACAGGCGGGATAATTGAAAACGACTGATTCCGAATGCGCGGGAAAGGTGGTCCAAGGAGAGCTCTTCTGTAAAGTGTTCGTCCAGATAAATGAGTACCCGCTGTTCCAATTCTAAATCTTCACCGCTGTTTTGATGTTGCAAATGAATGGGATTGGCTGAAGAAGGAATAAACAAATCGGCCAAAAGCAGTGAGAGATAGCCTTCGGCTAAACTACTGATATAGGCCGGGATAGGTTCCTTGCGGTCAAAGGTTTCTGTTAAGGCCAAAAGCTGCTTGGCAGCTAATTGGCTGTGTGGCGAGAGGGCAGTCGGCTCGAATGTGTTGCGGTCCGGAACATAGTTTTGAAAGTATTTGCGGTAATGCGGGCAGAAATCCGGTTCAAATATGCACAGAAGAATATGGCTGCCGGTAGTGGCATCTGTGTAGAGGCTGTGCAGGCGGTTGGGAAATATAATGATGCCCTGACCTGAATTAAGTTTATGAGGTTTAGAGTCTGTGGTAATGGTAAGACTTCCTTCCAGCACAAGAATCAATTCTACTTGCTTGTGTAAATGGGAAGCATAGGTATTGTTTCTGGAAGTATAAAGACGTAAACGTTCTCTGCTGTTTTGGTAAAAAATGCTCATATCAGGCTCCTTTTCATAGGTTTCTTTCTGCAAAAAATGACATCTATAATAGTATTTTACGTCATGTTTTATAGTTTCTCAAGATATATCTGCAAAAAATGGCATAAACAGACGGAGATATGGCACGCATATGGTGAGCGAGAGTGGTATACTTACCTTACGAGAAACCACTTTGCTTGTGTTTCTATATAATGGGTGCGGACAAAAGTTTGCACCCTCTCCCCCTCTAAAAATTAATATATTGTGCATACATTCGTTTGAATAGGAAGGAGACCGGTTATGGATAAGTCAAAGATTCAAAAGATGTGGATTGCTGATCAGGGTGATGGTACTTTTATCAATCCTGTTTTGTATACGGATTATTCCGATCCCGATGCCATCAGGGTAGGCGAGGATTATTTTATGATTGCTTCCAGCTTCTGTAATTCTCCGGCGGTTCCTCTTCTTCATTCTAAGGATTTGGTAAACTGGAAGGTTATTAATTATATTATTGATAAGCTTCCTTTTGAGCGTTATGAGAAGCCGGTTCACGGCTGTGGTACATGGGCACCGGCGATTCGCTATCACGAGGGTGTTTATTATGCCTTTATTCCTTTTCCCGATGAGGGAATTATGATGTGTAAGACCACAGACCCTTGGGGGAAATGGAGTGAGCCTGCTTTTGTAAGAAAGGTTGTAGGCTGGATTGACCCTTGTCCGTTCTGGGATGATGATGGAAAGGCTTATATGGTCAGTGCTTTTGCCAGAAGCCGTATTGGTTTTAAGAGTTTTCTGTATATGTCACCCATGGAGCCGGATTGTTCCGGTGTGCTGGATGATGGTCAGTTTATTTATGATGGTCACGCAACTCAGCCTACCATTGAAGGACCGAAGCTTTACAAGAGAAATGGCTATTATTACATATTTGCCCCTGCCGGTGGTGTGAAACCCGGTTGGCAGACGGTTTTGCGTTCCAAGAATATTTACGGACCCTACGAGGAGAAGATTGTGCTTCATCAGGGCAATTCTCCTGTAAACGGACCTCATCAGGGTGCCTGGGTGGATACTCCTACAGGAGAGCATTGGTTTTTGCATTTTCAGGATGTGGGAAATGCGGGACGTATTTTACATTTGCAGCCCATGCGCTGGGAGGATGATTGGCCGATAATCGGTGTAAATGATGTAGATGGTTGTGGTGAGCCTGTTTTGCATCACAAGAAGCCGGATGTGGGCGCGACCTATCCCATTGATGCGCCGGAGGACAGTGATTTCTTTGAGGGAGAGAAGCTGGGACTTCAGTGGCAGTGGAATGCCAACTACAAGGATGAGTGGTATGATTTGCAAAAGGGTCAGTTGATGCTTTATGCTCAGTCTGTAGAGAAAGATTTGCAGCTGTGTGATGTGCCGAATCTGTTGATTCAGAAGTGGCCGGCTCCTGAGTTTCAGATTACAACCAGCCTTCACCTTGAGGATATGCATGAAGGTGACGTGGCGGGTCTGGTGTCTCAGTGCGGTCACTATACCGGATTGGCGGTGGTGAAGGATGGCAGCAAGCTTTATTTGGAGCAGCGCACCGGCAACTGGACCAAGGCCAATGAGATTCGTAAGACGCTTGGAAGTCTGGAAGAGTTGGGGTTAGGCGGAAGTGTTGTATATCTGCGCATGAAGGTGCAGGAAGAGAATTTTGTATCCTTTGAAGCAGGCGTGAGTGAAAATCAGTTCCAGGTTGTGGGTGAGGTGGTTGAAGCCACTCCCGGACGCTGGGTTGGCGTGAAAGTAGGACTCTTCGCTATCAACGAGAAGGATACTAAGGGCGGCAGTGTGGCTGTGGATTATTTTGTGTTTGAGCCCTTGGAGAAATAGCTGATAGGGTGTTTTTTGTGTCAGGGACCGTTGGCTGCATATGGGGAGAGTATCTATGGAGAAAAATTGTCTCTGTAGAATCCCTTTTTGTCAAAAAAATGTTATTAAAAGTAAGAATTAGTGTTTTACAGTATCTATACATAAAAATGTGCCGTTTGGAATCCTTTTTTGAAGATTTATGGATTCTAAAAGGCACATTTTTTTCTATAGACCGACAGTATAATTTTGACTTGTTTACGTCCTGCAAAGCATGGGGCATTTCACCTTTGCAGGGAAATACAGCCCAGGTAAAGGACGGTATAGTTCGGATTTCGAAACCGGCAGGGATAGTAGCACAAGTATCCGCAGAAGAGTCTGCAGCGTTGTAGGGGTCGGCAATCAGGTACTCAAAGGTATCAGAGCCCATTTGGTAGGTGCAATTCCGGAAAATGGAGCTTGACAGATACCCTGAGGGGGTATATTCTGTAAAAGAATGAGATACCCTGAGGGGGTATTTGTGAAGGGGCTATGTAAAAAATACAGAAGATGCAAGAGCAAGCAAAAGGAATACTTTTGGGAAAGTTGCAGGAAGTTTATAATAGCTTTGGAAAGGGGTAGGTGGATTATGGAAGAAAATAATTGTGTAATCTGTGAAAATCTGGAAAACGGTGAGGTGGAAAGCTGTTGTGCATGCAAATGCAAGGCAACGCCCCGCAGTGCGGAGGATTTAAAGAATCTAAAAAATCGTCTGAGCCGTATGCAGGGGCAGTTAAACGGCATTGGGCGAATGTTAGATGAAAACCGTTATTGTGGAGATATTCTGGTGCAGATTGCGGCGGTGGAGAGTGCTCTTACGTCCTTTGGACATTTGGTTTTGAAGGAGCATATGGAGACCTGTGTGCAGGAGAAAATCAAGCAGGGTGATGAGGAAGTTATTGAGGAAACGCTGGAGCTGATTAAAAAATTAAGATAGTGTATTGTCGGAAAAGTGATAATGAGGAAAAACGAATGTGTTGATGGAAGGATAGAAATTGAGGTTGAGAGATGAAAGAAAGATATCATGTGACAGGGATGACCTGTTCCGCCTGTTCCTCCCGTGTGGAGAAGGTGGTAAATAAATTAGAGGGTGTGGAAAAAGCATCGGTGAATCTGCTGACGGCAACCATGGATGTGGTCTATGATGAGAGCATTGTTCAGGCCGAAGGAATTATTGCGGAAGTGGAAAAGGCCGGGTATGGTGCCAGTGTGATGTCAGGCAGCAGAGGTCCGGTATTTGGCAGAAACGCAGTGGCAAAACAGGCTTTGGCAGAGAGCCGGGCAATGAAGTGGCGTCTGGGCATTTCCATTGGATTTTTAATTCCGCTAATGTATGTGGCCATGTATCATATGTTCCATGCTTGGACAGGGATTCCGGTGCCGGGATTTATGATGAATTGGTTTCATGGCAATGAAAATGCAGTGATTTTTGCTTTGACCCAGCTTTTGCTGGTGTTGCCTATTTTGTATGTGAATCGTAAGTTTTTTGCGGTTGGATTCAAGACTTTATTT
Source organism: uncultured Acetatifactor sp. (assembly GCA_964403595.1). Classification (GTDB taxonomy): domain Bacteria; phylum Bacillota; class Clostridia; order Lachnospirales; family Lachnospiraceae; genus Acetatifactor. The sequence goes on along the minus strand of CAYOGM010000106.1, from coordinate 5,123 downwards.
CTTCTGTCGCCCAATATGGACAGCCTAATTGCAGTGGGAGCGTCAGCGTCTTTGGGATATGGCATTTTTGCGTTGTATCGCATGGCTTATGGTCTTGGGCATGGAGACATGGCGCTGGTGGAGCATTATTCCCATGATTTGTACTTTGAGTCGGCAGGTATGATTCTGACGCTGATTACGGTGGGGAAGTATCTGGAAAGCCGTTCTAAGGGCAAGACCAGTGAGGCCATTACCAAGCTCATGGATTTGTCTCCCAAGATGGCGGTGCGGTTGAACGCAGATGGCAGTGAAGAGGAAATTCCTACGGAAATGTTAAGAGCAGGAGATATTTTTCTGGTAAAGCCGGGAAGTCTGGTGCCGGTGGATGGCGTAGTGATAGAGGGAAGTTCTGCCGTGTATGAGGCTGCTATTACCGGTGAGAGCGTACCTGTGGAGAAAACGGTAGGTGATAAGGTGGTATCCGCTACCATGAATAAAGCAGGATTTTTGAAGTGTCGGGCGGACCGTGTGGGTCAGGACACCACTCTGGCGCAAATTATTCGTTTGGTGGAGGAGGCTTCCGGTAGTAAAGCACCTATCGCCCAGCTGGCAGACAAGGTAGCAGGTGTGTTTGTTCCTGTGGTTATGGGGATTGCGCTGGTTACACTGATTGGATGGCTGATTGCAGGAGCAGAAGTGGAATTTGCTATTTCCTCTGCGATTGCAGTGCTGGTGATTTCCTGTCCTTGTGCGCTGGGACTGGCAACGCCTGTGGCTATTATGGTGGGTACCGGTGTAGGTGCCGGAAATGGTATTTTGATTAAGTCAGGTGAGGCTTTGCAGAGAGCACGAGATGTGGATACAGTGGTGCTTGATAAGACGGGTACACTCACAGAAGGTAAGCTTCGTGTTATGGGGGTGTATGGTTATACCAAGGGATTTTCCCCGGAGAATCTGCTGACACTTGCGGCAGCCTTGGAGCGAAAGAGTGAGCACCCTCTGGCAGAGGCAGTTATCAAGGAAGCAGAGAGCTTTAAGTGTCCTGATTTGGCAGTGAAGGATTTCAAGGCGGTGTTCGGACGAGGCATTGAGGCTGTGACGGCAGAGGAGCTTAAGGGAGAGAAGGATACTCTGCCTGCAAATACCAAACTTTATCTGGGAAATCAGGCATATCTGGCAGAGAATGGCATCAAGCTTTCCAAGGAACAACAAGATGCATTGAATGGAGTGGCCGATGAGGGAGAAACACCGCTTCTTTTGGCGACGGACAAGGTGTTTTTAGGCATTATCAGTGTGGCAGATGAGATTAAGAAGACTTCTCGTGAGGCCATCAAGGCGTGGAAGAAAATGGGTGTGCGTGTGGTAATGCTCACCGGAGACAATAAGCGAACTGCGGAGGCTGTGGGCCGGAGACTGGAGCTTACGGAGGTGGTGGCAGAGGTGCTCCCTCAGGACAAGGAGATGCAGATTCGTAAGCTGAAGGACGAGGGCCGCAAGGTGGCGATGATTGGTGATGGCATCAATGATGCGCCTGCGCTGGTGTCGGCGGATGTGGGCATGGCCATCGGTGCAGGAACAGATGTAGCCATTGAGAGTGCAGATATTGTTTTGATGAAAAATGACTTGCGCGATGCAGTGACAGCTATGAAGCTGAGTCGCCAGGTTATCCGCAATATCAAGCAGAATCTGTTTTGGGCATTTTTCTATAATTGCATTGGTATTCCTTTGGCAGCAGGGCTGTGGTATCCAATGTTTGGACTGAGGCTCACACCTATGTTTGGCGCAGCAGCCATGAGTATGAGTAGTATTTTTGTGGTGAGCAATGCGTTGAGACTGAAAGGGTTTAAGAGTGGGTTTTCAAGTGTTGAAGGAGGAACTAACATGACAAAAGTAATTACAGTTGAAGGTATGATGTGCGGACATTGCACCGGAAGAGTGCAGAAGGTTCTGGAGGCTGTGGAAGGTGTGACTTCTGTGGAGATGAGTCTGGAGAACAAGACTGCGACGGTAGAGCTTAGCGCAGATGTGGCAGACGAGGTGCTTAAGAGCGTGATTACCGAGGCCGGATATGAAGTAGTTGAAATTAAATAAAAATTGTGATGAAGTGTGATTTGTTGAAGCTAGCCCGTGGGAATTTCCTGCGGGCTATTTTTGTTGCAAATAAGGAAGTCATTTTGGCGGATTTGTATTTATTGTATTGAAACGGTTGACGTTTGAGAAAAAATGTAATAGAATCAAAACCATCTTAATGTAAGTAATATAAATGTCTTTAAAGTATTCAATGGCAATTCTGCCGTCAAATTCCAAGATGTAAGAAAACAGATTCTGATGAGGGTTAAGATTTTAAGCTTTCTGTAGTTGTGTAATTATGTGAAAAAGACTATAATAAAGAAAGGAAGAGGTGTATGGGAAATCAAATAGGAGATCTGAAGAAACAAGAGAATTTGCAAGCAATCGAAAAGTTGCGTCTTTTAGACGATGACCTAATGAATTTGGTATTTGATAAGAATATCGAAGCTACAGAGTTGTTGCTGAATATTCTTCTTCAGCGTAATGATTTACGGGTATTAGAGGTGGTTGCCCAGAGAGAGTACAAAAATTCTATGGCAGGGGGACGTTCGATTACGTTGGATGTTTATGCCAAGGATGCGGATGGTAAGGTTTATGATATCGAAGTACAAAGGGAAGACCGGGGAGCAGACTTTCACAGGGCAAGATTTCATAGTAGCATGATTGATACTAAGATGTTGAAGGAGAAGCAAAATTTTAAAGAGATTCATGATTCGTATGTGATTTTTATTACAGAAAATGATGTGATAGGTGCTGGGGGATCATTGTATCATGTGGAAAGAGTCATTAAGGAAACCGGTGCTGATTTTGGGGATGGTTCCCATATTATATATGTAAATGGCAATTATAAGAATGATGAAGATCCTATTGGTAAGTTGATGCATGATTTCAGATGCACAAGCTCAGCAGATATGTTTTATCCATTATTGGCAAAGCAGGTCAGGTATTTTAGGAGACAGAAGGAGGTAAGGAAATCATGTGTAAGGCATTTGAAGAGTTGGCGGAAAAGAGAGCCAATGAAAAAGTTTTGGAGGATAGAATGGCGATTGCAAAAAGAATGTTGGCAGATGGTGTGCTTTCCGTAGAGATGATTGCAAAATATTCCAATCTGTCTCTTGAGGTAGTAGAAGAACTGGCAGCGTTGCAGACAGTATAGAGTATCGAAGAATGAACACCTTTTACCGGCGGGGAAACTGCTGGTAAAAGGTGTTTTTGTGTAAAGATAAAAGGGCACAAATTTTCAATTCATAATTATTTTATAATTTCTTTATTGATTTTCTGGTGATATGTGTTATAGTGTTTGTAGAACAAATAAAACAAATGTGGAATTTATGAGGGAGGACTATGACATGAACATTCAAAAGTTTACCCAGAAGTCCATGCAGGCCGTGGAGGGCTGTGAGAAGCTGGCTTACGAATATGGCAATCAGGAGATTGAGCAGGAGCATCTGTTGTACAGCCTGTTGACCATAGAGGACAGCTTGATTTTGAAGCTGATTGAGAAGATGGAGATTGATAAGCAGCATTTCCTAAATCGGGCAGAGCAGGCAGTTGCCCGCAGGGTCAAGGTGCAAGGCGGACAGGTTTATATGGGTCAGTATCTGAACAAGGTACTGATTAATGCAGAGGATCAGGCCAAACAGCTGGGAGATGAGTATGTTTCCGTAGAGCATCTCTTTATGGCGATGCTGAAGGAGCCGAATAAGGAGATTGCTGCTATTTTTAAGGAGTATGGCGTTACCAGAGAGCGCTTTTTGCAGGCACTTTCTACAGTGCGGGGCAATCAGCGTGTGACCAGTGATAACCCTGAGGCGACCTATGACACTTTGGTGAAGTATGGTCAGGATCTGGTAGAGAAGGCGAGAAATCAGAAGCTTGATCCGGTTATCGGGCGTGATGGTGAGATTCGCAATGTGATTCGTATTTTGTCCCGTAAGACCAAGAATAATCCGGTGTTAATCGGTGAACCCGGCGTGGGCAAAACGGCAGTGGTGGAGGGCCTTGCCCAGCGTATTGTGCGGGGAGATGTGCCTTTGGGGCTGAAGGATAAGAAGATTTTTGCCTTGGATATGGGAGCTCTTGTGGCAGGTGCCAAGTATCGGGGCGAATTTGAGGAGCGTCTGAAGGCGGTGCTGGAGGATGTGAAGGCCAGTGACGGACAGATTATTCTCTTTATTGATGAACTGCATACTATTGTAGGAGCAGGCAAGACGGATGGTGCACTGGATGCGGGCAATATGTTAAAGCCCATGCTGGCCCGTGGTGAGCTTCATTGTATTGGTGCGACCACTTTAGATGAGTATCGTCAGTATATTGAGAAGGACCCGGCTTTGGAGAGGCGTTTTCAGCCTGTGCTGGTAGACGAGCCTACGGTGGAGGATACCATTTCGATTTTGCGAGGTTTGAAGGAGCGATATGAAGTCTACCATGGCGTGAAAATCATGGACAATGCGCTGGTGAGTGCAGCGGTCTTGTCTCATAGATATATTTCGGACAGATTTTTGCCGGACAAGGCGATTGATTTGGTGGATGAGGCCTGTGCGTTGATTAAGACTGAATTGGACAGTATGCCTACGGAATTGGATGAGTTGCAGAGAAAGTGTATGCAGATGGAGATTGAGGAGGCTGCACTTAAGAAAGAGGATGACAAATTAAGTCTGGAGCGGTTGGCACAGTTACAGAAGGAGCTTGCGGAGTGTAAGGAAGAGTTTACTGCCCGTAAGGCTCAGTGGGACAACGAAAAGGCATCTGTGGATAAGCTGAGCAAGCTTCGTGAGGAGATTGACAGGGTGGGCAATGAGATTCAGATTGCTCAGAGAGAGGGCAATCTAGAGAAGGCGGCAGAGCTGTCATATGGAACGTTGCCGGAGCTGAAAAAGCAATTAGAGCAGGAGGAAGAGCGTGTCAGTGGTGATGAGCTTACTTTGGTGCGCGAGAAGGTTTCTGATGAGGAGATTGCAAGAATTATTTCCCGCTGGACCGGTATTCCTGTGGCGAAGCTTACGGAGAGTGAGCGCAACAAGACGCTTCATCTGGATGAGGAACTGCACAAGAGGGTTATGGGACAGGATGAG
>CAYOGM010000105.1:0-10216 GCA_964403595.1 uncultured Acetatifactor sp. | reverse complement strand
ATCTGCCTTACAAGCAGAGGGTCATAGGTTCGAGCCCTATAGGCCCCATTTTTGTTCTATAGGAAAAGGACTACAGTTAGGAAGCTGCAGTTCTTTTTTTGTCTCTGCGGGTATTGTAATATAAATGTTTTGAATTCTGTCTAGTGTGCAGAAAAAACAGAAATTTTGCGACAATTTCCTTGACATGTATTTTACTTAAAGATATACTAGAAGGTAGATAAAGAACGTAAAAAATATACGGAAATGGGGGCTTTATATGGTAGAATACATACTGGGGAATTATTTAGTAGAAACAGGTAAGATTACGAAAGACCAGCTGTGCGAAGTGATTGCAAAGCAAGACTCAGTCCGTGTCAAATTAGGTTTGATTGCTGTTTCAGAAGGAATGATGACAACCCGTCAGGCAGAGGAGGTTAATCTTTTACAGGCAGTAAAGGATAAACGTTTTGGTGATATTGCTATTGAAGAGGGGTATCTTAATGAGGAACAGGTAGAGAAGCTTTTGAAGAAGCAGGGGAATGCATATCTTATGTTTGTGCAGAATCTTGTGGATGCAGAATATGTGGCTATGGAAGAAGTAGACTGGCTGTTGGATGATTTTAAGAAAGTCAATAATTACAGCAACTCTGAACTGGAAGATATTAAAAGTGATGATGTGGACAGGATACTTCCGCTCCTTTTGCCTGAGGAGGCACAGGGATATGCCGCTGCAATCGGTACGATTGTTCGTACGATAATCCGTTTGGTGGATCGCCATGCCTATATCGGAAGAGCTGCTATGGTAGATACCTTCCCGACGGAAGGTGTTGCAGTTCAAAGGTTGGAAGGTGCAGATGGTATGGTAGATTGTCTGGCAGAGCGAAATGGAGCGCTTTTGAAGCTCTGTAGTATATTTGGTCAGGAAGCATTTTCTCGTCTCGATTTGGATGCTTTAGACGCTGCAGGTGAGCTGTTGAATTGTGCAAATGGTATGTATGCATCGGAGCTCAGCCGTCAGGGTAAATTCATGGAGCTTTTGCCTCCTGAGTATGTTGGAGTGGATAATGTCTCTGAGGTTTGCAGGATACCTATATTTATTGGTAATCTTGGTTTATATTTTGCGATTGGAAAGCTTAAGTAGGAGGGGAACTGACTATGGCAAATATTATGATTGTAGATGATTCAAGAACATCCAGAAAGGTGTTGCGTGAGATTTTGGTGCGTAACGGCCATGTTGTTGTGGGTGAGGCAATCAATGGAGAAGAAGGCTACCTGATGTATAAGGAATTGAAGCCTCAGATTGTCACTATGGATATTACTATGCCGGTTATGGATGGTGTAGAGTGTCTGAGTCTTATTAAGAAGGAAAATCCCGATGCGAAAGTCTTGATGCTTACAGCAGCCGGCCAAAAGGAGAAGATGCTTGAGTCTATTAAGCGCGGTGCCAGTGAGTTCATTATGAAGCCTTTTAACGAAGCTGAGATTTTGGATGCATTGGAGAGAATTGTATAGTTTAAAGAGTTGACTTAACTGCAAAATTTATAGATAAGCATTTGAGTTTATCGATTATAGGCGCACAATAAAACGGATTCCTGTTATTTCAGGAATCCGTTTACTATTTGTGCCTCGGCCTCAGCTTCGGTGAGACCTAAAGTCATTAACTTAATAATCTGGTCGCCGGCAATTTTTCCGATTGCGGCCTCGTGTATCAGGGCGGCATCCAAATGATTGGCAGTAATCTCGGGGATGGCACTTATTTTAGCATTATCCATGATAATGGCATCGCACTCAGAATGACCGGCACAACGATTATTTCCATTGATTTTGGCGAGGAAAATCTGCTTAGAATCCTCTTTGGCAACGGCTCTGGATATCAGATTCGCGCTGGAGTCAGCACCGTTTAAATCTACATTGAAGGAGGACTCGGCAAATTGTGTCCCATGAGTCATAAGGCGTTCTGTGATTACCAGTTTGGCACCGTCTTCAAGAACTGCGTCTGTAGAGCGTTTGGTGGAATCTACGCCACGAATCTGCACTGTTTCCATTTCAAGATAGCTGTTTTCACCCAGTCGGATGACCGTCTGAGGGTTCATAATGCGTTCACCCTTGCCATCACCGCTTCCATAATGCTTTTCTACATATTTTACATGGCTGTTTTTGCCGATGTAGAAGGTGTGGATACCATCATGTCGGCTGGCATCATCGCCACTGTTGTGTATACCGCATCCTGCCACAATAGTTACATCGCAGTCGTCACCCACATGGAAATCATTGTAAACCATCTCCGTAAGACCGCTTTGGCTAAGAACTACGGGGATATGTACACTTTCTTTCTGGGTACCTGATTTGATTATAATATCAATACCGTCAGTATCGTCCTTAGAAACGATATCGATATTGGCGGTGGTATTTCTGCCGGCGCTGGTACCGTTTGCTCGGATGTTGTAAGCGCCCGCCGGAACATCATGAAGGTCCGCCACTTGTTCTAATAAAGTTCTTTGTATTTCGTCCATATTTGCCTCAATTCTACTTTGATTATTTATGCCTGATAAAATTTGCAGCTTCCTGTACCGTCTAAGAGCTCAGGGAGTATTTCATCCTTGGTGCCCTGGGCTTTAATGGAACCACCGGCAATAACTACGATTTCGTCAGCAATATTTAAAATGCGTTCTTGATGAGAAATGATAATCAGGGAATTGTCACTGGTTTCATGTAAGTCCTCAAATACTTTAATGAGATTGTTAAAACTCCATAAGTCTATACCTGCTTCCGGTTCATCAAAAACAGAGAGGGGAGTGTTGCGGGCAATGATGGTGGCGATTTCTATTCTCTTTAACTCACCTCCGGAAAGGCTGTTGTCCACATCACGATTAATGTAATCTCTGGCACAAAGACCAACCTTGGAAAGATAATCACAGGCACTGGCAGTACTAACCTTATCCTTGCCGCCGGCAGAAAGAGCAATCAAATCCTTAACTTTAATACCCTTGAAACGCACCGGCTGTTGAAACGCAAAGCTGATACCCAGATTGGCGCGCTCTGTAATACTCATATCCGTGATGTCCGTGTCATTCCAGATGATACGGCCTGAGGTAGGGCGTTCAATACCCATAATCAACTTGGCCAAAGTGGATTTGCCGCCACCGTTGGGGCCGGTAATGGCTGTGAAAGTATGGTCTTTCAGAGTCAGGTTGATATTTTTAATAATCTCTTTGTTTCCTGTAGCTGTATCCGCTACCTGAAAGGAGAGATTTTTAAGTTCCAACATTTGACATCCTCCTTAGAATCTATCTTACTGTTAGCAGGCGGTAATCTGTCAAAAACCACCGTCTTTTTAGTATAGCACAAAACCTATAAAAACCATACTGTTTTTAATAGAAATTTTTTATCATAAATATGGATATATTGCCAGTATAGATTTTGTGTGTTAAATTTAATAAATAAGGATTGTGTTCCGGTGAAAGGAGTCGTACATGATATACGCGATATTAGTCAAAATTATCTTTTGTCTGACTATAGTGATTCTCTCATCTGTTATTTTATTATATGCATTAAAAAATAAAAAAGAGATTATATATTTTGGTATTTTGATTGCGGCAGGGTTGCTTATTTCAGCTCCGTCATTTTATGAGGGAGTTCTTTCCGGGCATGATGTGGCTTTTCATTATGGAAGACTTTATGGTATCAGGGATGGTCTTTTGAATGGTGAGCTCTTTGTAAAGATGCAGCAAAATTGGTTAAATGGACATGGCTATATTATTGGTGCATTTTATGGAGATTATTTGTTGTATATTCCGGCAGCATTAAATATATTGGGGATGGAGATGGAGGCCGCTTATCAGACTTTTTGGCTGATTATAAATTTAGTTACCTTGTTTATTGCTTATTTTTGTTTTAAAGAAATATTTAAAAGCCCACAAATTGCGGTAATAGGTTCCATAATTTATGGGTGCAATATTTACAGATTGATGGATATGTATATCAGACACGCAGTGGGTGAATATTGTGCATTTATTTTTTTGCCGCTTGTGGCTCTGGGATTTTATAAGATATTTTCCAAGGAAGAGAATAACAATAGCAAATTAAATTGGGGATGGCTTATACTGAGTATTGCATTTTCAGGATTGATTAATACGCATATTTTGAGTTGTGAGATAGTTGCCGTTTTTTGTATTTTGTTATTTATCGTTTTATTTAGACAATTTAGAGAGAAAAGGATATGGAAGTATGCTGGATTGACAGCCATTGCCTCTCTTTTGTTAAGCGCCAGTTTTTTCGTTCCTTTTGTGGATGGAATGTTTATTAAGGGAAACACCAATGTATCGGATGCAGGTAGAAATCTATTCCGTCTTGAGGATAGGGGAATAACCGCATCCTATTTTCGAGAGTTGTTGAACAAGGAGGCCGGAAGCAGATTAAATCTTGATGAGGGTATTGCCATTACTTTTATTTTCTCGGTTTTACTTATCGGAGTATCGTTTGTGATTGGTTTAACCCTTAGAAATACCGACAGAATGAAGAAGATTATTTTTTATGGTATGTTTGGATTGCTGGCTCTTTTTATGACTACTAAATATTTTCCGTGGGATACGATCCGTCAGATTCCGTATCTTGATAATGTAATATCCAGTATTCAATATCCATGGAGATTTCTTGCCGCGGCAGATTTGTTTGTTGTTTTGAGCTTGTCAGAGACATTAAAGGGAATAAAAGAGAAGGAATTACTAAGGGGCAAATGGTTTTATGCAGTGTCCGTCTTTGTGCTTTTGTTGGCTATTATTCCTGCCTCCTTCTATATAAATGATACAGGTAAACGCAAGAAGTATGTATCATTTAATCATAAAGAGGAATTGGATTTTATGAACATAGGAGAGAAGGAATATTTGCCCATAGGTACAGATATCTCGTATCTGACAAAAGAAATAGCACATACAGGAGAGCTGGAGATAACCAATTACCAAAAAGATGGGTTGCACATCAGTTTTGATGTGAAGGCTCTTTCAGAAGGAAGGATAAAGGTTCCCCTTATTCACTATTGGTATTATAAATGTACATTAGATGGTAAGAGTCTGCCGGTTTATGCCGGGGAGAACAATATGGTAACAATAGACATTCCGGCAGCGGCAACCGGCAGAGTGGAAATATATTGGAAGAATCCCATAATCTGGGAGATTTCATTTATAATCACACTGGTAACCTCAATTGTAATTTCGTTTTTTATACTTATGAAATATTTTAAAAATATTTTTAACAAAAGCTATTGACATTTTGAGGGCAAGGAGGTAAAATATAATTCGTTGCAGGAAATCCTGTTACAAATGTGCGTTTAGCTCAGCTGGATAGAGCGTTTGGCTACGGACCAAAAGGTCGGGGGTTCGAATCCTCTAACGCACAGTTCTAAAACCTCGTAAACTCAATGGTTTGCGAGGTTTTTTCATGTTGTAAAGTATGCAGTCGGAACAGGCTTTTTTGTTCTGTGCTAATTTTATAAAAAATTTAGAAAACCTTTTTATTCATATTATTTACGGACAAGACACTAAGTGTTAAAATGTTATGAGTATAGGAGAAGTGGATAATGAATAAGCAAGAGTTTATTGAAAGGCTCACTGCGGCCTTAAATGGAAAAATTCCTGCAACGCAGGTTCAGGATACAATTCAATATTATCAGGATTATATTAATACTCAGATTAAAAACGGTAAGAGTGAAGCTGAGGTGATGGGGGCTTTGGGCGATCCTCGTCTGATAGCCAGAACCATTATAGAGACTACACAGCCGGCGGATGAGAATGCTACGACATATAATACAGACGGAAGTTATCGGCAGGATTCTTATCAGGATGGTGCGAAGGGGTCTTATACACAGTATCAGGATAGCGGGAAGCAGACGAATTATAAATTATTTCGGATTCCGGGGTGGTTACTGGCCATTATCGTTATTTTGGTTATTTTTCTGATACTCGGTCTGGTATTTTCTGTACTGAAATTTTTGGCACCGATTATAATTGTTTTTGTGGCAGTGGTATTTTTAGTGAAGCTTTTTCGGGACTGGCTAAATTAATTGCTGTTTTATTGGATATAAATTCCAAAAATATAATGGATAATATGTTGGCGATTAAGACATACTACTCCTGTAACTAAAAACAAACAGGAGGGATTTAGTATGTCCAACAATAACAATCAGAACAGCAATAACAATAAGTTCAATAACTATTCTGACAACTCTCAGAATTGCAAGAACAGCCAGAATAGCAATCAGAACAATAATCAGAACAAGAACAACAACCAGAACAAGAACAACCAGAACAACAACTTCTAATTTTTTTGGATTGTCTGGTATGGGAAAGGGGCGTCATGGGCGCTCCTTTTTGCGTTCTATAATAGGTGCGGACTTTACAGAAAGTGTGAAAACAGTTATACTTAGGTTGGTGCAGGAATAGAGAATAAGATGAGGAAAATATATGCGTAGATTTGAGTTGATTGCACCTTGCCACTTTGGCATGGAAGCAGTTTTAAAAAGAGAAATTACTGATTTGGGATATGATGTTACAGAGGTTTCCGATGGAAGGGTTACTTTTTTTGGAGATGAGGAGGCGTTATGCCGTGCAAATATTTTTTTACGTACAGCAGAAAGAATTTTAATTAAAATAGGTTGTTTTCATGCAGAGACCTTCGAAGAACTTTTTCAGGGGACAAAGGCTCTTCCGTGGGAGGAATACATACCTGCAAACGGTAAATTCTGGGTGGCAAAAGCGGCCAGCGTGAAGTCTAAGGTGTTTAGTCCTTCAGATATTCAGTCTGTTATGAAAAAAGCTATGGTAGAGCGTTTGAAGGACATCTACCATGTTAACTGGTTTGCGGAGGATGGAGAATCCTTTCCGGTACGAGTTTTTCTTATGAAGGATGAGGTTACGGTGGGACTGGATACTACCGGAGATTCCCTGCACAAAAGAGGTTATCGTAAACTAACTGCTAAGGCACCTATTGCTGAAAATCTTGCGGCAGCGTTGATTATGCTTACACCATGGAATGGCAGCCGGATTTTGGTGGACCCTTTTTGCGGAAGCGGTACTTTTCCGATTGAAGCAGCTATGATGGCAGCCAATATGGCACCGGGAATGAACCGTAGTTTTACTGCTGAGAACTGGAAGCATATTGTTGGGAAGAAAATTTGGTATGACACTCTGGATGAGGCAAGAGAGCTTGTGGATTTCAATATTGAAACAGATATTCAGGGATATGATATTGATGAAAATATGGTGGATATTGCCAGACAAAACGCCAGACTGGCAGGTGTTGACAAGCTGATTCATTTTCAGCGAAGAGGAGTTGAACAGCTCAGTCATCCCAAGAAATATGGTTTTATCATCACCAATCCACCTTATGGTGAGCGTTTGCAGGACAAAAATGAGATGCCTGTGCTTTATCGTACCATAGGAGAGCGCTTTGCAACCTTAGATTCCTGGAGTATGTATCTGATTACGGCATATGAACAGGCGGAGCGCGATATTGGACGAAAGGCGGACAAGAACCGCAAGATTTATAATGGCATGATGAAGACCTACTATTATCAGTTCCAGGGGCCTAAGCCCCCTCGCAGAAAGGATTAGAAAATGGCTGAGGGAGAAAAGTTTAACTGGCGACTGACGGCGGTCTGGTGGCTGTTTTTACTCGCAGGTGCTATGTATTTTATGCTTGTAACTGCCTCGGAGAAGACTATTGTAATTGCGGACAGTTCCAATGGTGAGGAGACGGCAGGAGAGTATTACGCAGTGCGTCAGGAGCTTGCGCTGGAGGCTGCCGAGAGCGAAGAGGGAGTGTTCTTTGTTCCTTTGGAGAAAAATACCAAGGCTGGAAATGTCGTGGTGGAGAATTCTTATTTGGATAGAGAGCTTCGTATTTTCATTGGTGGTGCGCAGGAGCAGTTTTATAAAAAATGTGTAGTGCAGGGTGACGTGGCTTCCATTGTGAAAGCGGACAGTGAGACTCAGCGAAGCGGTATTCTCATCCGGCTACAGATGGACAGCGTCTATGAGTTTCAGACCAGCATGGAGGGGGAACAGCTGAAAATTCAGACCAATAAGCCGCAGGATTTGTATTCCATGGTAGTGGTAGCAGACCCGGCAGAATGTGGGCTGATGGTATCCTCAAAGGAGAATGAGACGGAGGAATTGACTCTTTCCGTATGCAGCCTGCTCATGGAGCAATGGGATGTAGAGGGCGTTAAGCTGTATTTTACCCGCACAGCAGAACGAACTGCCACGGATGAGGAGCGCAAGGCTTTGGCAGATGCTGTTGGGGCAGATATTTATATACGTCTTGATGTGGCAGAGGATGAAGATAGTGCATTGTATGGCATTCGCGGACAGTACAATCAGGAATATTTTATTCCGAATTTTGGAAATGTGGAGTTGGCGGATATACTTACCAGAAATGTAACCGTTGCAGTAGGTAACCGGGCAGTAGGGCTTTCAGGAGCTGACTATGACAGTATTTTGTATAAGTTGGAGATTCCTGCTGCAAGTGTTGAATTGGGTTATACAAGTAATGAAAAGGAAAGTAGCCTGATGGTGCAGGAGGCTTACAGAAAAAAGCTTGCTGACGGAGTGAAAGAGGCTGTCAAGGAGGTTTATACAAATTATTATGAGTAGAACATATAATAAAATAATTTTTGCCACCGGAAATGCGGGGAAGATGAAAGAAATTCGTATGATTCTGGCAGATATGGGGCTGGAGATTCTTTCTATGAAGGAAGCCCAAATTGCTGTGGATGTGGAGGAAAATGGAGCAACTTATGAGGAAAATGCATTGATAAAGGCAAGAGCCATTGCAGCGGCACCTGAGGCTGCGCAGGCAGTAGTACTGGCAGATGATTCCGGACTTGAGGTGGATTATCTGAATGGTGAACCGGGAATCTATTCGGCCAGATACATGGGGGAGGATACTCCCTACAGTGTGAAAAATGCCAATCTTATGGAACGGCTGGCCGGAGTGGAGGATGAGAAGCGCACGGCGCGATTTGTATGTGCTATTGCGGCAGTGCTTCCCGGCGGACAGGAGTTTACCACCAGAGCCTGCATTGAGGGACGAATCGGTTATGAGGAAAAGGGGAGCCACGGATTTGGATATGATCCGATTTTCTATGTGCCGGAATTTGACAGGACGACAGCGGAACTTACAGAGGAAGAAAAGAATAAAGTAAGTCATAGAGGAAAAGCTTTGCGTCTTATGAAAAAGGAGCTAAATGAGCATGAAGGTACTAATTGTTAGTGATACTCATCGCAAAAATGATATTTATCTGAATATAGTGGAGCTGCACAAGCCGGATATGGTGATTCATTGTGGCGATGCCGAGGGGGCGGAGTATCTGCTCTCTGAAGCGGCAGACTGCCCGGTTCATATCGTGCTGGGCAACAATGATTTCTTTTCTGATTTGCCTCGTGAGCTGGAGATTGAGGTAGCAGGTCGCAAAGTATGGATAACCCACGGGCACAATTATTTTGTTTCCATGGGCAATGAGACCATCAAGCGTGAGGCTGTAGCCAGAGGAGCAGATATTGTCTGTTATGGACACACTCACAGGCCGGTGGTGGATTTGGATGATGATGTTATAGCACTCAATCCCGGAAGTCTTTCTTATCCCAGACAGGAGAACCGCAGACCTTCTTATATCATTATGGAAACCGATTCTAAGGATGAGATGCATTTTACCATAGCATATGTGTAGTACCGTGCAATACTTGTTCTCAAATGTTCTCATAAGCATAATAATAAAGAAAATGGGAAACCTTAGTAAAATCAAGGTTTCCCATTTAAAATGTAATCGGGGTGACAGGATTCGAACCTGCGACCCCCTGGTCCCAAACCAGGTGCTCTAGCCAAACTGAGCCACACCCCGCAGTGCTTATCGCGCATAGGCTATTATAAACTAATTACTTTCCTAATGTCAAGTGAAAGACGAGAATCAAAAATAAAAAAATTAAGAAAATTTTTTTAGAACCTGTTGACAAATGAAACGGAATAGGATAGAATACTATTTGTTGTCGAATGACACATGTGTCCATAGCTCAGCTGGATAGAGCAACGGCCTTCTAAGCCGTGGGTCGGGGGTTCGAATCCCTTTGGGCACATTTGAATGTCTTAGTTTCATTAGGATATTCAGACGTACAGTTCATCTGTGTGTTGTTATGGTGGGTATAGCGCAGTTGGTTAGCGCGCCAGATTGTGGCTCTGGAGGCCA
>CAYOGM010000104.1:0-10423 GCA_964403595.1 uncultured Acetatifactor sp. | reverse complement strand
ATCCGCATCCTGTAGCCAAAAGGGAACCTTAAATTTCTTTGTCTTAAAAGGCTGCGCCTCATACTTTTCACGCATCTTCTGTAATTCTACTAAATAATCCATATTCTCTTTATCTCCTTTTCCTTTCATTCACCTTAACATGTCTACCAAAGTTTCAATCTCCATAAAGCTCTTTTCTTAACCCTTCACACAATGATGTCATTTCAAGCACATCGTCCTCATCCACCAAAATTATTCGTACTTACACAATCTCCTCATCCCGTTTTAAAAAAGCTTCATATACCTCTTGCTTATTCAACTGACTGGCAGAATAGTTTTCAATATCTTCTGTCCTGTCATCATCGCACATAGATATGAAATAAGTAATCGCCTCTGTCCTTTCTCCAAAAACTTTATCCGCAATCAAGGTCTTCCATGCATCCGTAACCGCTTCCATGAATAACGCCATATTCTCTGCATACAAAGCAGAATTCTCTTGCTCCTTTGCAAAAAGCAGTTTACTTACATTAGTTAACTTACTTTTTTTACCTTCTGAATATGCCCATTCATCCGGAACCCATTTTGTCATACTAAGTGTTCCATTTTTAATTCCTTCTATCTCCTCCTCATCCAGATCATCCCCAAGCATCTTCAAATATTTCAAATCCTTTTCTCTCATCTGCTCATAAGTATTTACGGCAAGATACAAAGAAATGCAATCACTATCTGTCACCAAGGCTGCTGCATATATCTGCTCTTTGTGTACTTTCTTTAAAATTTTCTTAGCATCCTTTTTTACTGCTTCAACTACTTCCATACTGATTTTTTCAAAAAATTGCTTCATATGTTTTTCTCCACACCCACTAAAATTCTTTTTCTTACAAAGATGCAACCAGTTTATAACCTTCCGACATTTTATCAAGGCAATATTGGCTTACATAGTCTTTATGTTTATATTCAACTTCTTTGCCATAGTCTTCATCCCTTGAACTAATATAAACATCTAATAACTCTGTATATGGTGCCAATTTTTTCACATATCTCGCAAGTGAATTATAAACTTTAGTTAAATTATCCGGTCTGGAAATATATACACCATCTTCTCCATAAAATCCGGATGAACACCATAATCTACTACGAGTAATTTTTTTCTTGTCTTGGTGAACTATAGAAAAGCCTGCTTCTATTATTGCTTGACCTGATTCACCAATAGTACTTATGCATTCCCTTCCGTTCATTATATTTATCATAATCTTTCCGGCTTCTGGAAAATAAAAATAATAATCCCTTACATTAGCTGTAACTATACTAATGTCTTTACCATAAACCATTTTTCCTTGCTCATCTGCTTTCCGCTGATAAATAATGCATCCAAGTTCTAAAGCCTTTTCCGCTAATAATACAAAGTTTTCATAATCCATCCAATAGTTAATTTGTTTACCCATTCATTCTCACATCCTCTGCACAGGCGTATATCGTTCCATATTCTCCACCCTGCCTGTATCATAAAAATGCAGGAATATATCCATACACTCTTGCTTTGAGCAATATATCTCCACTAATCCAGACCCGTTCTTCTCCTCAAGTCCCAACTGAACATTTATCTGATCCTTTACCTGACAGGCCTGAACAAAAGCGATTCCGTTTACAGCCTTCTCGGGAGCAAGTATTACGAACTGGTCATTGTCCGCAAACATTTCTTCAAGATAGTCCTCTATATCAATGTCCCGGATGTTAGATATTTTTCCATTCTGATTTTCCAGTGTCAGAGGAATATCCATAGTTTCCGGATTCTCTTTCTCTGTAGCAAAACACGACATTTTTG
Source organism: uncultured Acetatifactor sp. (assembly GCA_964403595.1). GTDB lineage: Bacteria > Bacillota > Clostridia > Lachnospirales > Lachnospiraceae > Acetatifactor. The sequence continues at coordinate 8,619 of CAYOGM010000104.1, read as the reverse complement.
CTTTCTCTTCTTCATAGAATGCAAGAAAAGCAGGGCGGTTCTGGGCATACATTGCCTCTAACTGATAGGACAGCTTAAACACATCATAGTCCTTGAAAACATTGGGTATGTACTGATAGAATTTATCAGCCACCATCTCGACGTACTCTCCATCCACACCGTCCACACTGAAGGTGCCATTCTCAGTAAATACCAAAAACCGCACAATATAAGAAGAGCGGCCTTTGATTCCGGGCTGGGCACAGAACCAGTAAATCTTGTCTCTGGGAATTGCCGTAAAGAAACCGGTGCCTTCCGTCAGCATTAAATAGCTCTCTGTCAGAAGCACCCTGCTGCCGTATGGCTTTTTGCCCTCCGGGAAATAACTCATATACTCATCAAGCAAAAGTTTTCCTTCTTCCACTTCTTTGTTGATAATCGCTGCCACCGCTTCTTTGCTGTTTTCCTTCATCGGAAGCTTTAAATTCTGTCCCTTTCTCGGAACCCTGAAGGATTTAATCATTCCAACAATCACACTGAGCAGCATAACCGCCGCCAGCGCACCAAAGGCCAACAGTATTTTCTTAGACTTTACATCACTCAAATCCATGGAATCCTTCAATGCAAATGCAAGGATTGACACCATACAGGTAAAGAAAAGAAATGCTCCGATTAACATCTTTCTACTCTTTTTGCCTGCCTTTATTGCTTCCTGGGCCAAAAATTGTTCTTTCATTTCAACTTCCTCTCTCTCAATATCGTTCTCATCCCCAAATTACTACAACCTAAAAATTATAAATCTTTTAGCAAATACAAAATCATATATAACGGCTTATAATTTAATGTTCCCACTTTCCCCACATCCTTTTGTGATAAGAGGAATCGTTTCCCTACATATTGGGAATACTTTTCCTCAAAATTATCAATAGATTTGTGGTTTTTCACCGATGAGGATTTTACTTCTATCGGAATAATCTTGTTTTTTGATGTAACAAGAAAATCTATTTCAAATGAATGTGTGCTTCGCTCTTTTCTCCATGTATGATAATATAAATCTCTTCCACTCGCTTTAATTGCCTGTGCTACAACATTCTCGTATAAATATCCCAGATTTGCCGGTAAATTATCACTTAAAAGCTTCTGATAAATATCTGCAATACCATTCTGCGAATCGTTGAAAAGCATTGTGGTAAACAACCCTATATCCGACAAGTATAGCTTAAAGCAATTTATGTCCTTCGTCTGGGATAGTGAAATATTTGGATTCAACACATTATAACAAGGTAGTACAAGCCCGGATTCGATCAACTCAAAAAGGCGTTCCTCATCTTTTCTTGTCTTCTGTTTACCGGTAGCTGTTGTTATTACATAATGTTTCTTCTTTGCTGCAAGTTGACAAGGAACCGATTTATACATATCTGTTATTCTGCCGGTATCATCAATCTTTTTTAAATCATCATAATACAGTTCCAGTATTTCACGCTTTACTTTATCCACCGCTTCAAAATTGTTTGTGGCAATGTAACGTTCTACTGCCTGTGGCATTCCTCCGACTGCCATATATATACGAAAGTCTTTCATTGCATTTCGGTTAGCAGCATTTCCAAGTTCCATATTGCTTTTATATGCCATTTCCAGAATATTAGCATTACCACCCGTAGCCCACAGAAACTCTTCATAATCCATGGGATATACATGTATTTTATGTTCTTCCGATGGAATCAAAATATCCTTCACATTTTTCTTTATTGATATTAATGAGCCTGTTTCTATATAATCATATCTACCATCCTTTACCAGATGTTTGATGGCCTGTCTCGCTTTGGGAAATAACTGAATTTCATCAAAAATAATGACGGACCTTCTTTCAAAGAGTTCGACCCCCGTTTCCATCTGTAATCTCAAAAAGAAACGGTCCAGCTTTGAAATATCATCAAAAATATCTATCATTTCTTTACTGACATTGGAGAAATCAATTAAGATATACGAATCATATTCATTGCGTGCAAATTCCTCAGCAATGGTTGTCTTACCAACACGTCTTGCCCCCTCAAGCAAACAGGCATACTTTCCGTCCCACTCTTTCTTCCATGCTAAAAGCTCCTCATAGACTTTTCTTTTAAACATCATTTTTCACCTTCCAATTGTTGAAATTCTATTAGTAAACCTTCTTATTATATATTCTACCCCAAAAATATAATTATTTCAACACACACATCAGCAAAAAGTATAATTATTTCAATATGTCAACTTGCAAAAAATATATTTTTTGCAATACCATCTGTCGACATTGTCCTATATAGACACCTTCCTACTCACCAAAGAGTAAAACTTCGCCAAATCCTGCTTTGCTGCCGGGCTGATACGCACACCAGCGTCAGCAAAAAGCTGAAGCGTTTTTGAAACTCTTCACTTAAACTTTGAACAACTTTTCGATTCAAATAAAAATCTTCACAAAAAAAGCAGAACCCTATTATTGATCAGTGATAATGCTCTTTTATTAATCCATATACTGTCTCCTTGATTAGTGCTGCTTTTTCATTGACCTCATCAATGGTATACGTCTCATTACCGTTCTCTAATTCACTCTCATTCCGAAAACTGATATTATACTTTTTGATTGCTTCATATAATGCTGTAACTTCATTAAAAATACTGTCCTTTTGAATTATCTTCTCACCTTCTTTGGTTGTAAATATAACGCTGGTACTGTCAATAACGACACTTTTTAAATCCTGATAGGAAATTGTTTTTTCGAAAAGATTTTCTTTATTGTTATTCCATTAGCATCTGATGTCCATCCCATAACACAGTCTCCTTAATTTTGATCTGAATCCTCTCACATATAATTCCGATTGGCAAATTCAATTGCTTCATAATAATTACTCATACAATTATTTATCGCAATCTTCTCTTTACCAACATTTATATAAAAAAACCTACGCGACATACCCATACCACCTCTATATACCGTGTAATTCAAGGTTTTGCATTGGGTAATTTCTGACTTGCTATACCGCATCTCCTTTCCAAACACATTTTTAAACAATACTTCTTCTTTATCCAGCACCACTCTCCTGTTCCAAATATGCAAAAATAACATTATCGTAAGCGCAAGTCCCATCAACATGATAAAAAATCCACTTACTGCCATATCCCAGGCTCCACCCTCACAACTTGCCACCATACATACTCCCATTACTATAAAAATAAGTCCTATTTCTACAAAGTAGCATACAATGAAAGTTGCACCGGTACATATAACCGCATCCGGTCTCTGTTTTTGAATGAAATAAATCTCTTTTTTCTTCATAAGATGAATAATCAGCCACAAAACCCCAGGAAACAAAACAAATACCGTCATTATTATGCAAAACATAATTGCATCTTTGACGTGTTTGATTTTAAACTCTCTTTCTGTTTCACACTTTGAAAAATGACGCTTCCCAAGGTTATCCAAATAAATTTTGCGTTCAATTATCTCTTGATTTTTAATCGCTGCTTTTGCTGTTTCACGATTATCTTGAGAATATACTTCATCACAGCGCAGGCTAACTGTTTCAATGCTTCCTTCCCACTGGTACTCATATATTATGTAATAGGTACGACCGGTAACATAAGTTGTATCTCCTTCTTTTCTGCGTTCCCACTCCTCCTTAAATTTCACAGGTCGAAGGGATACCGTTCCAAGCATTTGAGCATCACACACCTCTTTGTATGCAAAATTGCCCATAACAATTGTACAAATAAGCAAAACAGCCACAATGAACGCATATAAACCAATACCTCTCGTAAGAGTTCCTTTTGCCCGAGTTCCTTTTGTCCGAACATCAACTGTTTGTACCTTAATTGTTGGCGTTTCAGTCATAGGCTTATCTTCCGTTATATTTTCCTTCACCTGCCACTCCCCTAACTCTAACTTTAATATTTCAATATCATCCTGAATGCTATTATCCCACTCCATTTTGCATGCCTGTGCTAACGCATCCTTAAATATCGAAACATTTTTTCTGTTGCATGTGATCAAATAGAATAGCAAATCAAAATAGACCTTGGAAACACCCTCTCTCTGGAATCCTTCCTTAATCACTTCCAATACTTTACCTTTAGCAGGTTTGTCTGCATCTAATTCTTCCAAAATTCTGCGATATAAGAAAAAGGCATACCGTTCTCCCAAAAGTCCCTCTCTTTGCTCTATCAACGAATAAGCATCGCGTCTGTCGTCATTCAAGAGAAACATATTGGCCATGCCTTGAAGCAAATCATTTCGATATACCTTTTTATCAAATTGCAAATGCTCAATCCCCTCAAAGATAGCACCATAAACAATGATAAAATACACCATTACCCATACTCCAAGGGAGCATTTTTCTGCTTTTACAATTCTTTGTCTTTCAAGTAAGCGGCTTTTCAAAATTTCGGTCATGCCATTGATAAAATCCGGTTCATATTGTCGCTCTAAAAACTCTTCATTTATAAAGAACTCTCTCCATCCCTCCGCAAAAAATTCATTATACAGCAACTGCTGAAATTGTTGTAACAGCTTCGAATTTCTAACATCATGCTGCAGAATATATTCTACCTTGGCTACCTGCGCAGGATCTCTTTTATCTGTATGTCGTTCTTCGAATTTTTCCGCCGCATCTTCAACCAGCTTCAAAAACTCCTCATCCTGCTTTACATCTCGTTCCGACTTATGTACAACAACCACTTGTTTTTCCGTCACTGGTACAATCTCTGGCACCTGAACGTAGATTGGTTGCGGACAATCCACACTCCCCCGTATTTCAGCAACAATACATTTATACGCATTATGCAATTTCTGGAACTCCTCCGGATGTGTTTCCGGATGATACAGTTTTGTTTTTTCAGCATAAGCATGCTTTACTTTTCTCAAATCATCTGTTTTTTCTATTCCTAAAATCATCCAATCATTCATTGATTTATCACCTAATCTTCATCCAAAAGTTCCGTTATGACATCTTCATTCTCAAAATAATCTCTGTTCACTTCTTTCTCCAGCACCAACAACTGTTCTATAACGCCTTTTTTCTTGCGCTGGACCATTGCAATATCATTTTGCTCCACATAATATGCAAAATCATTCACAATACCGGCAATATAATCCTTATATTCAGGATTAGCCTGTGCATACAACCTATGCCCCCACGCAATAATATGGCGGTTCTCCTCTTTGTTCTTCTCGAAGCGTTGTTCTTTCTCTATATCAATCTTTCTTTGCTCAATTTCCTGATCTGAAAGCTGAAAGTTCTTACTGACAACTACCATTTCTGCCTTATTGTTACTATTTAAATCCTGTGCATACACCTGCAATACGCCATTAATATCATAACAAAAAGTTACTTGAGCAGCCGTATCACCGTTTTCATTCGGCGTTACATCTACAAACAGACAGCCAAGCGATAGATTATCCTTTGCCCGTAACTCTTCTCCCTGAAAAATCTCAAATTTAATCTGCTCTTGAAATTTCTCCAGTCCATAATAAATACCCGACCTGGATATAGGAAGAATACTGTTTTTCGGTATAATAACACTCATGGAAAGTTCGGAATCTACCTTACTGTGATAAGTGCCTGTTCCCAATGAAAAGGGACAGACATCCGTCATCACAATATCACATACATGCTCATCCCTGCCAATGATACCGGTTAAAACACCCACTCCTAATGCCACCAGCCGTTCACACTCTGCATCTGCCACAACATCACGATGAAATAATGCAGACAAATACTTCTGTATCAGAGGCATCTTACAAGTACCACCGACTAACACAATATCTACTAACTGCCCCGGCTCGATACGTGCACCTCTTAAAGCCTCATTAATCACTGCCTGCATTTTCAAAAACAACCCTGCAGTCACCTTTAACAACTCATCTGTGGTATACTCTGCTTCATACTCTTTATTTTCAATCGTAGCACGCATGATTGCATGGTCTTCGCGGGATAAATTGCGCTTCACATTTTCTGCGACCCACAACAAATTCTCTTTAGTCAGCTTATCTAATCTGGAAAATTTCAAATCAAAACGCTTACAAAAGTCTTCCGCAATATATCTGTCAAAATCTTTCCCACCCAGCTTGTTATCACCGGAAATAGAGATAATTTCAATAATATTTTCAAAACAATCCACCACTGAAACATCCAAGGTACCACCACCAAAATCTATCACCAGATAATTTCCCTCACGACCTGTATTCTGGGATTTCCACTGATGATATATAACAGCTGCCGAAGGCTCATTTACCAATCGTTTTACTTCTATTCCTGCTATCTTTGCCGCTCTTTTGGTAGCCTCTCTCTGATTATCATCGAAATACGCTGGCACAGAAATAACAGCCTGGGTAATTTCTGTGCCCAATACATCCTGGGTATCTTCTATCATTTTCTTTAACAAAAAGGCTGATAAATCCTCCGAATAATATCTTCTGTGTGCTAGAATATATTCTTTCCTTGTTCCCATACTCCTTTTGAATTCAAATGCAGTATGATTGGGGTGCGATATTCTTCTTTGCTTAGCTATCTCACCTACCAAAATCCTACCGCCTTCTTCCAGGCTTACTACGCTGGGAGTCATAATGTGGCCTAAACTGTTTTTTATAATCTCGACCCTTCCATCCTTCCACACAGACACCAAACTATTTGTTGTCCCTAAATCAATTCCAACTAATGCCATATTCCCCCCATCCAATCACTACTCATGATAATTAATCTTCAAACTCATGCCATCCACATAGACACCCTCGGAACGGGTAATTTCGCAAATCTGGTCCTCGCTTACTCCGATGGTTTCACCGTCACACAAGGTAACATCCTCTTCAATACAATACTGCTTTGCAATCAATTCTACATAATCAACCAAATTCTCTCCACCCTCTATGGTATAGAATGTGTACTCTGGCAAATCCCCACAAACTGAAATATTTTCAAAACAATGGTCTGGTGCAAATAAAAATATCTCCTCAGAATTTGCATCACATAATGTCAGATTACCATTTGCTTCTTCCGCCATTATAAACAGCTTATCAATATTAAATTGATATCCTTGACGTTTCAAAATTGGAGTCTTACTATCTTCTTCACACATTTCCATAAAATAATCGTTCCAGTAGTTTAAACCCAATTCCACCTTTTCCGCCCCCAGAAACCAGTTAAGATTGCATAACCAATCATCCCTGACATCATCATACCCAAATGTTTCAACAACATTTCCAAGAGCACTTTGCAACAATTTATACTTTGCCGGTCTAATCGAAACATCTATATAATCGCGTGGTTCACACAACCAGCCCCCTATACCATTTTCCGACTTCCAAGCAAACAAATTATATACTTTTCCATCTAATAAAGTAATTCTAATTTTTTTAGCCGCCAACAGCAACTGATGCATATTTTCAAATAGCGAAAGAGACTCCAAAAGCTCCTTCGTATTTTCTTCTACACATTTTATGTTACTATTTTGAATCCTCCAACTCAGGGCGTTTACTAACGCGTCAATATATTCATCATACATAATTTCGCCACATCCTTTTGCATCTTCCATGGATTTATTTAAAATGTCATAAATGTATCGTTATCTAAATAATAATTCAACGCATCAATTAATTCTTCATTCGTAACATCCTCTTTTTGTTCAATGGCTGAGATAATTACATCCTGAAATATCTCTGGCAAAACAGAACCATCCATACCATTTTCAACAGCAAACTCAGGTATAATTTCTTCATCTGTTTCTTCGTCAAAATCAGGTGGTGCAGTAACACAACAAGCAGAAGTCAGAAGCAATTCATCATCTGCTACATAAACATGCCAATCACTATCTGCATAAAGAGCATCTTCTCCCTCTGATTTGTATTTTTCTTTCAATGAATTAATAATATCTTCAATCGTACACTTTATATTTTGTTCCATAATATTTCCTTTCGCATACATTCAGACTCGCTACGACTTTGGATATTTTATTATTCTTCCAATTGTGGCTTAATTATCTTCTTATACGCCTTTTTACCAAGGTCACCACCTCTATTTTTCATTTTCGTCATAACATCCAAATACTTTTCCCAGTCGTTTTTTATCCAATCGTTGATATAACTTTCATAGAGTTGTGTCTCCTGTTTCGTTCTCCATTGCAGAACATATCCCACAGAATACATCTCCATTACTTCAGCTTCATCTACCTGATATCTATCTACCATATCGTCCAGAAACTTGCGTGTATACTCCATCCCCCAGAGTTCCAACATATTCTTAACAGGTTCTCTGAAATAACTCGGATATCCTGCCATTATAGCATACACCAGACTCCGAGCCATGTGTTCATTAAACTTTGACATCCAACACACCAAGCGAGCCTCCAGCCGATCATCATATCCCAACGGATTTTCAGCTTTCGGCCATTCTGTAGGCATTTCATCCGTTTTACATGCAAGCCAGTTTTTCACCATTCTTTGTAATCGTTCTAAAACCTTGTATATTCATCATTAAATTCTTGTGCGATACACAAAAATTGTATCACACTTTTCCTTTCTCTACCCAAACAGTAAATTTACTTAAAGCCTCTATCCTAACCCTAATTGCCACTAAAAAACTCTCTGAACTTCTCATATGGATAAATATCTCC
>CAYOGM010000103.1:0-10492 GCA_964403595.1 uncultured Acetatifactor sp. | reverse complement strand
GAAATCTGACCGCACATCTGTACCATAGTCTCCGCATCAGGACATGCGGGATTTACTGCCACATAACCAATTCTCTCACCGGGCAGAGACAGGGATTTTGAGAAGGAATAACACATAATGGTATTGTCATAGAACTTAGATACACAGGGTGCATCCACTCCCTCAAAAATAATCTCTCTGTAGGGCTCATCCGAAATCAGATAAATTTCATGTCCATATTGTGCGGATTTTGCACGCAGAATATCCGTTAATTTCTGAATCGTTTCTGTTGAATATACAATTCCGGAAGGATTGTTGGGAGTATTGATTAGTATCGCCTTCACCTTCTCGGTCAACATCTCTTCAAAAGCTTCAAAATTAATCTGAAAGGTCTCTGTATTGGGGGGAACAATCTTAAGCACTGCCCCTGTCAGATTCACATAAGGATTATACTCAGGGAAAAAGGGTGCAAAGGTCAAAATCTCATCTCCCGGCTCCGTCACAAGACGGAAGGCATGAGCCAACGCCCCTGCTGCACCGGAAGCCATAAAAATATGTTCCTTGCGATAAGGAATATCAAACCTCTCCTCCAAGGACTTTGCAATGGCCTCTCGCACAGAAGTAATACCCAGACTGGGACTATAACCGTGAAGCTCCATAGGGTTTCTCTCAGATAACATCTGAATCATTTTATCCGTAAATTCCTGAGGCACCGGAACCGAAGGATTACCCAGACTATAGTCAAATACATTCTCATAACCGATTTCCTGACCCCTGGCAGTTGCAAACTCCGAAAGCTGCCTGATGACAGACTTTCCGGATAACATATCTTTATACTTTTGTACCAACATACTAATTCCTCTTTTCTCATATAATCTGATTCGTAGATAAAATGTCTCAATTTAGTAGTATATCACATATCTTCTGCCCATACCAGCGCACATTTCACTGCTCTCTTCCATCCCTTAAGCAGACGCTCCCTCTCACCGGCATCCATGCCCGGCTCAAATCTTGCACCAATCTCCCAGTTAGCCTTAATCTGCTCCCTGCTCTGCCAATAACCTACCGCAAGTCCTGCCAGATAAGCCGCTCCCAAAGCCGTGGTCTCGATACATCCGGGACGCTCCACTGTCGCATCCACTACATCTGCCTGAAACTGCATGAGGAAGTTGTTGGCACTGGCGCCACCATCCACCTTCAAACTCTTTAAGTCTATGCCACTGTCCTTTTCCATAGCACCAATCAAATCTGCTGTCTGATATGCAATGGATTCCAGAGTAGCCCGCACAAAATGTGCCTTGGTACAACCTCTGGTAAGCCCCACAACGGTGCCTCTTGCATAGGGATTCCAATAGGGTGCACCCATTCCTGCAAAGGCCGGCACCACATATACCCCTGCCGTATCCTCCACACGAAGCGCCAGTTCTTCCGTCTCCGCTGAATTGCGAACCATATCCATTCCGTCCCGAAGCCACTGCACTCCTGCTCCTGCCACAAACACACTTCCCTCCAAGGCATACTCCACCTTCTCATCTGCTGTGGCTGCGATAGTAGTAAGCAATCCCGACTGGGAAACGATAGCCTGATTGCCTGTATTCATCAAAAGAAAACAGCCTGTTCCATAGGTATTTTTGACCTCTCCCTGCTCAAAACAACACTGACCAAACAAAGCTGCCTGCTGGTCTCCGGCTGCTCCTGCAATGGGGATTGCTCCTCCCAATACAGATACATCTGTATAACCGTAAATACAACTGGAAGGCTTCACTTCGGGAAGCATTGTCTTAGGAATCTTAAAATATTCCCTGATTTCCTCATCCCACTCCAACCTATGAATATCAAAGAGCATGGTTCTGGAAGCATTGGTATAGTCCGTCACATGAACAGCTCCCTTGGTCAGATTCCAGATAAGCCAGGTATCTACCGTACCAAATAACAAATCCCCGGCCTCAGCCCGCTCCCTTGCCCCGGGAACATTATTCAAAATCCACTCGATTTTAGATACACTAAAATACGCATCCGGTATTAAACCGGTCCGCTCCCGAATCTTTTGATTCATGCCATCTGTTTTAAGCTGCTCGATTCTGTCTGCCGTGCGGCGACACTGCCAGACTATCGCATTATAGACCGGCTCACCTGTATTTTTATCCCACACAAGCGTCGTTTCCCGCTGATTGGTAATTCCGATTCCTTTTATCTGCGAAGCATTCACACCCATTTTGGCCATGGCCTCCGTAGCCACTGCCAACTGGGAAGACCAGATTTCCATGGGATTATGCTCCACCCATCCGGGTCTTGGATAAATCTGCGTAAATTCCTTCTGTGCCATGGAACAAATCTGTCCCTTTTCATCAAACAAAATACAACGGGAGCTGGTAGTTCCCTGATCCAATGCCATAATATATGTTTTCATAATACCTCCCTTTAATGCACAAAGACCCATACCTCCGCCGCTAAGGCCACGGAAGATGGGTCTTATTCAATCTTTATTTATCCCAAATTACTATAATTTACATATGCCCCTGCCGGAATCTCTATATTCTTACTTCCATTCAGCTGCAACCATACATTGGTTGCGGTGGGATTATATACAGCTTCACCATTAGCAGAAAACTGAAGACTCTTAGTTGCCGTCAGATAATCTACAATCTCAATATTAGTAGCATACCAGATATCATCTCTACCGCCCATATACCTACAAAACTCCTCAATAACCTCCCAATTATTATTATTGTCAAACTCATAACTATGGCCCCATACATACATCAGTTTCAAGTATTGCTTTTTCTTGAAATTGGAAAACATTTCTGCCATCTGCATAAGATTAGGGTCATTGTGATGACAGGTTGCTCTCCATTCCATCCAATCGGTAGGAAGGCCAAAGGCAGTCATAGACTCAACCATTCCACCGTTCACATTCACAGGATTAGTCTCCACTACGCGGGCGTAAGCAATACCCAACTGTTGAAAAAGCTTTTTTATCTCCTCATTATATGAGCCGTTCGGATAAGCATGTCCCCGCACAATAGTACCTGTAATGCGCTCCAACCCTTCTCTGTCCTCCAGAATCTCCTTCGCTATCATTGTTAACGGACAACGGGAAATTGTGGGATGTGTCATTGTGTGTGTTGCAATCTCATGCCCCTCATAAATCTCCTTAATTCTGTCCTCAGTAATACGAGGTACTGCCTTGCTGCCAGGCTTGTTCGCCGGGTCTCCGTCCCCCATCATGCCATAGTTCAAATTAAAAGTTCCCTTAATTCCATACTTGTTAAAAATAGAAATTAACCTTTCGTCCTGAATCTTACCATCATCATAACTCATGGTAAGTGCCTTTGCTTTCCCCCCCGGAAAAGTCACATATACCTTCATTACAAACTCCCTTCGGTCATATCATTAAAAGCAGTTCGCCTTTAAAATTTGTCTATCCCTATCTTATACCGATTTAAAAATTTTCGCAACTCCTTTTCTGCACGTTATGAATTATCAACGTGCATTAATTCGCATTGCATATTGTCTGAAAATTTAGTAAAATATGCAATGACCCAGAACATTATTTTCACAGACATTGAAAGGAGTAATTTATATGAAATATGATTCGGCCAGAAACCGTGCTCAGGGATTTGAAACCATGGGGAACGGTAAGCCAAGCCCCAACTCCGGTGATACCATCACCAAGACTATCGGCATTATTGTTGCAGTAGTATTTATACTTATCATTGCCTTTAATTCCTTTTATCAAATCAGAGAACAGGAGCAGGCAGTGCTTATCACCTTTGGTAAGCCTGAAGCAGTGACCACTCCCGGACTGCACTTTAAGATTCCCTTTGTTCAAGAGGTAAAAAAAGTAAATACTACCATTCAGGGCTTTGCCATCGGATATGATGAAAAAACCAACGAAGCAAATGAAAGCGATTCCCTGATGATTACCTCTGACTACAACTTTGTAAATGTAGACTTTTTTGTAGAATACCGATACAGCGACCCCGTCAAAGCAGTTTATGCCTCAAAAGACCCTGTGGGAATCCTGCGCAATATCAGCCAGAGCTGCATTCGTACCACTATCGGCAGCTACACGGTAGATGATGTACTTACCACCGGTAAAAACGAAATTCAGATGGCCATTAAGGAAATGATTATCGCACGTTTGGCAGAGCAGGATATCGGCATTCAGCTGGTAAATATTACCATACAGGATTCCGAACCTCCCACAACAGAAGTCATGACTGCTTTCAAAGCCGTGGAAACGGCCAAGCAAGGCAAAGAAACGGCCCTGAACAATGCCAACAAATACCGCAACGAGCAGATTCCTCTGGCACAGGCACAGGCAGACAATATCATTCAGGACGCAGAGGCACAAAAGACTGCACGTATTAATGAAGCAACCGCACAAGTGGCACGTTTTAATGCAATGTATGAGGAATATGTCAAGAACCCCACCATTACCAAACAGCGTATGTTTTACGAAACCATGGAGGATGTGCTTCCGGACTTGAAAGTCATTATTGAAAGTCCCGATGGAGATATGCAGATGTTTTATCCTGTAGAATCCTTTACAAGCTTTAGCAGCTATAACACTTCAACCAATACCGGCAGCAACACAGATGCTGCACAGAATAATTAAGGAGGTGCCGGCATATGAAAAAAATAATTCCCATCGTTTTACTGTTACTTGTAGTAATCGTCGGTTCATCCTGTTTTGTGGTAACCAACGAAAATGAATACAGCCTTATTCGCCAATTTGGTAAAATCGTATCTGTAGAGAGCGAGGCAGGTGTCACCTTCCGGATTCCTTTCATCCAAAGTGTAGATAAGCTTCCCAAAGAGATTCTTCTCTATGACTTGTCTCCCTCAGATGTCATCACCAGTGACAAAAAAACTATGATATGCAACAGCTATGTGCTGTGGCGTATTACAGACCCTTTAAAATTTGCTCAGACCTTGAACGGTTCCATCACTTATGCAGAGGACAGACTGAACACTATAGTATACAACTCTACCAAAAATGTCATCAGTGCTAACACGCAAAACGATGTCATTTCCGGCAGAGACGGAGAACTGTCCGACGCGGTGGTGGCCAACATCGGCAACACCTTGGACCAATATGGTATCGAGCTTCTGTCCTTCGAGACCAAACAGCTCGACCTGCCCAGCGACAACAAGGCTGCCGTATATGAGAGAATGATTTCCGAGCGTGACAACATTGCCGCTACCTATACAGCAGAAGGCTCCTCCGAGGCACAGATTATCCGCAACGCTACCGACAAGGAGGTTGCCGTAATGCTTTCAGAGGCAGAAAAGGATGCTGAAATTCTGGTAGCTGAAGGTGAAGCAGAATACATGCGTATTCTCTCTGAAGCATATGCAGATGAGTCCAAACAGGATTTCTACACCTTTGTGAGAGGATTAGATGCCCTGAAAGTGACCATGACCGGAGACAACAAGACCATTGTTCTTTCACCCGATTCACCCATTGCCCAGATTTTCTACGGCAAATAAATTTAACAGCTCCAAAACCTAAGGCACATGCGTAAGCTACTGTTAACGCATGTGCCCTTTCTATTCTGAAAATACTGCTACACACCGAGACAAAAGCAAAATATTGTTCCCTCTACAATCGAAACCCTTTATCCAGCTTGTTCTGTATCTCATCATACTGCCCGTACATCCTCTGCACCTCATTCTCAAGAATGTAATAGTGGCGCACATAAGGAATCAAAAGCACCAGAATCAACACTACAAGTATACCAAGAAAAGGCATAAACATCAAAACAGAAGTGCAAAGCGTCACCACCTCCAAAAGTGCAAAAAGCACCGTCACAATCAAGTGAATCAGTCTCTCATGCTGGAAAAATCCGATTTGCACCAGATGCTCTGCCTTGACAGCAGCCCAGTCCACATCATCTTTCATAAGAAGTTCATCTATATACTTGCGATAAGTTAAAATTCGTTTCTCCATCACATTACCTCCATGATTTTATCATTACTATAATACCCCTTCATGGTATAGAATCACATAATCCACACCTTTTAGCTGAGTCTTCCCCAGTCTGCTCATTCCCAACTTTTCGCATACCCTCAGCGAAGCCATGTTGGCAGGCTGTACAAATGCCAGAATCCGCTCAAATCCAAGCTCCTCATGTCCATACTGCATAATCGCCCGGCACACCTCAGTGGCATACCCCATACACTGCTTGTCCGCAGCAATAATAAAGCCAATTTCCGGGTCTTCATATCCCTCTCTGTAACAAATACCTGCCCTGCCAATGACCTCCGGCCTGCTATCTGCTTCCGGCTCATTCTCCACTTTCCGCTCTGTCTCATAGGTATCAGCCTTTGCAAGTACCGTCCAAATACCGAATCCGTAAAATGCATACACTTTATCTATATAATCTCTGGCATAGGCCCTCTCCTGCTCCGGGTCATCATACAAAGGCTCCATAAATTCAGTGATGGAGGGTTCGCTATAGATACGATAAAATTCCTCCACATCCGCAACGGTAGTCTCCCTGACAAGACAACGCTCCGTCTCCAGAATATCCCATGGAATCCCTTGAAAGCGCCTATAAACTCCTTCCAGATAATCCCTGTCAAGCTCCGCCGGATTATCACAGGCGTAACGAAATGCACTGAAATCCTGACTGCGATTCCCTTCGTGAAGCCAGATTAAAACAGCTTTCCCCTCCGCCAAAAGCTTACGGCCTTGCATCGCAGAATCGGTAATCCACAGAGCTGCCTCCGTATTCTCCGCAGCATCCGCTAAAATCGTCTCTCTGCACTCTCCGACTTCAGAACAGGTAATTACTTTGTTCAAATAATACATAGTTTTTCTGTTCCCCTCTTTACGTTCCACCCCAATTACGCTAAAATAAGTATCGTGGGCTGACAAGATGTCCCATATATTATACTATATTTTAGAATAGAGAGGAATATTTTATGGCACAAAATCCTATTGTTACCATCAAAATGCAAAACGGCGATGTAATTAAGGCGGAGCTTTACCCCGAAATTGCTCCCGAATCCGTTAACAATTTTATCAGTCTGATTAACAAGGGTTACTACAATGGTCTGATTTTCCATCGCGTTATCCGTGGCTTCATGATTCAGGGCGGATGTCCCGAAGGCTCCGGCATGGGCGGCCCCGGCTATCACATCAAGGGTGAGTTCAGCCAGAATGGCTTCCAAAATGATTTGAAGCATACAGAGGGTGTTCTCTCCATGGCTCGTTCCATGTTCCCTGATTCCGCAGGAAGCCAGTTTTTCATCATGCACAAAACCTCTCCTCATCTGGATGGCGCTTACGCAGCATTCGGTAAGGTTACAGAGGGCATGGATGTGGTAAATAAAATTGCTGAAACTGCTACTGACTACTCCGACAGACCCCTTGAGAATCAGGTGATGGAAAGTGTCACCGTAGAAACCTTCGGTGAGACCTATCCTGAACCCAACAAAATGTAAGCGTTCATATTTTATTTACAATTCTTTTAAGAATTTTTCAATTTCCACTCATGTTTTAGACATTTCTGTAGAATATACTTAAAACATACCAAATAACAACTAACCCAGCCAGTTAATTGTTAATCAACTTTTTCATAATACATGCCAAGGACCCGAAATCCTTGGCATCCTCCCATTTTTGGAGGCACTCCCAGAGGACAATTTGAGGTTGTCCTCTTTTCTTTTTTGTATTATAATATCGTTAACGTTTTAACTTAGTTTTACAATTAGAAACTTTCAATTATTACTTACCGTCAAAGGGGAAATTTATGAACAACGTCATACAAATAATTACACAAGTAAATGACATACTGCATGACTTTATCTGGGGACCTGTCATGCTGGTATTTTTCCTGTTTGTGGGTCTTATGTTTACCATACGAACCAAGCTGTTTCAGGTAGTACATATCAAAGACTGGTTAGATATCACAATTCTTTCTGTCTTTAAAAAGGATAAAAAAACAAAAAATACTGAGGATAAACATACCATCTCCCAGTTTCAGTCCCTGTGTACCGCGCTGGCTGCAACCATCGGTGTAGGCAATATTTCCGGTGTGGCTGTAGCCCTTTCATTAGGTGGCCCCGGCGCAATCTTCTGGATGTGGTTGTCTGCATTCTTGGGTATGATGACCAATTTTGCAGAGAAAACACTGGGTATCAAATACCGCTACAAAAACGAAAAAGGTGGCTGGGTAGGCGGTGCCATGGTCTATATCGAGAAAGGACTGGGCTGGAAATGGCTGGCTATGATTTTTTCTGTTTTCTGTGTACTGGCTTCCTTCGGCATCGGTAATATGTCACAGGGCAATGAGATTGCCAACGGCCTGAACAACGCCTTCGGCATTCCCAACTGGATAACCGGTCTTGTTGTAATGAGTGTAGCCGCTCTGGTAATTCTGGGTGGCATTCAACGCATTGCTGCTGTAGCAGAAAAAGTTGTACCCCTCATGGCGATTATGTATGTAATCGGTGCCTTGATTGTCATCTGCAACAATATCACTGCTGTACCCACTGCCTTCGGGGCGATTTTGGGCAATGCTTTCAACCTGCCTTCCATGAGTGGCGGCATTGCGGGCTTTACTGTTATGATTGCCATGAGACAAGGCATCTCAAGAGGTGTTTTCTCCAATGAGGCCGGTCTTGGTTCCTCTGTTATGGTACACTCCACCTCCGATGTAAAAGAACCTGTGGAGCAGGGTATGTGGGCAATTTTCGAAGTATTCACAGACACTATTGTTGTGTGCACCATGACCGCAATGACAATTCTCTGTTCCGGCGTATATGATTTTGCAGCCTATGAAGCATGTGCCATCAATGGCACCGAACTGGCTGATGCAGGATTGCTTTCCGGCATCGCACTGACCAGTGCTGCTTTTGAGTCTGTACTTGGCCCCTTCGGCAGCAAATTTATCTCTATTGCCATTATGCTCTTTGCCTTCACCACCATCCTTGGCTGGTCCTACTATGGCGAGCGTGCAGTGGAGTACCTCTTTGGTTTAAATGCAGTGCCTGTTTACAAAATTATTTTTATTCTTATGCTTTTTGTAGGCTGTAATATATCTTTGGAGCTGGTGGTAAGTATCTCTGACACGTTCAATGGTTTCATGGCTCTACCCAACCTGATTGCACTGACTCTACTGTCCGGACAGGTCATTGAAATGACGAAAGATTATCTCGCACGCAAAAAAGCCGGCAAACTCAAATCAGGAGGTAAAAAGGTTGCGTAAATTATCTTTGATTGCTATGATTACTGCCATAATCTATCTGGTAGTAGGTATGGGGATTCTATTCTTCCAGGATGCCTTTAAACCTATGTTTATGAGTTCCTCAACAGACTATGTAACCATATACCCCGCCAGTGCAATTCTGCGCATGATACTCGTAGGTCTGCCCTGTGCTGTTCTGGGTGCCGTAAACCTCACCGGCAGCCATAGTAGTAATAGCTATCTTTCTCTTGGAACCGCAATCTACAGCGGAATTGTGCTTGGTCTGCAAAGCTTTCTCGGAACCTTGTTTTCTACCTATGACAGTGCAATCATTGCGCACATGAAAGGTGCCATGTATCTTGCCAATTTAGGTATTATGAATCAATTGTTTAGCTGGATTGATTTATTTGTCAATGTGGCACTGGTATTGCTTCTGGTAGAGAGTGTGGCAAGCTATTGCAAACAAAAGCATTAAGATGAATATAATTTTGCAAAATAACATTGAGCGCTGCAAACAGATTGATATGCTGTTTTGCAACGCTCTTCCTATTTGTTTTCTAATATAATGGCGCAGGTCTCACCAAACCTTTTCTTCTCAGGCACAACCTTATCTATGTATCACACTGCCTTGCATCGCCTCCAGCTTCATTCGAATCGGCAGCAACAACAAATATCCAAACATACCATACAAGATACCAAGCAACGCTATAGAAATTGCAACCGGCAAAGTCTCCGTGGCAAGTGCATTATTCATACTTGCAGACATAATGGCTATAAAGCCCACACAGGTCTCAAAAACGCCCATCCCAAGCAGTGCATTGCTCGCCAGCCTGAGAGCCGCTTTCGCTTGAATAAACTCTTCCTGAGATACATTTTTCTTCTTACCGGTCACAATCAAAAATGCCTGTACAAAAGAACCACCCAGCCGGGTCCCCAACAGGAAGAAAATTGTAACCAGAAGCATGGGCAGTAATGTAGGCCAATCCAAAAGCATCAGGCTCATCCCAATGCCTCCACTTGATAAAATAGTCAATCCTCCCACCAACAAAACTGTTATCAATGTGACAAAAATGATAGACATGGAGTTTCTGTTTTTCTTCTTACTGATTTCTGTCTCGTGAATTAAATTCATCATATTTTCCTCCGCCTTCTTAGAATAACCATCCTCCGGCAGACGCTCCCCCGACAAAAGCTCATTGACATTAATCTTAAGCGTCTCACACAGTGGCGTGATTGAGGATATCTCCGGCATCCCCTTACCCTCTTGTGTCAAGTAGTTGACAACATTTTCTTAAACTTTTTCTTTCCTTCCA
>CAYOGM010000102.1:0-10520 GCA_964403595.1 uncultured Acetatifactor sp. | reverse complement strand
CGGCACTCCCGGATGTGTATCCTTTATGTTTGACAAAAAGGGTCAGATTATTATCGATAAAGAAGAATGCGATATGGATGCGGATGATTTGATGATGACTGCTCTGGATGCAGGCGCAGAGGATTTCGCCGAGGAAGAAGACAGTTATGAGATTCTCACAGATCCCGATACTTTTGAAGAGGTGAGAAAGGCGTTGGAAGAGGCTGGTATTCCTATGCTTAGCGCGGAGGTTACTATGATTCCTCAGAATTATGTGGAACTGACTGACGAGACTGCAATCAAAAATCTCCAGAAGACATTGGATCTTCTTGAGGATGACGATGATGTGCAGGCAGTATATCATAACTGGGATGAGTAAAACTGACACAATTGAAGAAAAGGCACCACCCGGACAGGGTGGTGTTTGCTGTAATACACGACAATAGAAAAAGAACAAAGAGTGCAATTTCTATTGTATAATGCTAGTGACCAGGGAGGTATGAAAATGGCACAGAATCCTAATTTTAAGAAAGAGACAATTTGCATTCAATCCGGTTGGCAGCCAACAAACGGTCAGCCCCGAGTATTGCCGATTGTTCAGAGCACTACTTACAAGTACGATTCTTCCGAGCAGATGGGAAGGTTATTTGATTTGGAGGAGAGCGGTTATTTCTATACCAGATTGCAGAATCCTACTAATGATTTTGTTGCACAGAAGATTTGTGAACTGGAGGGCGGTGTGGCTGCAATGCTTACCAGTTCCGGACAGGCAGCCAATTATTATGCTGTTTTCAATATCTGTGAGGCCGGCGACCATGTGGTAATGTCTTCTACTGTTTATGGCGGTACCTTTAACCTTTTGACTGTGACCATGAAGAAGATGGGTATTGAGACCACTGTTGTGGATCCGGATGCTTCTGAGGAAGAAATTGGTAAGGCTTTCCGTGACAATACTAAATGCATGATGGCGGAGACGATTGCCAATCCTGCACTTGTTGTTCTTGATATTGAAAAGTTTGCAAAAATTGCACATGAGCATGGTGTGCCTCTTATTATTGACAATACATTTGCAACTCCTATTAACTGTAATCCTTTTGAGTGGGGAGCTGATATTGTAACACATTCCACCACCAAATATATGGATGGGCATGCAATGTGCATAGGTGGTGCGATTGTAGATTCCGGTAATTTTGACTGGGACAAGTATGGTGATAAGTTCCATGGGCTTACCACTCCGGACGAGTCTTATCATGGGGTGACCTATACAGAGAAATTTGGCAAGACCGCGTATATTACTAAGGCCACCGTTCAGCTGATGCGTGATTTGGGCTCTGTTCAGTCCCCTCAGAATGCTTTTTTGTTGAATGTAGGTCTTGAGACTTTGCCTTTGCGTGTGGAGAGACATTGTGCAAACGCTCAGGCGGTTGCGGAGTTTTTAGAGCAGCATGAGGATGTTGCATGGGTGAATTATCCCGGACTTAAGAGCAATAAATATTATGATTTGGCTCAGAAATATATGCCTAAGGGTAGTTGTGGTGTTATTTCTTTTGGACTTAAGGGTGGCAGAGAGGCTGCTGCTAAAATGATGGATAAGCTTCAGATGGTCGCCATTGTAACGCATGTTGCAGATGCAAGAACCTGTGTGCTTCATCCCGCAAGTCATACTCATCGTCAGATGAATGATGAACAGCTTCGCGAAGCAGGTGTTGCGCCGGATTTGATTCGTCTCTCTGTTGGTATAGAGCATGTAGATGATATTATTGCAGATTTGAAGCAGGCGATTGAAGCATAAGAAACATTACGAAAGGGCATGGTTATTAGAATGGATAGATTGGCGATTGTAGTGCCTTGTTACAATGAGGAGGAAATGCTTAAAATTTCTTCTGAGGCATTGCGCGGGGTATTAAATGACCTTGTATCCAAGGGTAAAATCAGCAAAGACAGTTTTGTTATGTTTGTCAATGACGGCAGTAAAGATCGCACCTGGGAACTTATTGAGGAGGAGCATAAGGCTCATCCGGTTCAGGTTTTTGGTGTAAATCTTGCCGGTAATGTAGGGCATCAGTTCGCTCTTACCGCAGGTCTGATTACGGCTAAGGATTTGAGTGAAGTGACCGTGTCTATTCATGCGGATTTGCAGGATGATATTACTGTCACTGAAGAAAGGATTGATAAATTTCAAGCAGGTAAGGATATCGTGTACGGTGTCAGAAAGGAACGTAAGACAGATACCTTTTTTAAGCGTACTACAGCCCAGGGCTTCTATAAGATAATGGAGCTTATGGGTGTTAAGACTGTTTACAATCATGCGGATTTCAGACTTATGAGTAAGCGTGCAGTAGAACAGTTTTCTCAATACAAAGAGAACAATTTGTTCCTTCGGGGCATGGTTCCGTTGATTGGATATCAGACAGA
Organism: uncultured Acetatifactor sp.; assembly: GCA_964403595.1. Taxonomy (GTDB): domain Bacteria; phylum Bacillota; class Clostridia; order Lachnospirales; family Lachnospiraceae; genus Acetatifactor. The sequence goes on along the minus strand of CAYOGM010000102.1, from coordinate 8,126 downwards.
TTGTGTTTATTATGACCGCAAGGAACGTGTAGCAGGAGAGTCCAAGTATCCGTTAAAGAAGATGCTGGCATTGGCGTTTAACGGAATATCTTCCTTTAGTGTAAAGCCTATTACCATGATTTTGGGCTTGGGTGTTGCAATTGTCTGTGTGTGCGTACTGGCAGCAATTTATGCATTGTTCTCTTATTTCACAGGACATGTTGTGCCCGGTTGGACATCCCTTATCTTGTCTATATGGTTTTTGGGTGGTGTTCAGCTTCTGGCAATCGGTCTTGTGGGACAGTATATTGGTAAGATTTATATTGAGGTGAAGCATAGACCTCGCTACAATATTGAAAAGGTTTTGGCGGATGAACAAGAGTAAAATACCTGAATTTCTCATATGGCTTCTTTATGCGTGCGCGGCTGGAGTGTGTCTGCTTACGTTAGCAATGTCAATAAGTGTAAAAATAGGCTATACTTTGGTGCCGGGAGTGATAGGGGCAGTTGTTGTAGCCGGGCTTACAGGAGGCCTTGTTTACGGTTTGCACAAACTTGCACAAAAGGAGCAGCTCAGGAAATTTTTGACGAAAAAGAAATTTCTTTGTGTAATAATAGAGAGTTTGCTTTTTGTGGCTATGTTGGCTGGAATGATTGTACTTAGAACAGCTGTATCATGGGACATTGTTGATAATGCTGTCTATGAGAATGCAAAGGTTACAGATGGAAAATTTTATGCTGCCATAGATCATGGTGGTTACAGGGTATACCTGTATTTGATGAATATTGCGATGTTGCTTTTGGGCAATCACACATTTTCTGCAGTGGTGTTACAGCTTTTACTGTTGGTTGCAGCTGCTGTGAGTGTATATCTGGGAGTCAGAAAGCTTGTGAATCCGATGGCGGCATTGGTAGTGACTGCATTTTTAGGGTTTATGCCTTATCTGGTGACGGAGACGTGTAAGTTGACTCCTTTTTTAGTGTTTCTTTTATGTTTTGGATTGGCACTGAATTTCATTGGTGGAATCGGTGACAGTATGGCATCCTGTAATAAGCTTTTGGATCAGATTATTGCTGTTTTGTGCTATGTTGCATCCGGCGTGTTTATTGGTTGGTGTTGCTATCTGGATGTGACAGGTATCACTCTGTTGGTGATTCTGACCGGTGAGATTTGTTTTGGAGATTATATGAAGCTTCGTATGGAAGAGGAGTGGGCAACAAGGGATGAATACATCCGGCCTGGGAGCTTGCGGGACTTCGAGAGACGAGCCTCAGAAATTTTAAGCAGTCCGGTGATTGTTTTTGCAGGAATAGTTATTGTGGCATTTTGTTCTTACAGAAAAATCCATGGTGACTTTGGCTCTATTTCCAGACAGTTGGCACTTTTTGGTCAAGGAGAATGGTTATCTCCCATGGAGCTGGGTGCCGGAGGCGAATATTTTGAGGGAATAGTGCTTGCAGTATTGCTTTTGTTTGGGGTATTTAGCTTTTGGTGCAGTAAAAAGATGGGAAACCGGATTGTTTGGTTTTTTGTTGTGGCTCTTTTGGTGGCAATGCAGTGTAGCGGAATAACAGCGCCACAATATTTTAATGGAGCGGCTGTTCTATACATATTATGTGCTGTTTTGGCAGGATGTGGATTGTCGGATGTAATGGCACTTAAGGTTGAAAAGGTGAAAGTATCGGAGGAGACAGATTTGGCAATTATAGATATGGATGTACCGGAGGAACCGAGGAACAAGAGTTCCAAAGAAGAGAGTTCCAAAGAAGAGAACTCCAAAGATGAGAACTCTAAAACGGAAAAAGAAACAAACGAAGAAATAAACGAAGAAACAAATGAAGAAACAAATGAAGAAACAGCCGTTTCGGAGTCTGAAATCAATTTCATCGAGAATCCCTTGCCCCTTCCGAAGAAGCATACCAGAAAGGTTATGGATTATGATTACGAAGTGGCTGAGGATGATGATTTTGACATTCCGTAATGCAGGTTTTGGACGGATATATTTTCGGAAAGTGCAAATACTGATACTGTAATAGAGAATGAGACTGTGCTCTGTGTGGGCATGGTCTTTTTCTTCGGGAAACACGGGGAGGTAATCAGATGGCACGTGATAATGAGAATGAAAGGGATAATAAAAAATCCGATAAAATCCAAGCAGAAGAGCATCAGGATCAGCGCATTGAACAAATTGGACAATTGACGCTGGATAATAATGGGAAACATCAAAAAATACACCTTTTGTCCATTATAGGCGAGATTGAGGGGCATGATAATCTGTCGAACAATTCGAAAACGACCAAGTATGAGCATGTTCTTCCTCAATTGGCGGCTATTGAGGACAGCAAGGAGATACAGGGGGTGCTGGTGCTCCTGAATACCATGGGTGGTGATGTGGAAGCGGGACTTGCGATTGCGGAAATGCTTGCGTCACTCAGTAAGCCAACGGTATCTTTGGTGCTGGGCGGGAGTCATTCTATTGGTGTTCCGATTGCAGTCAGTACGGATTATTCTTTTATTGTGCCCACCGGAACCATGGTGATTCATCCGGTTCGTATGAATGGAATGATTATAGGAGTTCCTCAGACCTTTGACTATTTCAAATTGATTCAGGACCGTATTACCGGTTTTGTGTGTCGTCACAGTGAAATTGCCAAAGAGAATCTGGAGGCATTAATGATGGAAACAGGGTTTCTCACAAAGGATGTAGGTACGATTCTTGTGGGAGAAGAGGCAGTAAAACATGGTATTATTGATGAGGTGGGTGGAATTGACAAGGCAATTTGTAAATTGCACGAAATGATTGATGCAAAAGGAAAATAAAGTTTTGGAAAATAAAGCATTCGTAAAAGTTTTGTTAAACTAATGACAAAAGACAAGAAAAATGGTATACTTAACCTTTAGGAAAAGAAATATCGGAGGTATGAAGCGATATGGCTTCTTCATCAAATAAATCGACTAGAAATACAGGTTCTTCGAAAAGCGGAAAGAGTAGTTCTACCCGCAGAATAAGTACAAATAATACAGTGAAAAGAATAGATACAAAACAGGAAGAACAGGACAGCGCACTTTTTAGTGAAATTGGATTGATTGTATTGTCGTTGGTTATGATTTTGTTGTTTTTCTGCAATTTTGGTGTAGTTGGTCCTGTAGGAAACGGTATTCGTGATGTGATGTTTGGCATTTTCGGATTTTTGTCCTATGTTATGCCGGTACTTGTGTTTGTGGGCGTTTCTTTTTGGCTTGCCAATGAAGGGAGCCCCACAGCACTTAGAAAATTAATATCCGGAATTGTACTTGTACTGATGATTGGTGTTATATGTGAGCTGATTAGCGGAAATGTTACCGCTTTGGATACCTTTGATGTTAAGGCGATTTACACGCATAGCAGTACCGGCAGAAAAGGTGGTGGCGTGATTGCAGGCAGCCTGGCCTATCTTCTGCATCAGAATCTGGAGACGGTAGGTACGATTTTGGTGGTTTTACTCTGCTCTGTTGTAAGCTTGATTCTGGTGACGGAGAAATCCTTTCTGGGCAGTGTCAGAAACGGTTCCGAGCGGTTCCGTGAATTTTCTGCCGAGGATGCGGAACGAAGAAAAGAAGCTGCAAGAGTTCGCAGAGAGGAACAGGACAGACTTCGTGAGGTGCGTGAAGAAGAGCGTAGAGAACGTGAAAGGCAGAGAGAAGAACAGCGTAGAGAGCGTGAGGAGCAGCGTCGCTTGAGAGCGGAGGAGAAAGAAAACGAAGCTCTTTTGGATAAGTCGGTATCGGAAGAAGAGAAAGTTCCCCGCATGGAGAAAAAGGTAAGTGGTGTAATGATGGCTACTTCTCTCAAAAAGGCGGAGCCCGGTCATAAGGATGATATTCATGAGATAATCTATCAAGAGCGTGTTTCCGATGAACAGCCTGTTACAAGTGCGGTGAGTCTGTCGGAAGCAGAGAGCCCTGCATTTGATTTTGATAAAATTCGTGTTCGTACAGCACATCAGGTGACCTTATCAGAAGTGAAACAGGAAAATGAGATGTCAGAAATCCGAATCGAGTCATCAGAACCTAAGGTTAGTAATACAACATCTTCTGAAATGCCACCTCAGGCAGAGCGAATCCGTGTACATAAAGATGGTATGACAGATGGGGTCAGTGATGCAAACACAACAGCAAGCACTGCTTCGAATGCGAATGTTTCATCCAGACCTTCTGCAGTGGCACCTAAGGATAATGGTTTGTCTCCTGCTGAGAATCAGATGCACAAGGAGATACAGAATGCAGAGAAGAAGGTTCCCCGCAAGTACATGTTTCCGCCTCTTTCCAGATTGCAAAAGGGAACCGGTACGACAGGAGATTCCACTCAGGAACTGAAGGAGACTGCTATGCGTCTGCAACAGACCTTAAATACTTTTGGTGTTAAGGTTACCATTACGGATATCAGTCAGGGTCCCAGTGTTACCCGCTATGAGCTTCAGCCGGAGCAGGGTGTAAAGGTGTCCAAAATTGTAGGTCTGACAGATGATATTAAATTGAATCTTGCGGCTACGGATATTCGTATTGAGGCACCTATTCCCGGCAAAGCTGCTATCGGAATCGAAGTGCCCAATAAGGAAAATATGACCGTTGCATTGAGAGATTTGTTTGAGAGTAATGAATTCAAGGAATTTCCTTCCAATATTGCATTTGCAGTAGGTAAGGATATTGCCGGTAAAACCATTGTTGCGGATATTGCCAAGATGCCTCATATGTTGATTGCCGGTTCTACCGGTTCGGGTAAGTCTGTATGTATCAATACTTTGATTATGAGTATTTTGTACAAAGCTCATCCGGATGATGTGAAGCTGATTATGGTGGACCCTAAAGTGGTTGAGTTGTCTGTCTATAACGGCATTCCACATTTGTTGATTCCGGTTGTGACAGATCCCAAGAAGGCCTCGGCTGCGCTTCATTGGGCAGTGTCGGAGATGGAGGACAGATATCGTAAGTTCGCAGATTACAATGTACGCGATTTAAAGGGTTACAACAAGAAGCTTGAGACCATGAGAGAGAATGGAGAGGAGGATGTGCCTTCCAAGCTTCCCCAGATTGTTATTATTGTGGACGAGCTTGCTGATTTGATGATGGTAAGTCCCGGCGAGGTGGAAGAATCTATCTGTCGTTTGGCACAGTTGGCGAGAGCCTGCGGAATTCATCTGATTATTGCAACTCAGCGTCCCAGTGTGGACGTTATCACCGGTCTGATTAAGGCCAATATGCCCAGCCGTGTAGCGTTTGCAGTATCCAGTGGCGTGGATTCCCGTACTATTCTGGATATGGTTGGTGCAGAGAAACTTCTCGGCAAGGGAGATATGCTGTTCTATCCTCAGGGATATTCCAAACCCGCACGTATTCAGGGTGCATTTGTATCGGATAAGGAGGTTTCCGATGTGGTGGATTTCCTTAAGAATCAAATGATTGGCAATACCTATGCGGAAGATATTCAGGAGAAAATCAACAATATCAAGACAGCTTCTCCTGCCGGTGGTTCTTCATCCGGTGGAGACAGTGGAAGAGATGAATATTTCGAAGAAGCAGGGCGCTTTATTATTGACAAGGACAAGGCTTCCATCGGTATGTTGCAGAGAGTATTAAAGATTGGTTTTAACCGTGCAGCACGCATTATGGACCAACTTTGCGAATATGGCGTGGTAGGTGAGGAAGAAGGTACCAAGCCACGTAAGGTTCTTATGAGTATGGAACAGTTTGAGCAGCTTTTGGAAGAAATCTGATTTGGTAACAAGAGATAAAGAATTTTGAATTATGGAGGATGCGCAATGAAAACAGACATCGAAATTGCACAGGAGGCCGTGTTAGAGCCGATTACAGAGGTGGCGGGACGACTGGGTATTTCCGAGGATGACCTTGAACTTTATGGCAAGTACAAGGCGAAGCTTTCTGATACGTATTTGGAGAAATTACAATCCAATCCCGATGGCAAATTAATCTTGGTGACAGCTATTAATCCCACACCAGCCGGTGAAGGTAAGACTACTGTTACTGTTGGACTTGGTGAAGCCTTTGGCAAGCTTGGCAAAAGGGCTGTGATTGCGCTGAGAGAGCCTTCGTTGGGACCTTGTTTTGGCATTAAGGGTGGTGCTGCCGGCGGTGGCTATGCCCAGGTAGTACCAATGGAGGATTTGAATCTGCATTTTACCGGAGATTTTCATGCAATAACTGCTGCGAATAATCTTTTGGCGGCTCTTTTGGATAATCATATCCATCAGGGCAATGCTTTGGGTATTGATACCAGACAGGTTGTCTGGAAACGCTGTGTGGACATGAATGACAGAGCCCTTAGAAATGTGATTGTTGGCATGGGTGGCAAAACGGATGGTTTTGTTCGTGAGGATCATTTTGTTATTACTGTTGCCAGTGAGATTATGGCGATTTTGTGTCTTGCGGACGATATGAAGACCTTAAAGGAAATGTTGTCCCGAGTAGTAGTTGCTTATAATTGCGCAGGGGAACCTGTAACCGCTGGAGATTTGCAGGCGGTTGGTGCTATGGCAGCACTTCTCAAGGATGCTATGAAACCCAATCTGATTCAGACGTTGGAGCATACACCGGCGCTGGTTCATGGTGGTCCGTTTGCAAACATTGCTCATGGTTGTAACTCTGTTCGTGCTACAAAGGCAGCTCTCAAAATGGCAGATTATTGTATCACAGAGGCTGGATTTGGCGCAGATTTGGGTGCAGAGAAGTTCTTTGACATCAAGTGCCGTAAGACGGGACTTAAGCCGGATGCCGTGGTTTTGGTTGCCACCATTCGCGCGCTCAAATACAATGGCGGAGTAGCCAAAGCTGATTTGGGAACAGAGAATATGAAGGCCTTGAGTAAGGGAATTGCCAATTTGGAGAAGCATATTGAAAATTTGCAGAAATATGGCGTTCCGGTTGTGGTTGCATTGAATGCATTTGTATCTGATACGGACAAGGAAATTGCTTTTGTGAAGGAATTTTGCGAGTCTAAGGATTGCGAGTTCTCTGTGGCAAATGTCTGGGGAGAAGGCGGTGCAGGTGGTGTAGAGCTGGCTGAAAAAGTGCTTTTCACGCTAGAAAATAAAGAAAGTAATTTTAAAACTATTTATGAGGATGATTTGGACCTTGTAGAGAAAATTCGTACTGTTGCAAGAGAAATTTACGGAGCGGGGGATGTAACCTTTGCACCGTCGGCAATCAAACAGCTTGCGCAGCTGGAAAAGTTGGGATATGGTAAGTTGCCCGTGTGTATGGCCAAGAATCAGTATTCTCTTTCAGATGATCCGACATTACTTGGTCGTCCTGTAGGATTTGAAATCAATGTTCGTGAGGTTTATGTATCTGCAGGAGCCGGTTTTGTAGTGGTGCTTACCGGAGCTGTAATGACTATGCCGGGTCTTCCCAAGGAGCCTGCGGCATATCGCATAGATGTAGATGATAACGGTAAGATAAGAGGTTTGTTTTAATCGCAAGAAAATACGAGGGATAGCTTATGAAATGTCCGAGTTGCGGGGCAGAAATGAAAGAAGGCCATCTCTACTGCGAGCATTGTGGTGAGGATATTCATATTGTTCCGGATTTTGAGCCGGAGCTGGAACATAACATAGAGCAAAACCTTGGACAGATTATGGAAGAGGTGATACCGTCCGATTCACAGAAGACCAAGATGTTTTCGAAGAAAGTAAAGAAGCTGACAAGCTGGGGAGCGGTAGGAGTACTTGTTCTGTGTCTGATTATGGGAGTGGTAATGTGTTTTCAATATTTTTCTCCCTCATATCAGTTAGAGAATGCAAGACAAGCCACAACAAAAGGCAAGTATGAGAAGGCGATCAGGCATTATACCCGAGCCATGGAATTGGACAAATTCAACGTGGATTTGAAGTTTGAACTGGCAGAGGTATATTTCCTGAAAAATGATAAAACTGAATATGAATACTGGCTACTTAATATTGTGCAGGATTCTGGTACAGATGCGGAGCAGTTGGAAAGTGCTTATGGTAAACTGATTGCAGTATATCGTGCAAAAGGAGCGTATCAAGCCATCAATAATATGCTAATGGAATGTCCTAATGATTCCATCAAGGCTGCTTATCGCGGATATCTGGCTGAACCGCCGCAGTTTAGCGTAGCATCAGGAGAATAC
>CAYOGM010000101.1:0-10673 GCA_964403595.1 uncultured Acetatifactor sp. | reverse complement strand
TCTCAATCAATACCTGAAATTCGTCTCCACCAATACGGTAACATTTTCCATATTGCGCAAACACTGTTTCAATCATATTTGCTGCCACTTTTAAGTAATTATCACCTTCCGAATGCCCCATAGTGTCATTGCACTTTTTTAAATCATTCAAATCAAAAGCAACCACAAGCACACCTGTCGTTTTCTCTAATTCCAATCCATCCATTTCATAGCAATTTCGGTTATACAGATGAGTAAGACTATCCGTGATTGCCAGTTCTTCATATAACTGAGCTTTCCTGCCCCGCTCCATAATCTTCATGGAATCTCTGGTTGTCTCACGTCCCAAAATAATGGCGAACAACAGGAAGATAAACCGCCCAAACAAATCGCTATCCATCGTTCCCATATAATAAAATGCCATATCTACCAATGCTGCAATAATTAACACAATAAGTGCAATCAGATTATTCTTTAGATTATGCGTAATCTGCTTTTTAATTACCTTATGCACCAGCACCAGTATCACATACAGAATCGACACCAACATAATCAAATGCGTCGCAATGACAGTTTCCTTAAAATCGACCACATCTGCAATCTGCAATCCCAGACACACAATGAAATTTGCAACACTGAGCAAACAAATAATTTTCCAAATAATACTTTCCTCAATATGCATAAATTCCCGGACAAACAGTAAAAAAGATGCACTCATTGTCATCAAATAGATATAAGCTGAAAAAGCTGATGTAATTCTATGATTGAACAATAATGTTGCTCCGTCTGTTTCATTAAATGACCACAAACCAAATATCATAATAAAAATACCTAAATAAATCAAGCTTCTTCCTATGTACACACTCCGGTTTGCCAATGCTGCATAAAACACCATCGCAAAACCTGCAATTATCAACACAAGACTTACCAGCATTGAAACAAGAGAACTCTTCATAATGCTCTTATACATGTACAAAGCTTCCCCAAAGTAAAATTCGTGATTCTCCTGCTGTACAGATTTGTACGCTGCATCCACCTCTATCCGCAATTCTTCTGCTCCATATGGTATCTGGACAAAATTCCACATCGAGCCGGGAGACCTGCCCCAGATACCTCCGTTCCTGGTTTGGGTATATATTTCCTCATCGTCAACATAAACCCGAATAAACTGATGATGTGAAAAAAAGGCTACATCCATACCATACACTGTCATATCACTCACATCAAAATAATAGTTCTGTACTGCATCGCTTACCTGCTCTACCCGTACGGGGTCTCTTTTGGAAAGTTCCTTCTCCTCGGCACCATCCATTGTACACCAACCACATATCAGTATAAGCACAAACCCCAGAATTATCATTCCATAATATATCTTTCGAATAAATTCATCCATTCTATAGTCCTCCGATTCTTTTATCAAGAACCTTATTCTTTATCTCCAAAAACATTTACAGTTTCTCGCTGAAAATGTTCTTATAGCCCTCCCCATAAATCTCTGTAGCACTTGACACAATCATAAATGCCAAAGGGTCCTCTTCCTTCACAATCTCTTCCACCTTGGGCGAAAGAGTCTTGCGGCACACGCACATAATCACACTCTTCTCTTTACCGCTGTAGGCACCGCTGGCCTCCACATGGGTCACGCCCAAATCCAGTTCCTCCAAAAGCCTCTTGGTAATCGGTTCAAAATGGTCACTGATAATATAAATCAACTTCGCACCATCACGCCCATACAGCACCACATCCAACACCGTAGAGCTGACAAACACCGCCACACCGGCATACAAAGCAAGCTCAATATTATGAAACAAAATAGCTGATGCAGCCACAACCACCGCATCCATTGCCAGATACAAGGCTCCTGTCTTTAAATGAGGCATCTTTAATCGAAGCAGTTTAATGATAATATCAATTCCTCCGGTAGTTCCTCCCGCTTTAAACACCAGCCCCACACCTGTGGCAAGTACAGCACCTCCTACTACTGCCGCCAGCACCAAGTCCTCCGTGACAGGGCCATAAGCTGACAGCACATTGGTAAATAGTGAGGTCAATGCGATACAATACAAAGTAGACAAAATAAATCGTATCCCAAATCGCCATGTGCCCACTAGTAGAATCGGAATATTCAAAAGCAAAATCAACGTACCGGTCTCAATATTCGTAATACGGTTCAAAATGATTGAAATACCTGTAACGCCACCCGGAGCCAATGAATTGGGGTCCAGAAACAAGCTGATGCCTGCCGCATAGATAATTGCACCAATGGTCATCAAAAGATAATCAAGTGCTCTTTTTACAGGTGTCTTTTTCTCAATATATTGATTTTCGCGAGCCTTCACCTTAGCTGCAACCTCTTTCTTTTAATTCAAAACCCAAAAAGAAACCTTATAGTTTAAATATACTACAAGGTTCCCCATTTTACCATAAAATATTAATAAAATAATAAATTTTCTTTTTAATTTTCTTATGATTATCACACTACTACTCACAAATATCAGATATTTGTACGAACTAATTTGGGACGATAACCTTCCTTCTCCAACGCATCCAGAATCTTCGCCTTGTGCTCCGTACCAAAGGCCTCCAAGGTAATACGCAACTCCACTGCTGCATTACGGTTAATAGATACAAACTGGTTATGCTCCAGCTTAATAACATTACCACTCACGTCTGCGATGATACCGGATACCCTGCACAGCTCGCCGGGCTTATCAGGAAGCAGTACAGATACCGTAAAGATTCTGTCACGCATAATCAGACCCTGCTGCACCACGGAGGACATAGTGATTACATCCATGTTACCACCACTTAAGATAGATACCACCTTTTTATCCTTTACGTTCAGATGTTTAAGAGCTGCCACTGTAAGAAGGCCGGAGTTCTCCACCACCATCTTATGATTCTCTACCATATCAAGGAAGGTCACAACAAGCTCTTCATCCTCAACTGTAATAATATCATCCAAATTCTGCTGCAGATAAGGGAACAGCTTCGCACCGGGAGTCTTCACTGCTGTACCATCTGCGATGGTATTGACACCGGGAAGTGTTGTTACTTCACCCTTTTTAATAGATTCCTGAAGACAGTTTGCACCGGCGGGCTCCACACCAATTACCTTAATCTTAGGATTTAAAAGCTTAGCAAGAGCGGAAACACCGGTTGCCAGACCGCCACCTCCGATGGGAACCAGAATATAGTCCACCAGAGGGAGCTCCTTGAAAATCTCCATTGCAATAGTACCCTGACCGGTTGCAACAGTCAAATCATCAAAAGGATGAATCATGGTGTAACCATGCTTTTCTGCCAATTCATATGCATGAGCACATGCCTCATCATACACATCGCCGTACAGCACAACCTCTGCACCGTAGCTCTTAGTGCGGTTTACCTTCATAAGAGGTGTGGTGGTAGGCATAACAACTGTAGCCTTCACACCATAGCACTGTGCCGCATAAGCAACGCCCTGAGCATGATTGCCCGCGGACGCAGTAATGATACCCTTTGCGCGTTCTTCATCGGTAAGTGTACTTGTCTTGTAATATGCACCGCGAAGCTTGTATGCACCGGTAAACTGCATATTCTCCGGCTTCAAATACACACGGTTGCCTGTCTGTTTGCTGAAGTAGTCACTGTAGACCAGTTTGGTCTCGGAGGTCACTTTCTTTACAACCTCGCTGGCTTCCTCAAATTTGCCAAGTGTCAACATTTGTTCTTCCATTACTCTTCTTCCTCCATCTGCACATCAAACAATGCATTTACAAACTGATCCGAATCAAATTTCTGCAAATCCTCAATACTTTCACCTACACCGATATATTTCACCGGCACATTGAGTTCTGACTGAATCGCCACAGCAATACCACCCTTGGCAGTACCATCCATCTTGGTCAACACAATACCTGTAAGCTGTGCCACATCTCCAAACTCTCTTGCCTGCACCAATGCATTCTGACCGGTAGTTCCGTCCAATACAATCAGATTTTCTCTGTGTGCATTGGGAAACTCTCTGTCTATGATGCGGTTCATCTTGCGAAGCTCTTCCATAAGATTTTTCTTGTTATGGAGTCTTCCTGCCGTATCAATCAAAAGCACATCCACGCCTCTTGCCTTGGCCGCATTTACTGCATCATACACCACACTGGCAGGGTCTGCACCCTCGATACCACCAATCATAGGTACATCGGCTCTTCTGGCCCACTCTGCCAGCTGGTCGCCTGCCGCTGCACGGAAGGTATCCGCCGCCGCAATGAGAACCTTGCGCCCCTGACCTTTCAGCTTACCTGCAAGCTTTCCTACAGAAGTGGTCTTGCCCACTCCATTCACACCGATTACCATGATAATGGACTGCTGATTCTCAAAATCATAAGCTGCTTCATCCACCTGCATCTGCTCACGAATTCCATCAATCAGAAGCTGTTTGCAATCAGCAGGCTCCTTGATATGCTGTTCCTTTACCTGTTTTTTCAATCTTTCAATAATGGAATTGGTGGCATTCACTCCCAAATCACCCATGATAAGAATTTCCTCTAATTCCTCGTAAAAGTCATCATCGATAGAGGAAAAACCGCTAAACACATTGTCAATTCCCTTGACAATATTGTCACGGGTCTTGGACAAGCCTGCTTTTAACCGGGCAAAAAAGCCTTTCTTTTCTTCACTCATAATACTCTCCGTTCCTACTAGTCGTCCAATTCTTTGTCAATCAGGTTAACACTTACCAAGGTTGACACACCCTTCTCCTGCATAGTAATACCATACAAACGGTCCACCTGCTCCATAGTACCCCTTCTGTGGGTAATGACAATGAACTGTGTATTCTTAGTCAACTTATGTAGGTATTTTGCAAAACGTCCTACGTTGGAATCGTCCAACGCCGCCTCAATCTCGTCCAACAGACAGAAAGGTGAGGGTTTTAAGTTCTGAATCGCAAACAACAGTGCAATAGCAGTCAGCGCCTTTTCTCCACCGGACAACTGCATCATATTCTGCAACTTCTTGCCGGGGGGCTGGGCAACAATTCGTATACCGGCCTCCAGAATATCCTCTTCCTCCATAAGCTCCAGTGTACCTTTACCACCGCCAAACAACTCCTTAAATACCTTGTCAAACTCTCTGGTAATCTCGGCAAATTTCTCCGTGAACTGCTTGCGCATTGCAGTATCCAGTTCCTCGATAATCCCCTCCAAAGTCTTAGCAGCCTCTATCAGGTCATCATGCTGAGTCTTCATAAAGGTATAACGCTCCATGAGGTTCTTGTAGTCCTCAATCGCATTTACATTGACATCACCCAAACGTTTGATTTGGTCTTTTATCTCTGCCACATCACGCTTCATGACAGTAAGATCCGTCAACTCCTCATTGCGAAGCGCTGCCGCATCGGTCAGAGTAATCTCATACTCATCCCACATGTAATTAATCTTACCTGTAATAGACTCCTCTAACTTCTCTCTCTGGGCATTCAGACGATAGGATTCCTTATCCAAGGCATTCATACGCTGGGAAAGCTCTTCTCTGCTCCGGAAGAAATTCTTCTGGGTTGCACTCAGTTCCTCTCTGCGAGCCACATCCTCTTTTAACTTCTGCTCAGACTCATTTTGGGCATCATGAGACGCAGTAATAGTCTGTTCAATAGCCAGAATGTTGGCCTGTTTTTCCTCAACTGCCTTTTCATTATCAGCCAGTGCCTGTAAAATCTCGTCAAGCTCTGCCTGAAAACGCTCCAATTCGCCATTGATACGGTCCACATTAGTCTGCTGGAAGTTCTGGGTCTGAAGCATCTTCTCCACCTTCAAATCCCACTCGGTAACCTGGGCAGCTGCCTCAGTCTCCTTAATACGCTTCTCCTCCACATCCTTCTGCAGTTTTACAATTTCATCCTGAGTATTCTTCTCTAAAGTCTCGCTGTCAGCCAGTTCCTTGCGCACAGACTCTTTGTTATTCTGAATCTCCAGAATCTGAGTCTCAATATCACGCTCCTCCAGACGAAGGCTCTGAGCACCCTCAAGTTCTTCCTCAATACGCTCTCTTGCCTGAGCAATATTCAGTCTTGCAGTATTCTGCTCAATGGACTTGCGCTGTATATCTGTCTTTAACGCCTCCAGCTCCATACGCAGTTTATTACGTCCGGATTTGGTCTCGCTAATCTCATTATTAATGGAATCAACTGTATCGAGAAGTTTCTTTACACGCTTCTCCAGCTCTTCAATTTCACGTCTTCTTCCCAAAAGATTACTATTGTTCTTGAAAGCACCACCACTGATGGCACCGCCGGGCACCAAAAGCTCGCCCTCAAGAGTAACCATACGGATACCATAATCAAACTTCTTGGCGATTTTCACCGCATTATCTACATTATCAACCACCACAATACGGCCCAGCATAGCCTTAGCCACATTGCGGTACTTATCTTCGATATCTACCAGTGCATCTGCCATACCGATAACGCCCTTTTCATCAAGAGCCTCGGGATTTTTGAATTCCTGGGGTTTGGTAATGCTGGTAAGAGGCAGGAAGGTTGCACGTCCCAAACGATTCTGTTTCAAATATTGAATCATCTTCTTGGCAGTGTTCTCATCATCTGTAACGATATTCTGGATATTACCGCCCAAAGCAGTCTCAATGGCGGTCTCATACTTCTTGTCAACCTTGATAATATCTGCTACGACACCAACGATACCTTTTTCCTTCTCTTTCTGCTCCATGACCTTCTTAACGCTACCGCCATAACCTTCATAGCGTTCAGTCAGGTTACTAAGAGCTTCCAGCTTAGACTGCTCCATATGATACAAAGACTGAGTCTCACGAAGCTTGGCATCTAAGTTGGTAAGATTCTCACGAATATCACCCAGCTTAAGATTCGCTTCTGCTTCCTGTTCATTCATCTTGGACAGTTCTCCGGTAATGGTCTCAAACTCTGCTTCCAAAGTTTTCAACTGTTCTTCTCTAGCCGCCTCATCAGACTTGGCACGAAGAAGTCTGGAATTAAGCTCTGCCTTACGAATGTTTATCTGCTCCATCATAGTATCAAAACGTCCGATTTTGGACTTGATGGTAGCCCGCTGGTTCAGCTCGCCGATAATCACATTCTTGCCCTGCTCAATACGGGCATTCAAATCTTCGATATCTCTCTGTATATTCTCAAGGGTCGCCTTTACGGAATCAGCCGTCTCGGTAATCTCACGCACCTGGTCGTCAATTCCCTTCTTCTCCTCCAGAATCCCTTTCTTTTCCTGCTCACGGGTGGCAATTTCTTCCTGCAAAGCAGTTCTACGATTGTTCAGATGAGCCTCACTGCCTTTCGCAGAGTTAATCTGCTCCTTTAAGACATTAATCTCACCCTCCAGCTTACCGCGCAAAAGTCCGGTATCCGTCATCTGCGTTCTTGCATTCTCAATAGACGCATCCAATGCTTCCAATTCTTCCTGAATGCGCTCATATTCACTCTTAATGTTTTCGTATTTTGTTGTAGCCTCGTTAAGTTCTGCACCAGTAATGCTACACTTTTCCTTCACTTCTTCCAGCTGCTGTCTGCTACGGGCGTTTTCCAGCAAAAATACATTCACATCCAAGGTCTTCAGTTCTTCTTTTTTCTTCAGATAAATCTTTGCCTTCTCAGACTGTTTCTCTAAAGGTCCTGTCTGCTTCTCAAGCTCTGCCAGAATATCAGACACACGCACCATGTTCTGCTGCTCATTCTCAAGCTTCTGCTGAGCCGCAGCCTTACGACGCTTGAACTTTACAATACCTGCCGCCTCGTCAAAAAGCTCTCTGCGCTCCTCCGGCTTACCGCTAAGAATCTTATCAATCTGACCCTGACCAATGATGGAATAACCTTCCTTACCAATACCGGTATCATAGAACAGCTCATTGACATCCTTCAAACGGCATACACTTCCGTTGATCAGATATTCACTTTCGCCGGAACGGTAGATTCTACGCGCCACAGTGACCTCGTCAAAATCGATGGCCAGCTGATGGTCGGAGTTGTCCAGAGTAATTGCCACATAAGCATAACTTAAAGGCTTCCTGGTCTCTGTTCCCGAGAAAATGACATCCTGCATACTGGCACCACGCAGCTGTTTCACACGCTGCTCACCCAGTACCCAACGCACGGCATCTGCAACATTACTCTTTCCACTTCCGTTGGGGCCTACAATACCTGTAATACCATTATGAAATTGAAAATTAATCTTGTTGGCAAAAGACTTAAAACCGTGTACTTCAATGCTTTTTAAATACATATCCTTGTTCCCTCAAAAAAAGCAGTGCTTCATATGCTGCCTGTTGCTCCGCTGCTTTTTTTGTCCTTCCTAAACCTCTACCAAGGCTTTTCCCCTCCATGATGACTGCCACCACGAAGCTCTTGCTGTGTTCCGGTCCACTCTCCTCAAGAAGCTCATAATGAAACTCCCTCTTGAGTGTTCCCTGCATCAGTTCCTGCAAATTGCTCTTGCTGTCATAAAACAGTTGTTTATTCTCAATGTCCGAGAGAATGAACTTCAAAATATACTCTCTGGCCTTCTCGATTCCACCGTCCAGAAAAATAGCACCGATTACCGCCTCCATTACATCGGAAGTAATACTCTCTCTTTCTCTGCCACCGGACAATTCCTCGCCCTTACCTAAACGAATGAATTTACCAAGTTCTATATCTCTGGCACAAAAAGCCAGCGCCGGCTCGCAGACCATGGATGCGCGCATCTTGGTCAGTTCTCCCTCGGAAAGCTGTGGGTATGTATGAAACAAAAACTGGCTGGACACCATCTCCAGCACTGCATCCCCCAGAAACTCCAGCCTCTCATAGTCCTCTGTTTTATTGATTTTCTGCTCATTGGTAAAAGAGCTGTGGGTAAGTGCCTGTTTCAAAAGACTTCTGTCCTGAAAACGATACCCAATACGCTCCTCCAATTCTTCCAAATTAAATTTTTGCATGGTTATCCTCATTTATCAGAGGTGCTTCCTGCACAATTCTACGATAATATCCGTGCACCACGAAAAAAGTATTCCCAAATACCGAGATTCGGGAATACTCCATCAAGCTAAGTTTAGTTCAAAGCACCCTTAATCATTTCTACTGCTTCTTCAACAGTTGTGATTTTCTCCGCCTTATCAGAGGGAATCTCGATATCAAACTCTTCCTCAATTCCCATGATAATCTGAAATACATCTAAGGAGTCAGCTCCAAGGTCGTCTGTGAAGGTAGTCTCGAGAGTAATCTCCTCTGTGTCTACATTCAAAACTTCTGCAATTACTTTTTTCAACTTTTCAAGTTCCATAGTTGTGTCCTTCTTTCCTGTAAATTTCCTGTTTAATAATATATATGTGCTTGTGTCTGACTTTTTGTGTATCTGTGCTTAATCCTCCAGCACAATTTTCTCCTTAATCTTATCATTGATACACTGCTCTTTGAATGTCAGGCACTGGAGAATGGAGTTCTTAATCTCAACCGCCTTACTGCTTCCATGGGTCTTAACCACAAGACCGTTCAGACCCAAAAGCGGAGCTCCGCCATATTGCTCCAAATCAAAGCTCTTTAATGTCTTTTTCAAAGCAGGTTTCACCAAAAGAGCACCAATCTTACTGCGAAGAGATGTCATCATTCCATTTTTCACCTGCTTAATCAAAACAGAACCCACACCCTCATAGGTTTTCAACAATACATTTCCCACAAAGGCCTCACAGACAATCACATCCACGCCACCCTTTGGAACATCACGGGCTTCCACACTGCCCACAAAATTAATCTCGGGACAAGCCTTCAAAAGAGGGAAAGTCTCCTTTACCAAAGCATTACCCTTCTCCTCCTCGGCACCGATATTCAGAATACCAACCTTGGGATTCTTCACTCCCATGACGTTCTCCATATACACGCTGCCCATCTTGGCAAACTGCACCAGATTGTGTGGCTTAGCATCTACATTTGCACCACAGTCAATCAGCAAAGATACACCTTCTGCTGTGGGAATCAAAGGCGCAAGCGGTGCTCTGTCCACGCCCTTAATGCGACCTACGATAATCTGTCCGCCTACCAGAACTGCTCCGGTACTACCGGCTGAAACCAGCGCATCACACTCGCCGTCACGCACTGCATTCATTGCCTTCACCAAAGAAGAATCCTTCTTTTTACGAATTGCATTTACAGGCGGCTCTGCCATATCGATAATCTCCTCGGCATGTACAATCTCAACCTGCTCCGGATCATATGTGTAATTCTTAAGCTCCGCTGTAATCAAAGGCTCCTTGCCATACAAGTACACCTTAATCTTCTTCTCTGCATTAATGGCTTCCACTGCGCCCTTTACAACCTCTCCGGGAGCATTGTCTCCACCCATGGCATCCACTGCCACTTTAACCATTTCTGCCATCTTTTCTTCCTTTCCGTCCGGTGAAGAATCTCTATTCTCATACCATCCTCACACACTGTCTTCACACTCTTTTTCTACTATACTAAACCCATTTACAAAAATCAAGTAGAAAATACAAAAAGACCTCTCCCATTCAGGAGAGGCCACCTGTGTCAAACAATTACTCTACGTCGACAACCTGCTTCTTGTTGTAAGAACCACAGTTCTTGCACACTCTGTGAGGAACCATAAGGGAACCACACTTGCTACACTTTACCAGAGTAGGAGCAGTCATCTTCCAGTTTGCTCTTCTCTTATCTCTTCTACCTTTGGAAGATTTATTCTTAGGAC
>CAYOGM010000100.1:0-10703 GCA_964403595.1 uncultured Acetatifactor sp. | reverse complement strand
GTTGCAATGGGATTTGCAATATCCTTGCCTGCAATATCAGGTGCAGAACCATGACTGGGCTCATAGAGACCAAACTTGCTGTCGTTTAAGCTTGCACTCGCCAACATACCAATGGAACCGGTTACCATACTTGCCTCGTCAGACAAAATATCACCAAACATATTCTCAGTCAGAATTACATCAAACTGTGCCGGATCCTTTACCAACTGCATTGCACAGTTATCTACCAACATATGCTCCAGCGTCACTTCGGGATAATCCTTGGCAACCTCTTCCACAACCTTTCTCCAAAGTCTGGAAGAATCCAAAACATTTGCCTTATCAACACTGGTCACCTTTTTGCCACGCTTCATGGCAATATCAAAACCTTTGATGGCAATTCGACGAATCTCATTCTCGTCATATGTAAGTGTATCGATTGCCTTGAGCACACCGTTCTCCTCAACAGTCTTGCGCTCGCCAAAATACAGACCGCCGGTAAGCTCTCTCATAATCATCATATCAAAGCCCTTGGAGCTGATTTCCTCCTTCAAAGGACATGCACCTGCAAGCTCCTCATACAAAACGGCAGGACGAAGATTTGCAAACAGATTCAAAGCTTTTCTGATTGCCAAAAGACCTGCTTCAGGACGCAGATTGGGAGGAAGCTTATACCAGGGTGAGGTAGTGGTATCACCACCAATAGAGCCCATCAGCACCGCATCTGCTGCTTTCGCCGTAGCAATTGCCTCATCTGTCAAAGGAACTCCATGTACATCAATAGACGCGCCACCCATCAAAATATCGGTGAAGTTCATCTTGTGTCCATAAACCTCTGCTACCTTATTAAGAACCTTTTTTGCCTCTGTCACAATCTCCGGACCAATTCCATCGCCGGGAATGCATGTAATATTCAATTCCACTTTTGTAGTTCCTCCTTGAAACAAGCATTGTAAAAATACATATTATTTTTATTCTACTATAAATTCTATTTCTTGACAACAAATTTAACTGAAACAGTCTGTGGTTTTTTGTCTACTGCCATTCCCTTCGGGGTAACCAGACATTTCATTGTGTAGGATTTTCCCGCCATCAATGAGGCCGGTGCTGTTTCCGTCATTTGATAAGGAATTGTTATGATATCTCCATTTATAACAATCTTACTCTCATCAATAGAAAGTCCCTCCGGTATGGTAGCCTCTTGGATTTCAACCGCTTCCACTTCTACTCCGGTCGGCTTAACAAGTTTTATCTGAACCATTCCCGTACCATTTAAGTAATTGCTGTAAAGCGAAGTTTCTCCCGAAACGGTTGCCTTGACAGCACTCTGTCCGGGGCGGATTTTCAGTTTCGGCGAAAATACTACCCCCAATTCTTCCACATCAAATCTTAACTGAAAATAATAAGAAGTCTTTGTACTTAGCACGGCCTGTTCTTTTGCAGTGACTGCCACTTCTACCTTGCCTGTATTTTCATTTACATAAAGTTTTGGTGTGAACTTATCCGAAGCAGACTCCATTCCCTCAATATCCACCAATTCAACGCCTTGGATAACATTTCGTATTTTCTCTGTATCATACCCTACATTAGTAATATTTTTTACAGTATAAATCACACCATTTTCTCTCAGAAGAGTATCTATTTTCCCTTTTGCTGAAACTTTCGCTGTCAGCTGAGCGTTGGTATTAACCTTCACAGACAAAACTACAGGCTTTAATTCGTAAGCATCCTGCCCATTGTTAATCACAGCCGATAACTGAAATTTATGAGTTCCGGCTTTAACCGTACTGTCAGCAGAAGTAGCAAAACGGATTCTTATCTTTTGATCCTCTGTAATTTCCGCCTTTAAAATCGCAGACTCGATACTATTCCCGACCGGATTAATCTTCCAATCAATATCACATCCCTCAAAGACAGACTGGCTGGTAAGAGTAAAAGAAACTTCTTCACTTGTCTTGTAAACTCCGTTCAAAAGAACGCTCTTTTTAGCAAGCACAATAGCAGGTGCTCCAACGACCTGCAGACTGTGGGATACCTTTACCGGCTGCGACCAGTTTGACCTTTGAATCATGAAGGCAAGCTTTACCGACTTTTTATTGCCTGCAAATTTCCCATCTGTAAGCAATGGCTTCATAGACAAATTACCATCCAAAGAAACATACTCTTCTCCGCTGAACGAAATATCGCTCCTGTCAATACTTTCCCCACGAGTCTTGTCAGTGAACACAAGAGCTGACGCTGCATTTGTTGGAACAATCTCAGAAAATGCAGTCTTTGTTCTGTTTGCAACCACCTTAGGAGCCTTCTTTATCACAGAAAGCGTCACCTTTTGCATCACAGGCTCACGATACCCCTGAACCCAGACACGAATATTTGCATTGACGGCAGGCTTTGTCAGCATTTTGGGATTCTTTAAAGAAATAATTAATTCTCCATTCCCGTTATCTGTACCTATAAAATCCGAATTATCCTGTAAAAGCAATGACTCAATTTTACCGTCAGAGGATTTTACAACAAGTGACTGTTTCTCATCTGTGTAAAAATAATTGAATTTAGCAGACTGCTTTATAGTCAGTTTAGGCTCTTTATTCACCACCTTAACAGTAATATCCTGAGTATACTTATTGTCTTCGGCACTGTTGCCTGTAACATATTGCAACTCCACCTGATAAGTGCCATCCACCAGTTCCTGAACCGGTTTAATTGTAACACCTCTGATTTCAGAAGTACTTTCATCCTTTACAGCTGTAACGATAAACTCCTTGTTTTCCGTTGTTATGTCTGTAATCCCATTACCATAAGCAGCATAAACGGAAAGGGTCACGCCATCTGTCCGCTTCGTATTCATAGTAATATTGGTGGCAGAAATATAGGGTTTATCATAATTGCGCGCAAGCCACTTAGCGTAAAGATTCAAATTGCCGGAGCTGCCCGTTTCAATCTGCGTAATTTTCTCCTTGAACCCACTATCCTTGTACCATCCGTCAAAAATAAAGCCTTCCTTAACAGGATCCTTTAACACAATTGTATCTGAGACAGAACGGTAGGTTGTAGGATTATCCGCATGATTCTCTCCGCCATCCAGATGATATGTAATCTTATATACCTTTGCAGGTTCAAAGAAATTTACATCATAGCTTACATACTGCTCATTATTTTTTGTAATTTCTACATGATAAGAATCACCATCCTTAAACGCAGTGATATCGCCTTTCGTAGGACGGAAAATAATGCATCCCTGCTGTCCGTAATAACTGTTCTCCACGTTAAAATATCCATCCGCAGAAGAACTGGAAAAACTCCACTTCTTACCATCGGAATTTCTGGTCAGAACCACCTTGATTGCAGACATATCAACTTCTGTTCCCATGGAGACTGACCAAGGATATTCTGCACCAAAATAATCTACAGGCATATTCCGGGCAGGCCATGCAACTCCTGTTATATCGTTCTCTCCAAAAACACCGTCTGAATTATCAAAGGCATACATGGCACCATGAAGTCCCCTGTCTCCCTTCACCACGCCAAAACCGGACTGTTTCATATAGGGATTCAATATCCACCTTCTATGACCTACTCTAGAAATATTGCCGTCGTCATCATCAGCCATCCAGCTGTTCACAATCAAATCATTTAATGGCCAATCTTCCCAGCTGGCCCATACAATATTAGACTGACCAGCTCCTTTATATCCCAAATTATACAAATCATCATCCATATCAGAGGGCTGTTCCGGGTAATGACTCATGGTACCATTAACATAATTTACAAGGGAAGCAGCCTGCGCAAGCTCATTGTATTCATCCTTCAACGTCACATCATAAGACAGACCTGCAATATATCTCACCTGGTTCAACATATCAACAGCAGAATTTAATGTCGTATCAGACAAAACACCGGGCTGGTAAGGTGCCGAAGTAACCGGTTTGGTTGCATAAGTCACTTCCGCATCCATTAAAGCACATTTCTCCGTCAAAAACGCTTCTATATCTTCTCTGCTGCGATAAACAACACCCAGACCGACGGATTCTGTAGCCATTACTTTTGCAACATCCGCTCCATCCCCGGTGCCCACAGTCATTGCAGCCAAATCAATTCCATCCTGCCCGCCGGACATTTCCTCTGCACTGACAGACTCTGCCATTTCCGTAATATACTCCGCGCCACTTTCAACTGTATATGCTGCCGAAACAGGCATTTCGCCTGCACTCAGAACCATCACCAGCGCCAGAACTCCGGCTTGAATTCTTCTTGCAATTCTTTTCATTTGCACGCCCCACTTTCCCTGATAAGATAATAGATAATATAGCAAAATGAGCAGTCCCCAAAGGAACTGCTCCATGTCACACTACATACATTTCAATTACTTCTCAGGCTTCTCTACTTCACTAATAGCAGCCTTGTCCATAGGAATACGGCAGTTCTTGTTATTACCGAACTCAACAATTACAGTATCATCACTGATATCAAGCACAACACCATAGAAACCGGATGTGGTCTTTACCACATCACCACACTCCAAAGATGCAATCATTGCCGCAAGTCTCTTCTGCTCCTTCTTCTGAGGACGCATCAAGAAGAAATACATAGCACCAATAATCAAAACATACACGATAAGCATTGCGCCCATCCCCATTGAACTACCCATTTCAGCTGCCTGTTGCTCAGTCACTGCTGTCAATAAAATATTCATTACTCCTCCATTCCGACGATTCACGCCTGAAAAATTCTAAACAACGATTCTCTCGTTGATTTACACTCAGACCATTATACTAGTGGTGTCGCCATATTGTCAAGCTTGCGCTTTTTGTATGCAGTAAATTCCCCTGCATCCAACGCATCACGGATTTCCTCCATCATGGTATTATAGAAATACAGATTATGAAGCACACACAAACGCATGCCCAACATCTCTTTCGCCTTCAAAAGATGACGGATGTATGCTCTGGAATATCTGCTACAAGCCGGGCATCCACAGCCCTCCTCGATAGGACGCATATCCGTCTCAAACTTGGCATTAAACAGATTAATCTTGCCATGATTGGTATAAAGATGACCATGTCTGCCATTTCTGGTGGGATATACGCAGTCAAAGAAATCCACTCCACGCTCAACCGCCTCCAGAATGTTCGCAGGAGTTCCCACACCCATCAGATATGTGGGCTTATCCTTGGGAAGATATGGCACCACTTGCTCCAAAATATGATACATCTCCTCATGACTTTCGCCCACAGCCAGACCGCCTACCGCATAACCGTCCAGATTCATCTCGGCAATCTGCTTGGCATGCTCAATGCGGATATCATCAAAAATAGCGCCCTGATTAATACCAAACAAAAGCTGATTGGGATTAACAGTATCCTCAAGACTGTTCAATCTGTTCATTTCAACACGGCAACGCTCCAGCCAACGGGTAGTTCGCTCCACGGAATTTTGCACATATTTTCTGTCCGCCTTACTGGGGGCACATTCGTCAAAAGCCATGGCAATGGTAGAACCCAGATTGGACTGAATCTGTATACTTTCCTCCGGGCCCATGAAAATCTTCCGTCCATCTATATGAGAGTTAAAATACACACCCTCTTCCTTAATCTTGCGCAGTCCTGCAAGAGAAAACACCTGAAAACCGCCGGAATCCGTAAGAATAGGCTTGTCCCATGACATAAACTTATGAAGACCACCCATCTGACGAATCAGCTTGTCCCCGGGACGCACATGCAGATGATAGGTATTAGACAACTCCACCTGCGTCTTAATCTGTTCCAAATCCGCTGTGGAAACCGCACCCTTAATAGCTGCAACCGTTCCTACATTCATAAAAACAGGAGTCTGAATGGTACCATGTACAGTCTCAAACTCAGCACGCTTGGCAGCTCCTTCTGTTTTCAAAATACGATATTTTGCCTGAAATTTATCCATACTAATAAAACCTCTATTCTAATCCTTCCCAAAATTCCTCCAGTGTAATCCCCTGCTCCGTAATCACCGTGGCAGCCTCTACACCCACATAGCGAAAATGCCAAGGTTCATATTCAATACCTGTCACATATTCCTTACCCTCAGGGTAACGGAGAATAAATCCATATCGATAGCTGTTGGCAGCAAGCCATTTACCTGCCTCTGTATCACCAAAGCCCTCATCCAAAGACTTGTAAGTATCACATACAATATCCAGCGCCAAACCAATTTCGTGCTCACTGTTACCGGGAACCGTCACCGCCTGACTCGCCAGCTGATAAGCTTCCATATAAGACATACCACGAGCCATATAACGCTTAATTTTACGTTCAAAAAGCATCACCTGACGCTCAGGACTTCTATATGGAGAGCAAACCGTCAGCTTCACCCCATCGTCCTTCGCCGCCTGTAACATGGCGCGCAACTCTTCAATAATACGCTCATCACACTGCATCTGGCCGGCAATCGTACCAAGCGTAAAAGTATAATCATCCGGAATGGAATGCTGCTTGTTAATCAGAACCAGCCGCCAGTCATTTTTGTCAAAAACAGGCTCTGCATTCCCTGTAGCCTCAACCGAACCGGAAGAAACATCCTGCACCTTAGGCTCCATATTCTCAAGGGTAGCCAAAATTTCCGATGCATCATAGACATCCATTTCATCCATGCCATGAGGATTCTCATCACTTACCAGCTCATACTCCAGCAAAACATCTTCATCGCTCAAAAGCTCCATATCCTCCGGGGTAAGCTCCGTCTCCGGTGCCAGCTCCACATCACTGTCCGCTCCGGCAAGACTTCTCTCCCTTGCCTCTCCGCCATCTGTGATAAACAACGGAAATGAAAAGCTACTATACACAACAAAAAAGCTTAACATCAAAGCCATCATCGCAAGGCGCTTACTGTTGCTTCGCAAAGATTTTATTACATGAAAAAAGAACATGCTCACCGCCAGGGGCACCATGACCAAAAACAAACATATTCTGTTACGCCTGCCAAAACGCAACAATACTTTCTTCACACGTTCTTCTAAAGTAATCTTCATAATTTCTCTTTCGAAATGAATTAACATGTATAATTACATACAATATCATATCACACATTTTTTGAAAAGGCACTAATTTTCTTTTTTATCTTCATATATGTAAAACGATGCCTAATCAACCTATATAACACTGCTACTCTTAACATATTGTTTTTCTTGCTATTTTGTTGATTTGAATTTATACTAAAGAATATGATTAAAAGAAAAACGCCCTCATCCGGCGTTTCTACATAGGAGGATTTATTATGGCAGGTTCATCATTCGGAACCATTTTTAAGATTACTACCTGGGGCGAGTCCCACGGCAAGGCATTAGGTGTTGTTGTGGACGGCTGTCCCGCAGGATTAGAGCTTTGCGAGGAGGATATTCAAAATTTTCTGGACCGCCGCAAGCCCGGCACCAGCAGCATCACCACCCAGCGCAAAGAGGATGATTGCGTGGAGATTCTCTCCGGTATCTTTGAGGGTAAGACCACCGGCACTCCCATCTCTATGATGGTGCGCAACACCTCCCAGCTTTCTAAAGATTATGGCAATATTGCCACCTGCTACCGCCCCGGTCATGCAGACTATACCTTCGACCAGAAATATGGTTTCCGGGATTACAGAGGCGGCGGACGCTCTTCCGGACGCGAGACCATTGGCCGTGTGGCAGCCGGTGCCATCGCTGCCAAGTTACTGAAACAGATGGGTATTACCGTCCAAGCCTACACCCGCTCCATCGGACCTATTCAAGCCAATTTGGATACATTTGATGCAGAAGCAATTCTTCAGACTACTACTGCCATGCCTGACAGAGAAGCAGATGTGGAAGCTGTGGCATTTTTACAGAAATCTCGAAGCAATTCCGACTCTGTAGGCGGTTGCATGGAATGTCGTGTGACAGGACTTCCTGCCGGAATCGGCGACCCTGTATTCGAGAAATTAGATGCCAACCTCGCCAAGGCTGTTATGTCCATTGGCGCAGTAAAGGCAGTAGAAATCGGTGACGGCTGTGCCGTTTCCCAGCGTGTGGGCAGTGAGAATAACGATGCATTCCGCATGGCAGACGGTCAGGTTATCAAGACAACCAACCACGCAGGCGGCATCTTGGGAGGTATCAGCGACGGCGACACCTTACTTGTACGTGCTCATGTAAAGCCCACCCCTTCCATCTACCAAACACAGTCAACAGTCAATCAAAGTGGTGAGGAAATTGAACTTGCCATTCAGGGCCGCCACGACCCCATCATCGTTCCCAGAGCTGTTGTTGTTCTGGAGTGCATGACTGCCATCACTATCTTGGACGCTATGATGGTGAATATGTCTGCTAAGATGGAGAATCTTGTGGAGTTCTATAAATAGTTTTATTGAAGTTAAATTCTACTTAACAAAATCGGGTCCCAAAACAGCTTTTAGCTTTCTGAGACCCGATCCGTTAAGATTATCTTTACTTACAAACTATTCCTCATTCTATTTCTTAATCTTTTCCTTGTTGCTTTCTCAGCATACAGCAAGTCAAAGTCGTATCCGTCATAGAAAGTTCGCAACCGATATAATCGTCCCACATCCTCAGCCATCAAGCCTACCAGCTCCGCCAAATATGACATCTTCCAGCCATAGTTTGACTTTGCTTTATCCAGACTTTCGATTGCATTCTCTACAAAAGGTGTCCTGTCAGGATATGCAAGAATCAACTGATACACAAACCATGACTTACTTCCCTCACACTGGGCATCAAAGGCAACCTCATGACTACACGCCCACAGAACCACCTTGCGATAACGCTCAGGCTTCTCCCTCACAGCTTTTACACAACGCCCTTGGCCGCGAAGCAAAGCTTCTTTAAACTGTTTTTGTGTCATGCACACCCTTCCAATCCTCTAAACCTTTGCTTATTACCTGCGCTCAGTGCTTCCCAGCTTATGGAACAGAATACAGTTAGGCACATCCACACTGATGGGCGGGCCATTCATAATCATATTGCCCGCCTCAAGATTCAAGTGGAAAAAGGTCATATCATTACTCTCATGATTTAAGGATACCAGAAACTTATCATTTGGAAAGAACTCTGCATCCTTAGGATACTCTCCACCCACAGGAAGACAGAATTTCTGCGTTAAGAATCCTGTCTTGGCATCTACGGAATAAACCACCACAGAATTGTCTCCTGCATTGGAGGACAACAGATAATTATAATCCGACGAAAAACTCAATGCACTCGCTGCATTGGTGCTGCCGGGCTCAGGTTTCACCGTTAATACCGTCTGGATTTTCTCAAATACAGGCAGACCATTTTTATCTTTATAAGTATAAACATCAATGGTGCAACTCCACTCATGTACTACATAAATAAAGCAACCATCCTTAGAAATCTTGATATGTCTGGGCTCAGAATTCATCTCGCAATGCAGGATATCTGCCAGTTCTACCTTCCCCCACTCGTGATTGAGACGGTATACCTTCACATGGTCCATGCCGGAATCCGCCACCAACAGGTACTTATTATCATGAGTCATACGCGCACAATTAATATGAGGACGAGAATTACGCTCTGCAATACTTCCCAGCCCCTTGTGAAACACCTCATCAGTAATCTCACCAATGGAACCATCCTCCTGAATACTCAGAACAGTAAGCTTTCCATCATGATAGCCTGCCACAAATAAATACTTATCCTCATAATCCGTGGACACATAACAACCTCTCATGCCATTAATAGGAGCAAAATTAATCAACTCCAGATTGCCATCCTCCAGAATATTATAAGCCTCCACGCCAAAATCTGTTATGGAATACAAATACTTACAATTATGAGAAATTGTCAAATAGGAAGAATTGGTAATTTCTACTTTATTCTTCTCCTGAAAACGTCCCTTTTCCATATCCACATCATATATTTTAATACCGTGGCTGTCTCCCTGTGTATAGGTCGATACATAAGCCACATATTTTGCCTCATCCTTCACCTGTGGTTTTGCCATGTAAAAAGCCTCCTTTGCCGTAACATTTCTTACTCAAATATAGCACAAACCTCATCTTTTTGAAATAGTTTTTTCACAATTATTGACATTCCTTTTATTTCTCGATATGATTATTCTAATTTGTGTAAAAGTCTTTACATTTGATAAAGAAAGGGACTGCAACAATGAAAGATGCACTTGTAAATTTGGAGCACATCACAAAATCTTATGATGGTCAGATGATTCTGGACGATTTGAACCTTTATATTAAGGAAAATGAATTTTTGACGCTCCTGGGCCCCAGCGGTTGTGGTAAGACTACCACCCTGCGCATTTTAGGCGGTTTTGAAAAGCCTGACAATGGTCAGGTTATTTTTGAGGGCAAGGATATTACCACACTCCCCCCCAACAAACGCAATCTGAACACTGTGTTTCAGAAGTATGCCCTTTTTACCCATATGAACATTGCTGAAAATATTGCTTTTGGACTAAAAATAAAGAATAAATCCAAAGCTTACATTGACGATAAGATTAAATATGCCTTAAAGCTGGTAAATCTGGACGGCTACGAGCATCGAATGGTAGACTCCTTAAGCGGTGGCCAGCAACAGCGAATCGCTATCGCCCGCGCTATCGTTAACGAGCCCAAGCTTCTGCTTCTGGACGAGCCCTTAGGCGCATTGGACTTAAAGCTTCGTCAGGACATGCAGTACGAGCTGATTCGTCTCAAGAACGAGCTTGGCATTACCTTTATTTATGTAACTCATGATCAGGAAGAAG
>CAYOGM010000099.1:0-10707 GCA_964403595.1 uncultured Acetatifactor sp. | reverse complement strand
TGCTTAATAAGAACATGATATAAATATATAACTCGATTATAGGGTATCAGATGTGTTTTTGCAATTGTATCCTTGTAAAAAGTCGAAAAATAGAATAGAGTGAAAGGGAATGTAAAAAGGATGGAATCTGCGAGATGAATATATGTAAAAATAATTTGAAGATATATTTGATTATAGCGCTTATAAGTATACAGTTTTATGATGCATATAGCAGTGAATTATATAGCCGTATACAATCATTGTATATAGAAGAATTTTTGATATCAGGCGAAGGGATGCCGGCAAATGAAGCAATGGCGTATTTAAGTAAAATAATGCTCCCATGCTATCTTTTTATTATGCTTGCACCAGCATGCAGAACTTTAGCAGACCGGTTTGGAAGAAAGAAGCTACTAATGGTAAGTATAATAGGTATATTGCTTGGTAGTGGAATATGTGCATATTCTTCATCTATATACATATTTTTGTTTGGCAATATGATTCTCAATTTTTCTAATAGTTTGGATATTCAACAGTTCTACATTATAGAAGAAATCCCGAAAAAGCATCATGGAAAAATAAGAGGAGTAACGGGAGGAATTGCGGCACTTGCAGCGATTAGTATTCCTTTATTGAGAAGTGTTTTTGTAAAGGATATTTATGAGGGTTGGCGTAGTCTCTACTTAATTGTTATACTGGTGGGAATTGTGATGTTTGTGATGGCATGCTTTTTTCCGGAAACATCAGAGTATAAAGCAACAAGCAAAGCAACAACTGTAAGTATAAAACAACTGGTAAAGGACTATAAACAAATATGGTTTGAAAAGAAATTACATTTATTATTACTTTTTGTATATGGAATTGCTACTGCAGGGATTACATTTTACAATGAGCCGCTACTATCTTTTGCAGGGTTTTCAGAAAGCTTGGTTGAGAAAATTTTAGTTATACAGCCGGTTGTGTGTTGCGTTGTATTAATGATGGGCGGTCGTATGGCTGACCGTTATGGATGGAAAAGAGTTATAGTTGGTATGATAATTCTTGCAATGCTTGGATGTATAGGATTTATCTGCTTCAGAGGTAATACAGAGTTATGGTTTTTGGTTGGTTTGTGTTATGGAATTATGCTCGGTGGCTATTGGAGTGCGTACCATTTGTTGGAGTTATTGTTGATAAGAGATTGCGCCGTGCATAGAAGAGGAGAACAGTCGGCTATCCTTACCTATATTAACGGAATAGGAAATGCCATTGGCATTGGATTGTTTACCATTCTTCTTCAGATGATATCGATGTATTCCATAAAGCTTATTTTGGTAATACCTACTTTGTTAGCAACCATATTACTTTTAAGAAAAACGGATATAAAAGAAGGTTAATCTAAGTTTCTAATTGCCCGAATGAATGTCTTTTTCTTCCAGTTAGAAAGGATAAAGAGTTCAATTATGATGTTTGATAGAATGGTTATTCCAAGTATCGGAAGTGCTAATATATACAATTTGCAATGCCATACAAGAATGCAGAAAAAGATACCAAAGAGTAACCATGTCATAGGAATTAACCAAGGTCGCAATGTTGGTATTCTGTGAATAAATAGCATACGGTCAGACTCGGGCCATATGGTTTCTAATTGTAGACCTTTATCAATATATTCCATACTGTGAGAGAAGATTCCTCTTGCGACATCCACTTCTTTGATTTTTCCTTGTGACTG
Source organism: uncultured Acetatifactor sp. (assembly GCA_964403595.1). Classification (GTDB taxonomy): domain Bacteria; phylum Bacillota; class Clostridia; order Lachnospirales; family Lachnospiraceae; genus Acetatifactor. The sequence goes on along the minus strand of CAYOGM010000099.1, from coordinate 9,017 downwards.
TAAATGTAGAAAGGTTCTTTCGGTATAAGAGATGTCCTGGTCGGTAAATGAACTGACAAATGCAAGCTGCGCAAGCGACATATAATTGGAATTAGTCCCAAGCAATGAAATGATATTAATAATAGAAAGAATAATTAAAAAAAGCACAATAAATGTTGCAAAGAACGTATCAGAGGGTACGCGAAGGTAGGTATACATTTCTGGTACGAGCTGGTAAAGTATTGCAATACAAAAGATGAAAACATTAAAACACATAAGGACTATGGTAGTTACAATAATAAAGTTATAGATTCGGTTATATGTCATAGAAAAGATATGTCTAAAACAAGCAGAGGAATGAACGTGAGCAGTTGTGTAGTAATACTCATGATTTGGGTCAAATCCTGTGATTTCATATTCCCGACGATATATTTTTGCCATACCTCGTAACGGGTCTGGTTTTTCACTTTCTTTCAGTGTTAAAGAATCATAATGGCAGCTATAGTGTATTTCATTGAAGCGTCGGTCTACAAAAATGGATAAAAGACATGTTAAACAGGTTCCTGCCAACATAAACGGAAAGCTTTTGGTCAGGATAGAAAAAATGAGACATAGAGCGAGAACGATAGCTGTAGCGGTACGAATTTTGAGTCGGAAATTTTCTCTCTCTATGTGGGCATGTGTCGTGATTTTATAGGGGTTAATCTGGAGAGTTTCATAATTCTTAGTATTCTTTAAAAGTTCAGAAATATCTTCATTTAAGTCAAAATTATCATAGTAAGTTTGAAGAAGACTATATTTCTTTGCGATATTCATGTGTCCGAAGCGTGCACCCAGTAACAGTGTAGATAGTATAAGTAATACAATACAAGAAGATACAGAGGACAAAGGAGATTTCATAATATTGTCTGGTAGAATAAATGGCAACACAAAATAAGCTAATTGGAGAGAATTAGCAATGATTAGAAGAACGGTGACACAGGTTAAATGTCGACGCTTCTTTTGCAGATATCTGCTGATGGTATGCCGTGTAGCAGTGTTGGTTAGATGAAAACTGGAATACTCCGAAGCGTTAATTTTTAAATAGGCCTCGTATTTATCATAAGCCAGTTGTGTATTAAACATAGAAAATATAACAATCCAAGTTATGTATTGATATGGTTGATGGCAGATTAATTGTAATTTGGTTCGCAATTCTTCTTCGGAAGCCAAGCTACTTTCTATGAAATCATTAATTTTTGATGCTTTTTCGGAATCATTCAGGGATGTTTTTTGAATTAGCTGTTGATAGTAGTCATACATTTGGTTGATATCTATGCTATCACAAAAGCACAAAGTAGGATAGCGGTTGCTATTTTCTTTTGGTCGCATCAATTCTGTAAATGCATTTCTTATATTTGCTTCTCCTTGGTAGGAATATTCGATATTGGCTAGATAAAACTCAATCTCATTATCTTGAAAGGTTTGATTTAGATACAAAGAAGGGTATACTAATTCCTTAATCACTGTATTCACACGATATGTTCCATTTGCATTTTTTTCATAATGTAAGTCTAATAAATTCTCTAATGTTAGAAAGATATCTCTTAGAATCATAAAATAACCCCTCATTTAGTGTAAGTTATAACAGTATATCACAGATGCAATTATTATGGAAGATTTCTGATTGCTTAAAAAAATGTGTTGAGATTGCCGCACTTTGCAAGCTAGTGCGGTAAAGATATTGTTATTTTTTGCCTGTTCTCTTAGGGTAGGAGTAAGAGATTCGAATTTCAAAAAGTATTATTGAGTGTTTTTATCAAGGTGGAATTTGTCAAAAAATTTGCAACAATATTTTGTAAATGACAGATTTTGTCTATGGTGATTTGTTATACTGGACACACTTTAATGGCTAAATGAGAATTTAAATGCAAAGGTAAAAGAAGACAATGGATAAGAAGGTAGAAAGAATTATTAAAATGTATAGTCATTTGTTGGAGGGGAAAGTCATCAAAAAGCAAATTGAAGCAGAGCGATTTGGTGTCAATCAAAGGACGATACAAAGGGATATTAATGATATAAGGACATACTTTGCCAATGATATGGATGTAGATAGACAAGTGATTTATGACCGACATAAAAGGGGATATGTTTTGATTGGAAACAGAGATGAATTACTTACCAGTCAGGATGTTTTAATGATATGTAAGGTTTTTTTGGGAAGCAGTGCACTTGTTAAATATGAGATGCTTTCAATGGTAGATAAATTGATACAATGCTGTGTGCCCTATGACGAACAAAAGAAAATAATTACATTGGTAGCAAATGAGAAATTTCATTATATAGAGCCTCAACACGATAAAGAGTTAAAAGCTATGGTGTGGGACATTGCGGAAGCGGTGTATTATCAAAAGCTGATTCGTATTGTTTATAAGAAGGAAAATAGAGAAGAGGTGTTGAGCCGTATTATACAACCAGCAGGAATTATGTTCTCAAAGGGAAGGTTCTATTTGACGGCTTATCTTTCGTATGAGGACAACAGCGAGAGGGAAAAACAAATCAATCAGGAGACGAAAGATGTTCCATCAATTTATCGTATTGATGGTATTGTGCAATACGAGGTATTAGAGGAGCATTTTCATATTCCATATAAAAATCGGTTTGAGGAGGGGGAGTTCAGAAAAAGCATTGATCTTGAAATTGCAGCGGGATGGGAGGAAGACCTACAACAATAGAAAAGCTATAGTGATTGGTCTTCATCGGACGGTATGAATACTGCAATATCTTCAAGGTCACAATTTAATATACGGCATAAATCATTGAGAGTAGTAGTGTTCAATGGTTTATTCTTTCTTAATTTGTCTATTGTAGCACTAGAAATATGATGATGGTTAATCAAAGTATAGGTGGTTTCTGTAGATTCTTTTAAGGTTTTCCAAAAGGGACTGTATTCAATCATAATCGCACCTCCGAAAGTAGATTGTTTGATATCTGCAACGCAAGGTTTTACTAGGGATATCACTAGAATAGTATGTGGTCGTTTGCTTGACTATAGTCACTAAAACGACTATAATTTGAAGTGAATGTGTTATTTGGGCGAAAATGCTGGAAAATATCGAGAGTGACAGATTCTGTCTAGGTGAATTTGGTAGAATTATAAATGGGGTTTTAAATGATAAATTATTTAATTTACATAGGGGAGGAAAATCGTTATGAAGAGTAAAAACGATAAATTGAATACAAATCAAAAGAATTTTAAAATGAAAAGAATTATCTCATTGCTGTTAGTGGCAATGTTAACAATGAATTTAATGCAAGTTAATAATGTTTCCTATGCGAAAGAGTTAGGAGAGGATGGAGTAACCACCACGGAACGGAATGCAGAGGCAACAAATTCGATTGAGTCCGAGGATTTGGTCATATCTAGTACCAATGCAATAGGTTCTATGTTGGAAACAGAATTGACAGAAGTAACAGAGGAGCAGGAACAGAACAATGGCTATAATGTATTTGCTATTGAAGTAGAAGGAACAACAGCAACGGTAGAATATGAAGCGGTGGAAGATTGTCAGCTTCTGGTATCTATCTATGACAATGGTGGTATTCAAATGCTTGGTTCGGGCAAGGTGGATGTATTGGCAACGGAAACGGAAACAACGGTTACCATTGATATTGATAGTATGCCTACATATTTTTACATCAGGGCATATTTGATTGAGACTGATACTTTGGTGCCACTTTGTCAGGAATATAATTCCGAGTTATACACACAGACTATGCAGGAATTTCTTGCTAAGACACCAGAAGATTTTGACTCTGAAAAAGTACTTGAGATTGAAGAAGAGACCAATAGCTTTGTGGTGTTTAGTGAAACAACAAAGATAATACCATATAACGCCGATTATAATACCATTGAACAGATGGATGAAACGAACAAGGAATATGTGATTGCTAATCCAGATGAGAATTTCAGTGCACTTCAAGTCGGAGATGTTTTTTCCTATGAGTATGAGGATGGACAAGTCCTGATTGTGGATATCGCAACAATCGAAAATCAAGAAGGTAAACTTGTTATTACTGGTAATGAAGCAGATATGAATGAGGTATTTGACTATGTGCGCATTGATACAGATTTTTCCGTAGAAGATTCTACAGTTGACCCATCCACCTGTGATGAGGAGGTTAACTATTTGGGTCGGACGAATGGTGAGGAAGAAGCTGCAAGTGTTGAAGTTCCAGAGGCAAATACAGCAGTGGTTGGTTATGAGACACCAAATGCAGTAAAAAACACCAGCGGTGGTGCTGAAGTTGAAATAGGCGATACTTATGAAGTGGGAAAGAAGGATTCTAAAGGGAATCCCCAAGGCTTTTATGGTAGTATCGAATTCAAGGCTACGGGAGAACTGAAGGTGTACCGTGCAACAGGTGCAGAGTATATCGAATTATCTCTTACCCTGACAGTCGATGGAACGGTTCAATTTACAAAGAAGATTGATAAAAGCTTGAAGCTTGGATGTTTACAATTTAGTCTAGCTCCGGGAGTGTACATCGAATTGGTGCCACAGATAAAATTCAAGGCAGAAGGAGCATTAACGTATAATGCAAAGGTAGAATTTGTAATAGGTGTCAGGGGTAGTAAGGATGGTATTAAAGATATTACAAGGAAGCCGACTGTAGAACATAATTTAAAGATGGAGGGTAAGGTATATATTGGCCTATCCCTGTCTCCAAGACTGAAGATAGTAAACGATAACCTTCTTAAGATATCATTTGATGCAACTGCCGGAGTGGAGTTTCAATTAGAAAATCAAGAGATTGTAACCAATGAAAAAAAGGGAATAAAACATGATTGTACAGATTGTTTTGAAGGAGATGTGAGGTTTAAACTAGACTTATCAGCAGAGTTACAGTTTCTTGATATAGATTGGTTTAGTTTTAAAATGAATGTTGTAAATTCAGACACAAAAATATCCGATTTGTATAGCTCGTTGACTTACGGAGAATTTGGGTTTAAGAAATGTCCCCATGTAAAATATAGGGTCACGGCAAAGGCCGTAGATGCAAGCAAATTACCGTTAGAAGGAGTAACAATATATGGTGACTATATGACGGGGGAAAATGGAAAGGTAGAGTTTTATTTAAAAAGAGATAAGTATTATGCGACGGTGGAAAAGGCTGGATATGTTTATGCTTTCAATGGAACGGTGCTTAATCGTTTTGTGGTAAAGGATAAGGAGCAACAATTATACTTTATGTTGTTGCCGGACTTTGGCGAAAAAACAATTGACAGCACAACGTTTCCAGATGCTAATTTCAGACAATATGTGCTAGATGAAATAGATAAGGATGGAAATGAGAAGTTGTCACAGACGGAGATTATGGATGTAACTATGATTTATGTTCAGGGTTATAATATTTCTGATTTATCAGGTGTTGAGGTGTTTACTGAGTTACAAACATTAAGTGCCAGTTATAACGATTTGACATTTTTAGATGTGAGTAAGAATAAGAAATTGGAATATTTGGACTGTATTTCGAATGATTTAATGAGTTTAGATATAAGTAAGAATATACAGTTAAAATGGTTGAGGTGTGGCGCTAACGATTTAACATGTTTAGATGTAAGCAATAACACGGAATTAGAAATTTTGTGGTGTTGTTATAATGCCTTAACAAGTCTGGATCTTAGCGGTAATACACAATTACAAGAATTGGAGTGTTTTGGTAATACCTTGACATTTCTAAATGTAAGTAAAAACAAGCAATTAAGAACGTTGAAATGTCACACTAACGACCTAACAAGTTTGGATGTAAGCAATAATACGGAATTAGAAACTTTGTGGTGTTCTTATAATGCCTTAACAAGTCTCGATGTAAGCAATAATACGAAATTAACTTCTCTTTCTTGTGATGATGATGTAGAGATAATTGGTTATAACGTCGCTTCCGTTAGTACCGCATCATTAGATAAGAGTGTAGAAATCCCAGAACCAACTATGAACACAACATCGGTGGACACCAATAATGATGGGAATGTGTCATCCGAGCAATTGCAAGAAAAAAATTGGATTATAAGTACTGCAACAGATACGAAAAACACCTACTCTGGATTATACCCAGATGAGACATATAATTTCTATGTGTTTAAGGACGCGCCAACGGATGTACCTTTTGATTCCGTATTCACAGAGAATAATCTGCTGTATGTGAAGCAGTATACATCGGATGCCAATGGTTCGTTAGCTTTAGAATATGCTCCGGCAGATGACAATACAGATGCAATAGAAATTCTGGTTTGTGCACAAAAAATAGATATTGCCGATGGATACGAAGTTTGTGTTGATGATTTAACTTACGATGGAGAAGAACAGACACCGACTGTAACCTTATGTGTGCAGAATACAACTTTAGAAGAAGGGAAAGATTTCCGTATAGAAGGAGATATTATTGTTTCAGAAGTTGGTGAGTACACTTTAACTTTAGTTGGAATCGGAAAATACACAGGAGAGTTGGAGGTTACTTTTTCTGTTATTCAAAATGTAGTACCAGTGACAAGTATTGTTTTAAATCAATCTACGCTTAAGCTTTTAGTTGGAGATAAGTCGGTATTGTCTGCAATTGTAACGCCAAATGATGCAAGTGCCACATCACTTAACTGGGCATCATCTAATCTAAGTGTGGTAATGGTGGATGCTATGGGTAATGTGATAGCTGTGGGAGAAGGAACTGCAGATATTGTGGTCACAGCAACGGATGGATCTGGTGTTACAGCAACGTGTAAGGTTACAGTTGAAAAGAAGCAGGAGCAACCAACAGGAACAGACAATCCGACTATGGAAACAAGCAATCTTTCTACAGAAACTGATAAGCTACCGACAGTGGGGACGAAAACTACTGTATCAAGCGGACAATATCTCATTGTAGCGTCAAGTACAGAAACAAAGGAAGTAGCATTTGTCAAACCAAAGAATAATAAGAAAAAAACAGTAACAATTCCGGCAACGGTTACAATTGATGGATATAAATATAATGTAATTTCAATTGCTGATAAAGCATTTAAGAATAATAAGAAGCTACAATCTATTACCATTGGAAAGAATGTAAAAAGCATTGGTAAGGAAGCATTTAGTGGTTGTAAGAAGCTAAAGAAAATTACAATCAAATCTTCCAAGCTGAAATCGGTAGGCAAGAATGCAATTAAGGGAATTGACAAGAAAGCTACCATTAAAGTTCCGAAGAAACAGCTTAAGAAGTATAAGAAACTGTTTAAGAGTAAGACAGGTTATAAAAAGACGATGAAGATTAAGAAATAATCATTGATAAGAAAAGAGGAGAAATGCTTATGAATAAAATCAAAAAACACACATATGCGCTATTTCTATTAGTAATCCTAATTTTATTGAATGGTCAAAATGTACAAGCACAAGTAACATCTACATATCTAACTGAAAATGGATATTTTTGGATTACAGCACAGGAGCCTGAAATAGAGATTATAAAGTATTTCGGATCGGATACAGATCTTACAATACCAGATACGATTGATGGAAAAAAAGTGACTTCAATTGGCGAAAAAGCTTTCTATGAGCATTCGCAATTAGAAAAAATAGAGATTCCGGAAAGTGTAACTAGTATAGGTGAGGAGGCATTTGCTGGTACGCAATGGCTAGAAAATAAAAAGGCTGAGAATCCATTAGTGATAGTTAATAATGTTTTGGTTGATGGAACGACATGTTTGGGCGATGTTGTGATTCCAGAGCAAATCACAATCATTGGTGCGAATGCATTTAGTGGTTGTGAAGAAATGACAAGTATCGAAATTCCAAATAGTGTAACAACTATTGGTTCAGGGGCGTTCAGCTGGTGTGATGGCATAACAGAGATAAGTATTCCGGAAAGCGTAACAGAAATAGGCGAATGTGCTTTTTCTTGTTGTGCTAATTTGGAAAGCATTGAGATGTTGGCAAGTATTACCAGAATAGAAGAAGGGGTTTTTCAAAGTTGTGATAGTTTAACTAATTTTGAGATACCAAGTAGCGTAACGTATATAGGAAATTTAGCTTTTGTTGATTGTGATAAATTATCCAATATAAGTATACCAGATAGTGTGACGGATATTAGAGGGGAAGCTTTTAGCGGAACATTGTGGCTAGCAAATAAAAGAGAACAAAATCCAATAGTAATGGTAAATAAAATTGTAATAGATGGACTTTCTTGTTCTGGAACGGTTGTAATTCCAGAAAATGCGACTAGTATAGCAGAAGAAGCGTTCTATTACTGTGAAAATATAAATAGTGTAACAGTTTCTAAAAATGTGCATACGATATATGAACGAGCTTTTCAAGGGTGTACAAATCTTGAAGAAGTGAAATTTTTAGGCAATATAACCACTGTGAAGGATAAAGCCTTTTATGAGTGTAGTAGTTTAGCAACAATGGAGATACCACAAAGCGTAACAGCGATCGGGTATAACGCTTTTGAAGGGACGCTATGGATGAACAATAAAAGAGAACAAGATCCATTAGTGATTGTTAATAATATTTTGATCGATGGATATGTATGTTCAGGCAATGTTGTAATACCGGCAGGAGTAATAAGAATTGGAACATATGCATTTGGTGGATGCAAAGATCTGACAAATGTAAAGATACCAAATACTGTAACAAGTATAGAGGAAGGTGCATTTGCAGCTTGCTCGAATTTAGAAAGTATAGAAATACCTCAGAGTGTTGCAAGTATTGGAGAATATATTTTTGACTATTGTCAATCTACGCTGATTGTATATGCTGCCACGGGTTCAAAAGCAGCAAATTATGCACAAGAATATGGTTATACGGTTAAGCCGATTTCTTCAAGCAGTGATTCTAATGAACATATTTTTAGCACGGAATATACCATTGACAATCCGGCAACCTGCACTAAACCAGGCAGCAAATCTCGTCATTGTACAGACAAAGGCTGTACAGAAAAAGCGGATGTTACAGAGATTCCAGCAACAGGAGAACATACCTATGACGCAGGCATAATCAAAACCTTACCAACCTGTGTGGTAGCAGGAG
>CAYOGM010000098.1:0-10736 GCA_964403595.1 uncultured Acetatifactor sp. | reverse complement strand
GGCACTGCAATGGATACAATCATCTGCCCTGTGGCAAAATCTGTATAAGGAGCTGTGTATATCAGCCCTCCCTTTGCAATTGCATCCATCCACCAGCTTCTGGTTGTTGGGTCAAGGTCAAGACTGGAATGGTCTGCCGGAAGAACACCACCATTATATCCAAAACAGCAATAATACATAAGGGCATCCTCATTGTTGGCCAGATTAACCTCCAAAAAGTCCATAATGGCTTCCGTATCTTCCTTATCCATGTTCTGCAGGGCGCTTTTCATTGTCTCGACTATACCTGCCTGTCTCACAAGCCATTCGTCGATAACGTCAGCGGTGCCCTCCGCTTCTGCCGTCAGCACATTATGCTCGCTGGTCTTTAACGCGTCTTTGAGCACAATACTGTTAATTACTGCGGTTACGGCAATAATCACAATAATACTCAATGCTGCATAAAGAATAATTCTTCCTTTGATGCTTCCCCAAACAGATTGCTTCTCATTTTTCACTTCCATAAGCACCCTCCTTTTACCCCTAAGCCTTGCGAGCCCGCTTCTTTCGTACATATTGCTATCCATCAAACTTAAATAGTCCCTTAGCAAGTTGTATATAGTTATTTTACTATAATAAGTGTAGTTTTACAACTCAAATCACAAAAGGCCGCCACCCGAAGGTAGCAGCCTTGTCACACTTATCAAAATTTATTAGTTGGTTGTAAAGTTATCGAAGTAACCCTGAATCAAAATGATGGGGGTACCCTTGTCACCGGAACCGGAAGTCAGGTCACACAAAGAGCCAATCAAATCCGTCAGCTGTCTGGGGGTGGTTCCCTGAGAAGCCATATTTCCTACCAGGTCAGCCTGCTTGGTCTTGATGCTGTTGGAAATAGCTTCCTTCAGCTCTGCACCGCTCAAGTTTGCAAAATCATTGTCTGCAAGATACTTAAGCTTAAGCTCGCTGGGAGTACCAATCAAACCATCGGTAAATGCAGGAGAAACTACAGGGTCAGCCAGCTCCCAAATCTTACCCTGAGGATCCTTGAATGCACCGTCACCATATACCATAACCTCAACATGCTTACCGGTCTTCTCCAGCAGAGAAGCCTGAATATCCAACACCAGCTGCTTGCACTCCTGAGGGAAGAGCTTAATCTTGTCCTCGGTAGCCTTGTTGGAACCAAGCAAACCGTACTTTGCATTGAAACCGCTACCATTGACTGAAGCGGTCATAATGTCATCCAAACCACATACAACCTTAGCACCTGCCTCTTTCAGAAGACGCTTGGTACGCACTCTGGTGTGAATGTCACAGTTGATAACACAATCTGTATAATCAAGAATAGCCTGTGCTCTGTTAGCGAAGATTACCTCAACCTCTGCACCTGCCTCAGTGATGATATCAGAATAGTACTGAACATAGTCAACACCGGTAAACTCATGCTTGTTCTCACCGAACAACTCTCTATACTTTGCGAGAGTCAGAACGTCTGTATAGGGATTGATGCCTGCCTCATCCAACTGATCCCAGGTAAGCAATGCATTACCAACCTCATCGCTGGGATAGCTGAGCATCAGAACAACCTTCTTGCTGCCCATTGCAATACCCTTCAAGTTGATTGCAAAACGGTTACGGGAAAGGATGGGGAAGATAACACCTACCGTCTCTCCGCCAAGCTTTGCCTTCACATCAGCAGCAATATCCTGAACAGATGCATAATTGCCCTGTGCACGTGCCACGATGGACTCGGTAAGCGCTACAACATCTCTGTCACGGAGTTCAAAGCCCTCGCTCTCAGCAGCAGCCAGAACGCTGTCTACAGTGATGTCCACCAAATTGTCCCCCTCACGAATGATGGGACCACGAATACCTCTTGAAACAGTTCCTACTCTTCTTTCCATTTTTACTCCATTCTACAGGTCTCTGCGTTCTCTATGCAGTCCTGTTAAAAACAAATTTATCAAACATGCTTATTATACACCTGCATTCTGTACAAAACAAGTTATTAACTCATATTATTTTATTATATGTTATATAATTTCTGCTTATACAACATTTTAATAAGTCACTTCGCCGTCATGGGACAACAAGGATACGTTTCTCACACCCTTGATAACGCTAACTTCCTTCACCAGTTTGCCGCCTTCCTTCACACACAGCTCTACAATCATATCGCAACCATGTGCATTGATATTACGGGACTTTATATGCGGCTTCTTAGCATGTCCTCCTACTACCTTCATCAGCTCCTCTTCCACATCACAATCGTCTGCATTGACAATCAAAAGCATGGATTCGCTTCTTGCAGGAAGCAGCTCCAAAAGAAGCAAAACAACGGTCACAAGAATTGCGGTGATAATCGCCACCTCAAAAAGCCCTGCTCCGCAGATGATACCTGTGGAGATGGACCAGAACAGGAACACCAAATCCTGCGGTTCCTTCACCGCTGTACGAAAACGCACAATCGAAAGTGCACCCACCATACCCAGTGAAATAACCACGCTGGACTGAATCGTCAAAATAATGGATGCCGTAATAATCGCAAGAGCGACCAGAGAAATATTAAATCCCTTGGAATAAAAAGAATTCCTGCTCATCAAGCGATACACCACAAAAATATACACCGCTATTGCAGCGGTAACTGCCAATGCAACCACAATTGTGGTGGTAGACAAATCACTGGCTACAAAACCCTCTAAAAATGATTTTTTCAGTACATCCTTAAATCCCATAATCTAACTCTTAACTCCTTTGTATTCATAACCTGTATTTTCACTTGTAATCCGACTTGTGTTTTTATCCACAAAACTTACGACAAATATAATATTTGGAATAGGTTGCCCGTCTGAGCGTCCCTAGCTGCATTGCATTATTTAGAAAATCCGGCAAAAGTTCATCGTACTTAACCTCCAAAACATGTGCTCCCACAGGCATCACCGGTCTTCCATTTACAATCGGTTGCAGGAAATCCTGCACATCGGAAGAACCTGCAATATTTCTGTCAAAAGTAATCCGTACATTTCCGGCTCCATAAATATAAGGGGTACGTTCATAAGACACAATAACCTTCCCCCGCATATACTGTGTATTATATTTCAAATAAAACTTTCTCAGAAGCTCCGCCTGTCCTCTTTCCGGCTCCTGCCCGCTCACCATATCCCAGCAAAAAGTTCCTTGCAAAATTGCCTCACATTGTTCTTTGGTCAAAGAACAACTATCTTTGTGATTCTTGCCATTTTGCTTCTGCTTACATTCCAGTGTGATATATTCTGTGTCTGCATTGTAGATACGAATCCGAAATTTCTCTCTGGAATTCACACCGTCCTCATTTTCATAAAAGCAGGTATTGGCAATATCATCAAAATAAACACTGCGAATATTATAAATCCCATCATCTCCCGCATGCAGGTCTTTCCGGCAATATTGACTGATACGGTGTTCTATCATCTGAAGCTGTGCTTCCGTACAGACATATTTTAATTCGTTACGATACTTTTTATCCACTGTGTGCCTCTTTAATCTCTATCCTAAATTCACCAGCTGAACGGTACAGCCCACATTTTCCTTACCATTCTCACAAGTTTCTACACGTTCCACATGAGCAGTGATAATAATTCTCTGCCCCTTTGTAACTGCAGCAAAACGAATGTTATCCTCATCCTTAATCCGCCCTGCAGGTGCCTGAGCCAAAAGACCAATAGAACTCATATTAAGAATCGTAATATCGAAATTTTCAGAAATTTTCTCATTCTGTCTCGTAATCATATCAACAGTACCATTGATATTTACCTGATAGCGCACCGCATGACGGTCATCCTTATCCGAACCCTCGTAGAGAACAATAGCTGATTTATTGCCCTCCCTGATTCCTACAGTTCCCTGAGTCTCAAACAATCCTGACTTACTGAAAACCAATGCACTGATAACGGAGCCTTCTTCCACATTAAAAACATCCGTTTCTATCTCTATCTTACCGCTCTCTATATCATGAGCAATAATTATAGTATCTGCAATCGTCTCGCCCTGTGCGACCTCCCGAATCACAATCCTGCACTGTCTCAAATTCTCACTAAGGCTCATTTCCATTCCTTTCTAACTACGCAATCATTACGTAATACTCCCCAAATCATACTCAGACAAAATCTTAGTCAACAGTCTGAAATAGGGAATGTGGGTCTCATTCCATGTCATAATATTTTTCACAAACTCCAGACTCAAAACAGCCTCCGTGCCATGCCTGTCCTTAAAACGAATATGCACAAAGGAAATAATCTGCTGTTTCTGCAACTTCTCATAAAGCGCTGTGCTTGTGTTTGCAATTCGCTTGATATTGTTATACACTATAACACCTGTCCGGTCATACAATTTTGTAAGCTCCGGCATATCCAAATAATCTATTGTACTTTCAACCACATCCTTTGACAAGCGGTTTGCACCTGCCATACCCACAAGCTCAAACGGTGTTCCGGCATACAACATCACACGCTGGATATTCATGTTCAGCGATATGTCATCCAACAAACTGGACAATGGATATTCTGTTCCTGCATAAACCTTATCAAGCATAGCACATACAAGCTCAGCCGGAGACATATTACCACGGCTGTTTAATTGATTCTCTCCCATTCTGACACTACGAATTTCTTCCAATGTACCATGCTTGGCTTTATCAAAAATAATATATCGGTTTCTTCCCTTTTCCTTGGCACGATAAAGCGCGAAATCAGCTAAAAAGAATAAATCTTCATAATTGTCTGCATCCTTAGGATATGCTGCACAACCAATTGATAAAGTCGGTGCAATCTCCTCTCCGTTATCTGCTTTAACCGGATTAACCGCCACATTGGTTCGGATACTACGCAGACGCTCACGCATGGTCTCCATGTCGTAGGCATCATAAAAAAGAACCAGAAACTCATCTCCGCCAAATCGTCCTACAAGTCCCGTGTCACGCACTTCATGTCTGATGATGGATGCCACCCTTTTTAGCACCTCATCACCCTTCATATGACCATAAACATCATTTACCTTTTTGAAATAGTCAATATCAATAATTGCCAGTGTAACATTTTTTGTTTTCTTCTCATCAACCGTGCTCACCACCAGCTTGGTAATCTCTGCCTTCGTCAGCACCCCTGTCAGATAATCTCTCTCAAGTGCAGGCCTGTTATCCTCCGAAGCAGTGGCACTCTCACTCCAAAAATGTATATAACCGGTAGTGTATACATATTCACCATCTTCATACACAGAAAGCCCTTTTATCAAAGTATACGCAGTTTCACGTATATTAAGAATGTCTCCTGCAATATTAATCGCAAAACGTTCGCCACCGTTTCCCAATATGTCCACCAGCTTCTTTACATCGGATATATTACTTTCATCAGCACGCTCCAGAAGCTTTTTTTCAAAGGTTTCCAAGGACATTGCCAAAATATTCTGCTCAAACCGGTCTGCCGCATAAACTCGTATACAATCCTGAAGCGCATCATATTCAAAATAGTAGTCGTTGTAAAGTCTGAGAATCGCGTTCTTTTTGGTCACCTGATTCTTGAGGTTCCATTCCCATTCCTGCATCTTATCCAAAAGAATCATTTTGATGTCCGCAAAATCCTCATTCTCACAGCGTTCAAACAAAGCCAAGGTATTCTTACTCCCCCCATCGTCCGTCCGAAGGGGTAAAATAACTGTCTGTTCCTGTTCAATATACTCCGGCAAAAGCTCTACCCATGAAGGCTCCACCAATTTATCAAAGGTGTTGTAAAGTCTGTTGCCCACGAATGCATAAAATGCTGTATTTGCAGAGACAATATCGAAGGTCTTAATATTCACTTTTATTTCATAAGCATTACTTTTGTACATTCACAATTCCCTCATCTTTGTCAGTTTTTCACAGATTCATTTTACTATAGCCATGCCTTTTTTTCAACGAAAAATGTGAAAAAAACGCCAATCTTCGTCCTAGTATTCCTCTGCAATATCCAGTTCCTTCTGCTCAGCCTGAATCGGCAATGCATAACCGGGTGTATGCCGCAGGAACAGGAACCAGTAACCGGCACCCACAATGCCACTTCCACCTACAATATTCCCCAAAGTTACCGGAAGCAGATTATTCAAAAGAAAGCTCCCCCAGGTCAAGCCTTCCGCAACAACACCGTATTCGCCGGCGGTAAGAATACCTGCCACCCCAAAATAAATGTCAGCAATACTATGTTCAAATCCGCAAAGCACAAAAATCATAACCGGCCAGAAACTCATGAGAAGTTTACCTGACACCGTCTTGGCTGCAAAAGCTGCCCAAACCGCAATACATACTAAAATATTACAAAGAACACCTCTGACAAGCGCCTCTGTAAATGTCTGATTCACACGCGACAACGCCGATGCAATTATCTTGTCCGCCAATGCCCCCTCAAACAACTCCGGTGTACCTCCATAAACCACCATGCCTGCCACAAATGCAGCTCCGATAAAGTTACCCAGAAATACAAAAAACCAGTTCTTAAGCATTTCCCAAACTTTAACCTTCTTCTCCAACACAGAAATAATAATCAAATTATTTCCTGTAAAAAGCTCACTTCCCGCTACCAGCACCATGGCCATTCCTGCCGGGAACACACATGCACTTATCAAGCGGGAAATGGAGGCATTCGCAACGGTAGTCCCCGCCACATTGGACGCAATACCCGCAAACCCGATAAACATACCCGCAAAAATACCCAAAACAACCATTTTAAGAGCAGAAATACGTACCTTATGAATACCTATCTCCACAAAACTTCTTGCTATCTCAAGGGGTGAATGCATAGAATCTCTCCTTTCGCTGTTCAAACTGTTGATAAAAATCCTCTTCCCCATTATAGGGTGTCAGATAAAAGGTCTGCAATAAAATCAAATTCAGGTTGCGGGCAAAAGCATCATCACCACAATTTTGTAAACGTGCTTCTACATCGTTGAGCAGGTAATGCCAACAGGTGACGAAGTCCCTGTAACGACTCCGGTCCGGTGTGTCAATCCACTTGCTCACCTTTACCTTGGTGTGCACGGCACCGCATTCTCCTGTCTGGAGAAAATACTTAAATTCACCATTTTCATAATATCTGCCCAAAGGAAACAGACGACAGATTCCGGGACGCAACCCATGAACAGAGCATCTTCCCTCCTCATTCAAAAAAGCACATTGCTCAGTCTCTCCTACCATTCTAAGATGAGGCAGAATATAACCATCTACCACACCCAATGCAACCTCTTTATCAATGAAATCCGCAAAATCTCTCCCTAGTCCTGTTGTCAGCCGCCAGACATCATAAGGGTCCAACAAAATGGTATCACCCATCCCCCTGCAACAGTCACTACACCCATTACAGCCATGGCAGTCCGCCTTCACCATATCATTTTCATTGTATAGTTTTCCATCGGAAATATCCGCCAGGCTCACATTGCGTTTCATACAGTCCTCCTAAAAACTTTCACCATAATATTATACACGATAAACAGCTACTATGCAACAAGAGCCCTGCATACATCCTTTCGGCAATGCAGGGCTCTTGTCAACCTATACCATATATGAAGATTTTACATCTCAGCCTTTAACTTCTCAGTCAGTGCAGGAAGAATCTTGTTCAAATCTCCAACAATGCCGTAATCGGCCACATCAAAGATAGGAGCAGTCTCATCCTTGTTAATCGCAATAATCACATCGGACTCCTCCATACCTGCCAGATGCTGAATTGCACCGGAGATACCTACTGCAAAATACAGATTGGGTCGAACGGTCTTACCTGTCTGGCCCACCTGGTAGTCTTTGGACATCCAGCCTGCATCCACTACAGCACGTGAGCAGCTTACTGTACCGCCAAGAACCTCTGCCAAATCTTCAAGAAGCTTGAAGTTCTCAGCACTTCCTACACCACGTCCGCCACTTACCAGAATCTTGGCATCCATGATGTCAACAGTCTCAGCTACGGATTTTACGATTTCCAGAATCTCAACGTATTTGTTATCGGGAGTAAATCCGGGATTGAACTCCTCGATATTTGCCTTGACGCCTTCTACTTTCGCACGTTTCTGCATAACACCGGGACGAACCGTAGCCATCTGAGGGCGGAACTCCGGACATGCAATGGTAGCAATGGTGTTGCCACCGAATGCAGGACGGGTCATAAGAAGCTGATTATGCTTCTGCTCTCTGCCGGGAATGGGGTTGATAGGGAAATCACCAATCTCAAGTTGAGTACAGTCTGCGGTCAAACCGGTGTGTACTCTTGCGGAAACACGAGGGCCTAAGTCACGGCCGATGGCAGTTGCACCTACCAGGAAAATCTCCGGCTTATACTTCTCAATTACAGAAGCCAACGCATGCGCATAGGGTTCCGTTCTATATTCTTTTAATTCGGGATCGTCGATAACGATAACCTTGTCAGCTCCATAAGCAGCCAGCTCATCAGCCAGTCCTTTTACATCGCTACCCACCAGTACAGCAGTCACATCCGTGCCCAGAGCCTCAGCCAAATCCTTACCCTTGCCAATCAGCTCAAAAGCAATTCCGTTTAACACATTGTCTACCTGCTGTGCGAAGACATATACACCTTTATATTCTGCTAAATTCATTGTATTTTCCTCCGTCTGCTTAGATAACATGTTTGTCTTTCAACTTGCCCACAATGTAGTCAACTGCTTCTGCGGTATCCAAAGTAACCTTTTCACCGGCACCCTTACGAACCTTATCGGAAGCCTTTGCAATCTGGGTAGGTGAGCCCTTAAGACCTAAATTACTGTCCTCAACATCCTTAAGGTCTGCTCTGCCCCATACGGTAATCTCTGCATCACAAGCCTCAAAGATTCCGCCGGGAGTCATGTAACGGGGCTCATTTAACTCTGCAAGTGCAGTTACAAGACAAGGCATCTTTGCCTTAAGCACATGATATCTGTCGTCAAACTGACGCTCAACCACAACACTGTCACCTTCGACCTTCAGATTTTGTGCATAGGAGATAACAGGAATATCCAGATGCTCGGAAATCTGAGGGCCAACCTGTGCGGTATCACCGTCAATAGCCTGACGTCCGGTGATAATCAAATCATACTCAAGGTTGCGAAGAGCACCTGCCAAAGTCTGGGAAGTAGCCCAAGTATCTGCACCACCTAACATTCTGTCGGTCACAAGAACACCTTTATCTGCTCCCATTGCCAATGCCTCACGCAGTACATCCTCCGCCTTGGGGAGACCCATGGTAAGCACGGTAACTTCTGTATTGTCGGGGTCTGCATCCTTCAGACGAAGGGCAGCCTCAAGGCCGGCCTTGTCATCAGGGTTCATAATTGTCATCATGGCAGCTCTGTCCAAAGTACCGTCGGGATTAAACTTTACACCGCCCTTGGTATCGGGAACCTGCTTTATACAAACAACGATTTTCATTGTATTTTCACTCCTTTTAATATTCTTAACTCTCTTGCATCTATCATAAGACGGCCCTCGAAAACACTTTGCGTTTCCTCGGTCGCGCGCTTGCGCTGCATCGCGCTCAAGATTTTTGCTTTCGCAGTTTCATGCAAGCATGAAACTGCAAAACCCAAAATCTTATGCCGTCTTACTTAAGCAAGGACGCGGAGATGACCATCTTCTGTACCTCGGAAGTACCCTCGTAAATCTCGGTAATCTTGGCATCTCTCATCATGCGCTCCACATCGTACTCTCTTGTGTAGCCGTAACCACCGTGAAGCTGAACCGCCTTGGTGGTAACCTCCATAGCCATCTCTGCCGCATACAGCTTAGCCATGGCAGCCTCTACGCCGTAAGAAGTCTTCTTGTCCTTGGTGTACTGGTCCTTGGTGCATGCAGCCTTGTAAACCAGCATCTGAGCTGCAGCAGCCTTAGTAGCCATGTCAGCCAGCTGGAACTGAGTATTCTGGAACGCACTGATGGAGCGTCCGAACTGCTTTCTCTCCTGAGTGTAAGCCATTGTTCTCTCCAGAGCACCCTCGCCGATTCCCAGTGCCTGTGCCGCAATACCGATACGTCCGCCGTCCAGAGTGTGCATTGCAATATTAAAGCCCTTGCCCTGCTGTCCCAATATATTCTCCTTGGGAATGCGGCAGTCAGTGAAAATCAATTCATAGGTGGAAGAACCACGAATACCCATCTTCTTTTCCTTCGTACCAAAGGTGAATCCGGGAGTGTCCTTCTCTACGATAAAAGCGGAAATCTCTTTGAAGGATTTGCCCTTCTTCTCGATGATTCCGGTTACGGCAAAGATGATATAAACCTCTGCCTCTTTACCGTTGGTAATGAAAATCTTGGAGCCGTTCAGTACCCATTCATCACCATCCAGCACTGCCTTGGTCTGCTGACCCTGTGCATCGGTTCCTGCACCGGGCTCGGTAAGTCCGAATGCGCCAAGCTTACGTCCGCTTGCCAAATCCGGCAGATACTTCTGCTTCTGCTCTTCGGTTCCGTAGGTCAGAATAGGGTCACAGCAGAGGGATGTATGAGCAGATACAATAACTGCGGTGGTACCACAAACCTTTGCCAGTTCCTCAACACACATTGCATATGTCAAAACATCACAGCCCTGTCCACCGTACTCCTTGGGTACAGGGATTCCCATAAAGCCTGCCTTAGCCATCTTCTCAACGGTTGCACGGGGGAATTCTTCTGTCTCGTCAACTTCCTGTGCCAGGGGCTTTACTTCCTTTTCAGCGAACTCTCTAAAGAGCGCTCTCGCCATTTCATGCTTTTTGCTTAAAGTAAAATC
>CAYOGM010000097.1:0-10746 GCA_964403595.1 uncultured Acetatifactor sp. | reverse complement strand
AAATCGAAGATCCCGAACTTGCAGACGAAATCCGAAAGAAAATGTTTGTGTTCGAGGATATTTTGCTTTTGGACGACAGAGCGATTCAGCGTGTGCTGCGTGATGTGGATAACAATGATCTGGAAATTGCGCTCAAGGGTGCTAATGAACAGGTACAGACGGCGATTTTCAACAATCTGTCCAAGCGTCTTGCTACGATGATCAAGGAGGACATGGAATTTATGGGCCCTGTTCGAATGAAGGATGTAGAGGAAGCGCAGCAGAAGATTGTAAATATTATCCGCAAGCTGGAGGATGCGGGCGAAATCGTTATTTCCAGAGGTGGAGGTGACGAGATTATTGTCTAGTAATCTTTTGAAATTAGGATACGCTTCGTTTCAGGATGGCGAGAAACGAATAATTGATACAAATGAACTGGTGTCAAAACGCATTGAGGCTTTGACTGCCAAGATGAATCGGCCTGAGAATGCAGGATTTGTAGCGGGTAACAGCGTGGACGGATTTGCGGCAGGTTTAAACGCAGAGCGCGTGGAAGGGCTTTTGGCGGAAGATGATGCTGAAACGTCCGGCAATGTGATAAAGGCTTCTGAAGAAGTTGACATGGCTGTGGAACAGGCAAGAGCAGATGCGGAGCAGATTCTTGCACAAGCCAAGGAGAAGGCTGAAGCGGAAAGACAGGCTGTTCTGAGCGCGGCGCAGGCGCAGATTAATAGCGAACGTGCCAAGGCAGTTGAGCAGGGCAAAGCACAAGGTTATGCTGAAGGCAGGCAGAAGGCGGATGAAGAACTTGCTCGGACAAAACAGGAGTTTCGAAGTAAAGCTGTAGCGTTGGAGGAGGAGTATGAAAGACTTCTTGAGGGCGCAGAAATAGAAATGATAGATGCTCTTACCGGAATTTATGAACATTTGTTTCAGGTAGAGCTTTCTTCCTACAGAGGGCTTTTGCTGAATCTTCTCACAGCGGCTCTTCGCAAAATTGAGGGTGGCAGAGATTTTTTGGTACATGTATCATCGGAGGATTATCCTTATGTGAGCATGGAGAAAAAACAATTGGTGGCAGCACTTGCTTCACCCGGTGCAACTTTGGAATTGATAGAGGATATCACGCTGAAGAAAAATGAGTGTATGATAGAAACCGACAGTGGGATTTTCGATTGCGGGCTTGGCGCGCAGTTGGAGGAGCTTGGTCGGAAGTTAAGACTTTTGTCTTATGAGAGGTCTTAGGACGGAGGTTTGCTTGAGAGCACCAAAGATTGATTATACGAAATATATGAATATGGCGGAGCGAACCTACTTTCGCAGACTGGGCAAGGTGGTAAATGTAGTTGGACTTACCATTGAGTCTGCCGGACCGGATGCCAAGCTTGGAGATTTGTGCAGGATTATTCCTGATGAGGAACTGGGCTGTGCTCCGATTGTGGCTGAAGTGGTAGGGTTCAAGGATAAAAAGACATTGCTGATGCCCTATGATAATGTGGAGGGAATTGGTCTTGGCTGCATTGTTGAAAACACTGGTTATCCCCTGTCTGTGACGGTGGGGGATGAACTTTTGGGCAAGACCTTGAACGGTTTGGGAAAGCCTGTGGATGGTACTGAGGTTTGTGGGCCGGAATATCCGGTGGATGCCAATCCTCCTGACCCTATGAGCAGGGCGATTATTGATGAAATTCTGTCTCTTGGTGTGAGAGCTGTAGATGGTCTGATAACTATTGGCAAAGGCCAGAGAATTGGAATTTTTGCGGGCTCCGGTGTGGGAAAGTCTACGTTGATGGGTATGTTTGCAAGAAATACCAAAGCGGATATCAATGTCATTGCTCTGATTGGTGAGCGTGGCAGAGAGGTGCGGGAATTTATTGAGAGAGATTTGGGCGAGGAAGGTATGAGACGCTCTGTTGTAGTGGTGGCGACATCAGACCGTCCTGCTCTTGAGCGTAAGATGGCAGCTAAGACAGCTACAGCCATTGCGGAGTATTTTAGAGACCAGGGAAGAGATGTGCTTTTGATGATGGATTCGCTAACGCGTTTTTCCATGGCTCAGAGAGAAATCGGACTTGCCAGTGGAGAACCGCCGGTGACAAGAGGTTATCCACCCAGTGTGTATTCGGAGATGCCCAAGCTTTTGGAGCGGGCGGGAAGAGATTCCAAGGGCTCCATTACGGGACTGTACACTGTGCTGGTGGATGGTGATGACTTTAACGAGCCTATCACAGATACGGCGAGAAGTATTCTGGACGGTCATATTGTTCTGGACAGAAAGCTGGCTCATAGAAATCATTATCCTGCCATCGACGTACTGCAGAGTATTTCCAGATGTATGAGTCAGGTGGCGGATAAAGAACACAAAAAAGCAGCAGGTAAGCTTCGAAATGTGTTGGCGACCTATAATGAGGCAGAGGATTTAATCAATATTGGTGCCTATAAGAGTGGTAGTAATCCGGCCATTGACTATGCAATCAGCAAAATTAACGAGGTGAATGAATTCTTGTGTCAGGAGACGGAAGAGAAAATAGACTTCGACGAAAGTTCTGAACGTATGCAGGCTATGTTCCGGTAGGGGGAGTTGGTTTTGCTGTAGGAGATGGTATGGCGAAGTTTAAGTATAAGTTGCAAAATATACTGAATATCAAGCAAAAGATGGAGGATCAGGCTAAGCAGGATTTTTCTACAGCTCGTATGCAGTTGGACGAGGAAGAGGAGAAGCTGGAGGCGTTGATTGAGAGAAAGCGGGGGTATGAGGAACAGGCTCGAACGCTTCGCGAAGGAACGCTTAATATTCGGGAACTGGAAGAAAATAAAAATGCAATTCTCACCATGGAAGGGTTTGTGGGTGCTCAGAGGGCAGAGGTGGACAAGGCAGCCGGAAGGCTTGAAAAGGCAAGGCTTCGCATGACGGAGGCCATGCAGGAGAGAAAAACTCAGGAGACACTTAGAGAGAAAGCGTTTGAGGAATTTCTGCGGGAAGAAAATCGCGCGGAGAGTAAGGTAATAGATGAACTGACCAGTTACACCTATGGTCAGAAACAAGAGGTGTAAGGCTATGGCAAAAGAGAGATTGCCTCAGGAGCAGGCGGCTTTAGATGAAAAAAAGAAGCTACAGGAAGAGAAAAAACAGTTAAAGAGAGACCAGAAGGCTCAGAAGAAGGAGGCGAAACGCAGAGCGAAGGAAATCGCCAAGAAGGAAGATGAGCTGGATGATGATGACGAGGGAAGTGGTGTTGCGACATTTTTTACTACACTGTTTATCGTTGCTCTTTGGATTGTGGTTCTTTGTGTAGTGGTTAAGATGGATGTGGGTGGTTTGGGAAGTTCTGTTCTGACACCTCTTTTGAAGGATGTACCTGTGGTGAATAAAATTTTGCCGGGGACTTCCCTGACAGAGACAATAGATGGTGAAAGTTATGGAGGCTACACCAGTCTGCGAGATGCTGTGGATCAGATTGAGGCACTGGAAAAACAGTTGGAACAGGCTCAGACAGCATCTAAGGACAAGGATACGGAGATTAATACGCTTAAGGCCGAGGTTTTGAGACTTCAGGACTTCGAGGAGAAGCAGGTAGAGTTTCAACGTATCCGTACTAATTTTTATGAAGAAGTAATTTATGCGGAGAATGGTCCCGGTGAGGATGCTTATGTAAAGTATTTTGAATCCATGGATCCTACCACAGCAGAATATCTTTACAAACAGGTTGTGGCACAGATGGAGGAGAGCAAAGAGGTTCAGGATTACGCAGCTACATATTCTCAGATGAAGCCTAAGGCTGCTGCAGCTATATTTGAAAATATGGAAAGTGACCTTGCATTGGTTGCGGATATTTTGAATGCCATGAATGCGGAGAGCAGGGCGGCAATCATGGGTGCAATGGATCCGGAAGTTGCGGCGAAGCTCACGAAAATAATGAACCCCGAATCTTAAGTATTTGCTCTTAAAAGCCGATATAGTAAGTGTTCTACTATATAATAAATCATACAGAAAGGAGGAGGACGATGACAACTACATCAGTTAAAGATGTGGGAAGTGTACTTGGTTCAGCTGTTATGCCTGTGGGCAACGCTTCCAAGGTGGCAGAGGAGAGTTTTCGGTCTGTATGGAATTCTCAGGCAGGTGCAGCAGGAGCGGATGCAGGAACAGAAGACGGCTTTGGACATGCGGTCAAGCAAAAGGATGGTGTGAAGCCGGGAGATGACTTGAGAGCTAAGGACAATTCCAGAAAAGACATCAGCAGGAAAGAGGCAGAAAAGCTTTCGGGTGGTCGTAAGGCGGATGGACTTTCCGAGGAAGAATTGGAGAAGGTCGCAGAGACTGTAGGTACTGCTACGGCAGAGCTTATTCAGCAGATTGCAGATACTTTTGGTATCTCAGTGGAAGAGGTTCAGGCGATTATGGCTGATATGGACCTTGAGCCCATGGACTTGCTTCAGAGTGAGAATCTAAGCAATTTATTGCTTCAGGTAAGCGGAGCGGAAAGCTCATTGGCACTTCTTACCAATGAACAGCTTTATGCAGATTATCAGATGTTGATGGAGCAGGGCAGAGCGACACTTGAAGAGTGTAGCGATGCGATGGGCATGAGCCCTGAAGAACTTATGCAGGCAGTGATGCAGCTGCAGAATGGCGAAGAGGTTATGGAACCTGTTGCAGAGGATGTGGATGTACAGGAAGAATCGTTTGCAGAGTCTGATGCAGACAAAGACAGTGGTGTTGAAGCAGAGGATGGGAAAGATTCTTTGGCACAGATGCAGTCTTCGGAGAATCGGGTAACAGAGACTACCGGTCAGCAGGGCAAAGATGCCGGAGCGAATAGCAATCATCAATCCGATGCAGGAAATACCGGCAATCTGGTGCTTCAGACCATTCAAAATGAGAATGCTCAGCCCCAGACGGCAGAGATACAAGCACCTGTAAGTACATGGAGCACAGAGACACAGGAAATGATGAGACAAATTATGGACTATATGAGAATCCAGGTAAAGCCGGATATGTCCAGTCTGGAAATGCAATTACATCCTGCAAGTCTTGGAACATTGCAGATTCATGTAGCGTCCGAAGGCGGTGTGCTCACGGCGAACTTTGTTACCGAGAATGAGACGGTTAAAGCAGCACTTGAAAGTCAGATGGTTCAACTAAAGGAAAGCTTTGCTGAACAGGGTGTGAAAGTTGAAGCTATTGAAGTGACTGTGCAAACACATCAGTTCGAGCAAAACCTTGAGCAGGGAAGAGGCAGACAGCCTCAGAGCGAAGAGACCGGGGCCGGACGTACACGGACCAGAAGAATTAACTTGAGCGGTCTGGAAGGTATTGAAGGTATGGAAATGCCTGAAGAGTTGGATGAAGAGGATTGCATTACAGCCGAGATGATGGCTGCAAACGGACAGACGGTAGATTATACCGCATAAGTATTTGTTTTAGAATGAAAGAAAGGAGTGATTGATATGGCATTAGTAGCACCAATTGAAGATGGTCAGATTGTGGAGTCTGCATCCCAAAGTTCTTTAAGCAATACAAGTTCTGCCAGTAATGACATGGATAAGGATGCGTTTTTGCAGCTTTTGGTAGCACAGATGAAGTATCAGGATCCATTGGAACCGACCTCTAATACAGAGTACATTTCCCAGTATGCACAGTTCTCACAGGTGGAGCAGATGCAGAATATGGCAGGAAGTATGGATTTGCAGCGTGCGAGCCAGCTGGTAGGCAAAGAAGTATATATTAAGACTACTGGTTCTGATGGTGAGACCAGGTATGTTCAGGGTAAGGTTGACTATGTTGTATATGAGAATGGCAAAGCGTATTTGTCTATTAATGAGTCTCTTTACTCCATTGATGATTTGGATACTGTTGTGGATAGCGATTATCTGGCTGCATATGAAAAGGCGGAGGAGTTTGTTATTTCTGTAAATAAACTTCCGGCAGTAAGCAATGTTGCGGAATCTGATTTGGATACCATTGATGAACTGGAAGAGATTTATAACAATATGAGTGATTATGAGAAATCTTTTGTTGCATCAGATGTGGTTACTTCTTTGAAAAAGTACATCGAGAAGGCTAAGGAAATCAGAGCTGCATTGGAAGATAGCGATGAGTAACCCCGCACAGGATGTGTAAAAGGGAGGAAGGAATATGGATATTCAGAATCAGAATTTTCAGAATCACCAAATCCTTTCTATTGAGCAGATTCAGGACAGATACTTAAAAAATTCCGCAACAACGGACAGTAAAGTATCCAAGACACAGATTTCCTTCCAGGATGTGCTCATGCAGAAAACCTTGCAGGGGCAGACGGATGAAGACATCCAGTTGAGATTTTCAAAGCATGCCACAGGAAGATTGAATGACCGGGGCATTGAATTGAGTGATAATCAGATGGAGAGGTTGAATGACGGTGTCCGCAAGGCGCAACAGAAAGGAATTAAAGATTCGCTGGTCATTGTAGACCAACTGGCATTTATCGTAAATGTGCCAAATAGTACAGTGGTAACGGCCATGGACAGTACAGAGACTACAGACAATGTATTTACCAATATCAACGGAGCAGTAATTATGTAAGCCGGACCTCACAAGGAAGTTTACAGGACGCCCCTGAATGACAGAGGGGGCGCGGCTCCGAGTAATAGGAGGACAAACATTATGATGAGATCATTGTATTCTGGTGTTAGTGGATTGAAGACACACCAGACCAAAATGGATGTAATCGGTAACAACATCGCAAACGTAAACACTACAGCGTTTAAGTCCAGCTCTATCGTGTTCAGTGAACTGATGAGCCAGACTACTCAGAAGGCAAGCGGACCTAATGCAGCTACCGGAACCGGTGGTGTCAACGCAAGACAGATTGGTCTTGGTGTAAGAAGCGGTGCGATTAATATGAATATTACCGGACAGGGTGCGAGTCAGTCTACCGGTAATCCCTTCGACATTATGATTTCCGGAGAAAATTTCTTCGTAGTATCTAATGGTTCTGAGAATTTCTTTACCAGAGATGGTTCCTTTTACGTGGATGGTGCAGGTAATCTGGCAATGACCAGTACCGGTTACAATGTAATGGGTTGGGGCGTTGACGAGGCCACAGGAGATATCAAGCAGGATACGGTTACAGCACTTCGTATTATGAGTGCGGCAAATATGACCTATCCCCCCGAGGCAACCTCTAAGGCTTATATTTCCGGTATTTTGGATAAGAACGATACCGATGTCACCAGCGCAAACGGTAAGGTTGTTAACCTGAATTTCTATGATAATCTGGGTTACAGCTATACTGCAAGATTTGTTTTCAAACAGTCTACTGAGCAGAATAATTACAGTCTTGAGTTTGATAAGCTTCTCGACTCCGAGGGCAATGAGGTTGAGATGACGGATGCACAGAAGATGTCTGTATTTGGTGGCGGAATTGCTCAGACTCAGCTGACTAATACAACAATCAGTCTGGGTAGCAGCTACTCTTGGAGTGGTGGCAATCTGGAGGCTAACGGTTCTCCGATTGTATATGCAACCAATGATTCCGACTATCCCTACAGCACTAAGAGTCCTACTCCTGATGATGAGAAGGATGCTGAGAACCAAAAGGCTATTGCATTGATTGCACAGGCGTATGGTTACGAAGGTTCTGTAGATGAGTTTATGAATCTGCAGATTCCTGTTACAATGACAGATGGTACTACAGAGAATCATAGTATCAATGAGATTGTTTATGATGCCAATAACCAGTATCCCTCGTTGGACACTGTATTGGGCACCGGCGCTGAGTCCAGTGGACGTGTGTACTATGGTTATGAGGTTATTTTTAATGATGACACCGGTGTCATTGAGTCTGTAGGTGGTAATAATACCAGCTTTAAGGCATTTTTCAATCTTGCAAATTTGGGAGATGGTTTCACTAATTTTGCTAATATTGAAATGGATTTGTCTCAGATTTCCATGTATGATAACAAGGGTACATCCACAATTGGTGCTACCAGTGGTGATTTGGACGGACTTGGAACCGGACGTCGTCTAGGCGATATGATTGGTGTGTCCATTCAGAATAATGGTATGATTTATGCAAGTTATGACAATGGTATGACGAAGCTTCTGGGTCAGATTGCTTCTGCAAGCTTTGCAAATGCATCCGGTCTTGAGAGAGCAGGTGATAATCTTTACTCGGCAACTCTTAACTCGGGTGAATTTGATGGTATTGGTGTGGATGTTACGGCTAACGGCGGTTATATGTCCACCGGACAGCTGGAGATGAGTAATGTGGATTTGTCATCTGAGTTTACTGAGATGATTACAACTCAGAGAGGTTTCCAGGCAAACAGCCGTATTATTACCGTATCAGATACTCTGCTTGAGGAACTTACTAATCTTAAGAGATAATTTGGGGGAAATTTGATTTTTTAAAATGATGTGCATAAAGGGACGGAAAGAGTGCTTTTTTCCGTCCCTTAAATCCATATAAGGAGGTTGTGCAATGATAGAAGTGACAAAATTGAATGGTGTAAAGATTTTGGTAAACCCGCATTTATTGGAAATAGTGGAGGAAACTCCCGATACTGTGTTGACGTTGACCACAGGAAAAAAAATAATTGTAAAAGAAAGTAGACAAGACATAAAAAATTTAGTAAAATTGTATAGAAAGGATATTCTTGCAGAATAATTTAGAAAATTGCGGAATGTTTGAGGTGGTTTCTAATGGATATAGCATCATTAGCAGGTTTGATAATTGGTTTTTCGATGATGATG
This sequence comes from uncultured Acetatifactor sp., assembly GCA_964403595.1. GTDB lineage: Bacteria > Bacillota > Clostridia > Lachnospirales > Lachnospiraceae > Acetatifactor. The sequence continues at coordinate 2,030 of CAYOGM010000097.1, read as the reverse complement.
TTCGGTATCATCAGTAGTTCCGGTGTTGCAGGTATCGGTAGTTATCTGGATTTGCCCTCTGCACTGATTACCTTTGGTGGTGCGTTGGGAGCGACGTTGTGTTCTGTAAGTTTGCAGGACTTTATAGCCGGACTTAAGAGTTTTACATTGATTTTTAAGGTGCCGGCTATCAATACTTCGGATATGATTAAAAAAATTATAGATTTGTCCAATGTAGCCCGTAAAGAGGGTCTTTTGTCGTTGGAAGAGGCAGCTGCTGACTTGGATGAGCCGTTTCTTAAGAAGGGTATTCTGTTGATAGTGGATGGTACAGATCCGGATTTGGTACGTGCCATCATGGAGACAGAGCTTGTCAGTATTGAGGGCCGACACAAGAATTTGATAGGTTTCTGGGATGTGCTTGGTTCCCAAGGTCCTGCATGGGGTATGATTGGTACCCTGATTGGTTTGGTAGATATGCTTAATAACATGTCTGATGCAAGTGCTATCGGACCTGCGATGGCGGTAGCTTTGATTACTACCTTGTACGGTTCATTGCTTGCAAACTGGATATGTATTCCCGTTTCTAATAAGCTTAAGGCAGATAATGATGCCGAGATGATGCTTAAGGAAGTTATGATTGAAGGTCTCTTGTCTATTCAGGCGGGAGAGAACCCTCGAGTAATCGAGGAGAAATTGAAATCCTTCCTGGCTCCCAAGGATAGAGAAACTGAAGAAGCTGCGGGAGGTGAGGAGTAAGTGGCAAAGAGAAAGGAAGAAGTACCTTCACCCGGAGCACCGGCGTGGATGGCGACCTTTAGTGATTTGATGAACCTTTTGCTTTGTTTCTTCGTTCTCCTGTTTTCCATGTCAACTATCGAAGAGTCAAAGTGGGAGGAACTGGTAGCATCCATGAGCAGTACTTTTAGTGTGTTTGATGCGGGTGCTACTGCCATTGGAGATGGTTTTCTTATCAGTAATGGAGTGAGTCAGCTCAATGAGCTTGATAAGTACATAAACAGTACCGGTAAGTTTTCTGATGCAGAGTCCCCTGAGGACAAGACTGAGGAATATAAGAACAGTGGCGATATTGAGATTTTAAAAGAGGCAATTGAGGAAGAACAGCTACAAAACAATGAGGCGCTCTCAGAATTGATTGAGGAGGCTGTGGCGGAGGGGCAGTTGGCAGATCAGATAGATGTCACTTTTTCTGCCCAATATGTACAACTATCCATGAAGGGAGCGCTTTTGTTTGACTCGGGAAGTGATGAGCTTAAGGAAGAATCTTATGCGGTTCTTGATAAGGTTGGCGTGATTCTGGAGCGATATGCTCAAGGTATCATTGAGATTGAGGGACACACGGATAATGTTCCTATAAGCAGCTCGCGTTTTCCCAGCAATGAAGAGCTTTCCAGTGGAAGAGCGTTGTCAGTATTTTATTATCTGACAGAGAATACTTTGCTGGATGAGACAAGGCTTAAGCATGCGGGGATGGGAGAGAGAATTCCTATTGCTGATAATTCTACACCGGAGGGGAGAAGCAAAAACCGACGTGTAGAAATCAGAATATACAATCCTTCCTAAAGGAATAACCTAAAGGAGATTTACCTATGAAGAAAAATTTGTTATCATTTATTATCTTGGCATTACTTGTTGTGAATCTTGTGCTTACATCTGTGATGATGTTCAGCGTGACAAGCACTAACAAAAAGGTGTCTGATTTGGTCGGCAATATTGCTGTGGCACTTAATCTTGAGTTGACAGAGCCCGGAGAGGCGGACCAGACAGCTAATGTATCGCTTGCGGACACAGAGGTGTATGCGATTGCTGATTCTATGACAATACCTCTTGCCCTTGAGCCTGTTGCAGAGGATGGGCAGACGCCTAAGCAGAATTATCTTGTGTGCAATATTTCCTTCTCTATCAATACTAAGCATGAAGATTATAAGACTTATGGTTCAGCAGAAGCAATGGCTGCTAAGGAAGAGTTGATTAAGGATGCGATTAGCAGTATTATCAGCAAGCATACTACTGCGGAGCTTCAGGCTGAT
>CAYOGM010000096.1:0-10771 GCA_964403595.1 uncultured Acetatifactor sp. | reverse complement strand
GTAACTGTCATACTCTGGCCTACCAGACAAATACAAAGCACCGCAGAAAGTAGTTTCTGCTTAGAAAATAATTTCTGCTTCCGTTTTGTTTTTCTCATGTTTTCATCCTCCTTCGTAGTAAAAAAGACAACAAACGACAGCATTGCTCAATTGAGCAACACTGTCATTTGTTGTCTTTTTACCTTTTGGAAAAAATGATTAGATTTTACAAAAAAACAAAATTTACCTAAGCAAGCAAGCAAGCAAGCAAATTCTCACACTATTCTGTTTGCCTGTCAAGCCCTTTGTTGCAAAACCTTTCATCTTTCCAGTTCCTCTACTACTTCTTTTTGCACTTTTCAGTGATTAAGTTTATTTAAACACATTATTCTGCTCATTTCAAGTACAAAAACGTCACAACAATCCATATTCAGGCAGATTTTACATAATCTTTGTCAGTACGACCCTGCAAACAAACAGGCTCAGCGCAAATACCGCAAGCACCACCAAAAGCGTATTCATCACCACCACATTGAACACCCCTGCAACCATCTGGGCTATGTACAGCAGTATAAACATTGCATAGCCTGCATAGGACCATGTTTTAAGACCGATCATCTTATTTCTCTCATCTGCCTCATAAATCGCCTTTGCTTTCAGCTTCTCGGGATTCTTTAAGAGCAATACATTTTTGACAAGTGTAATAGTTGCCGCCGCAATCACACCAAATCCCAATCCGGTATAATAACCGGCTGAATAATCCGCATTGCCGGAATCCAAGGGGACAAAGTTTCCCACATACAAAGATACAATGCCCAGCACAATCAACAAAGCACAATAACCAATTCTTAATTTAATCTTCTTCTCAATACTCTTTTCCATTATTTTTCCTCCTCAAAAATGAAAACTTCTTCAATTGTTTTACCAAAATATTTTGCAATCTCATGTGCCAAAAGCAGAGATGCGTTGTATTTACCGTTTTCAAGAGAAATAATGGTCTGTCTTGTCACCTGTACGGCGTTTGCCAATTCCTCCTGGGAAATACGGCGTTCCTTCCTCAATTCCTTAATAATGTTGTTCATAATCCACCTTCCTTTTATGTCTAGCGCGCTTTACATTTTTAGTATAGTTTGCTTTACATAAAATGTCAAGTGGGTTTTACATTTTTTTGCATTTTATTTGGGAAGTTTTTCCAAGGATATTTTGCCTTATCCGTAGCAAAAAAGGCTGTGCAATTGATTATACATCAACTGCACAGCCTTGACCACTCTTATTCTTATCTAATTACTGTACTACAGTTACAGAAGTAATGTGGGGATTTACACCCTCATACCAGTACAGGAAACCTTCCATATCGATGGTGTCACCAATCTGAAGATTCTTAACTGCTGCATACACATCAGTGGTGTTATCACACAGATAAGACTCTACGGTAAAGGTATATGTATTGCCATCAATAGAAGCCTTGAAGTACAAGTCATTACCGTCCTCACCGGAACCATCCCAGTTGTAAAGGAATGCCACATCATTGCCATTCGCATCCTTGGATGCCTCAACAGTCATGCCCTTGAAGGAAACCAGCTTATTCTGATGATTGATAAGCTCCTCGCTACCGAGAAGTGCAGTCATATCCTCTGCCTCAGCAACATAATTACCCTCAACGATTTCAAATGTACCATCAACAATTTCAACCTCACCGGCCCACTCAGCCTTGTAACCGGTAACACGAATCTTGGTACCTACAGTCAACTTCTCATAATCCTCTGCAGAACATGCCATATCATAAATGAAATATGCACCATTCTCGTCCTGAGTATAAAGAGTTGCCTTGTCCTCCCACCATGACTGCTTAGCCTGAACATAAGTCTCTACTACAACCTCAGTATCAAGATCAGCTACTACATACTCATCATATGTCATAACAGCAGTTGCATCATCCTGTACAGCCTCAGAAGATACTTCAGAAGCCACCTCAGATGAAGCTACTTCAGTAGATACCTCAGAAGAAGCTTCTACAGCAGAAGACTCTACTACATCCTCGCCTCCGGTCTGAGCACATGCACTGAGTGCCATAGCCATGGAAGCCGCTACCAATACTACACTTAACTTTTTCATTTTATTTCTCTCCTCTTTCTGGATCCTTATTTTTGACCCATAGAACATTATACATACTTTTTATGGAAAATCAATATTTTTCTTACTTCAGATTTTCTGTTTTAGTCGAGCTTTTTCTTCTTATAAATCCCCCAACCTACATATAATCCCATAAAAATCCATACCAAGGCAAGGCATGTCAACAACAGTTTTGATGTGACCGGGAGCGCACCGAGTTCTGCCTTTTGATCCGGCGTAGCGCTGACACCATCTGTATTCAAGCGATACAGTGCCACCATATCCTCATACAATTCCTGTATATAAGCCTCATCTACCGTCTCCTTTCGCCTGACAGACTTGACAACATTCTCAATCATTTGTCCTGCCGCATTACGAAGGGAAGCGGAACCATTGAACACCGGTGTTACAAAAGTGTTTTCTGTATTTTCCAACAAAAGCTTAGATGCCTGAATCTTCACATCATAATAGGTTTCATTGTCCTCACCGCATCTTTCCAGGTAATCCTGATATTCAACTGACTGCTGCGCCTTAGAGGTAACTGGCACATAGCCTTCTGTTTTGGCATATCCAATCTGCACCTTGTCGCTAAGTAAATACTGGGCAAACAACCATGAAGCCAAAACCTCCTGGGAATCCTCTTTATTAAAAATACAAACCGATGGTCCCTGGGAAATCATCTGTAAATTCTGCGTATCATACTGTGGAATAGGTAAAACTGCTGTTTCAAAATCCACAAATTTATCTTCACTGATATCAGACAAAGGCGCCTCCGCCCCCATCCACGTGGCTCCCGCCGTGGAATCCACCGCGAACACACACTGACCTGCATTCAAGAAATTAGCCGGATAGCTGGAAATCTTAAATGTAGAAAAAGCCCCTGTTTTCACATGCTCTGCTATGGTAAACAAAAGTCCCTCCGTGGTATCATTAAAAATTTCGATTTCACCACTGTCAGTGGAATACCCTGCCCCCTTTTGCTTTAACATCTGAATCATCATATTGTCAGTGGACTTGTAAATAAAAGGTATCATAACCTCCTGCCCATTCAGGGCATAGGTACCGTCTGCATTCTTGGCAGTAGCAGCCTCTGACACCTCCCATACGAAATCCCATGTCATAACCTCAGGAAGCTCATACCCCAGCTTCTCCACATAGGTCTTATTGACATAACAGGCCTCTGTGGAACGCATATACGGCATGGCATAGTGCACCTCTCCAAAGGCACATTCCTCCAAAAACTGCGGAATTAATTCCTCTCTGGCAGGCCCCTCAAACTTTACCTCACTACCTCCGAGACCATATTTTTCATGCACAAACAATTCATCCAAAGGAACCACACTGTTACTTCCCGTCATATAGGTTGCAATATGGTCCGGATATGTGATACACACATTTGGGGTGGTATTGGTACTGATATTAGTAATCACATCATTGTAGATTCTTCCATAATCTGTATACAGTCTCATATTCACCGAAATATTGGGATACAACTCTTCAAAATCTGCAATGGCCTGTTCATACACAGCAGTCTGCAGCTTGTTGGTATCATTCTTGGCCCAAAAGGTAATCTCCATCTCCTTAGAGGTATCAAAATAATCCGGAACCACAAATTCATTCCGTTCCTTCGTACCATGACATCCGGCAAGAGAACCCACTCCCACAACTGCTGCCGTAAGCAGGCACACTGCCTTTCTCCATGCTTTTCTCATCCCTTAGTACCTCCTCTTGCCACACCCTCCATAATCTTCTTACGGAAAATCAAAAACAGCACAATCAAAGGTACTGATATCGATACTACAGCCGCCATCATAGCAGGTATATTCTCTCGTCCGAAGCCATTTTCCCGAATCTCCTGAATCCCATTGGATACCAGAAAATACGCCTCCTCATCCGTCACCAGACGGGGCCATACATAGGAATTCCAGCACTCAATCACCTTTAGAATCGTGATTGTTATGATGGTTGGCTTGCACATGGGAATCATCACCTTCCACAGATATCTCCAATCGGAAGTTGCATCCACCTTGGCCGCATAATACAATTCATCCGGTATCTGGGCAAAATTCTCCTTCAACAAATAAATATAGAATACCGATGTCACCGAGGGTAGAATCAATCCCATAAAAGTATTGCGCATGTCCAAATTCGTGATTGTTACATAATTAGTGATAATCACCAGCTCATTGGGAATCATCATCAGTGCCAAAAACAATGTAAACACCAAATCCTTCCCCTTAAAGGAAAGTCTCGCAAAGGCAAATGCCGCCGGAACAATCACCACAAGCATAAGCGCAGTGGTTGCCACCGTAAAAATCAGAGTATTCAGAAAATATCCTGCCAAAGGAACTGTGGTAAAGGCATCCATATAATTCTCAAACGTAGGTGAAAGGGTAAAAAATTGCGGTATTCTCTCTGAACTGTACGCACTGTAGCTTTTCACCGATGTCAGAAGCATCCAGTAAAAGGGAAACAGCACCACCACCGCCCACAAAGTCAAAAGACCATATATTATGCATTTTTTCACAGTCTGTTTCACCTTTTCAGACTGCTCTATTTTCTCAAAATCAATCGTTTTCCCCATTCCTTCTAACCTCATGAATAATGCACATGTTTCTTGCTCACAAGCAAGTTGATACAGGTCACCGTAAGCACAATCGCAAACAAAATCATAGCCGCAGCGGATGCATAGGAGGGATATCCTCCACTGTTACCGTACAGCATATCATACACATACCCCACAATGGTATTCATCTCCGCTGCATTCAAATCCGTACCAAACAATGCCACCGCATCACTATAAGCCTTAAACGCCCCGATAAATCCCGTGATAATCAAATAAAACAACATGGGAGAAATCATGGGCAATGTAATTTTCGTAAAAATACGCCACCCCGGGGTTCCGTCCACCTTTGCCGCATTATAATAGGTCTGATTCACGGAAGCCAGTGCACTGGTAAGTACCAATACCTTAAAGGGCAATACCACCCATATGGTATAAAAACACAACACAAACATTTTAGCCCAATAAGGACCGTTAATAAAATCCACCGGACTGATACCAAACCAGCCAAGCATCAGATTCATAAGACCATCCGTATAAGGGGTCTTTTTGAACAAAATCATAAATACCAGACCAACTGCCAAAGTGTTGGTCACATAGGGCAGAAAATATATGGTCTGAAACAAATCCCGAAGCTTCTGTATGGAACTTAATCCCAAAGAAATCAACAATGCTATTCCCGTAGAAACAGGCACTGTAAAAATCACCAAAATAACGGTATTTTTCAACGCCTGTAAAAAATACGGATCATGAAGCACATAGGAATAATTATAAAGCCCCACACCGAAATAAGTCTGGGAAGCAAAATTATATCCCTCCTCAAAGGAATAAATCATTACATCAATCAGAGGATATACCATAAACACACCAAGAAACAGGATGGCCGGAGCAAGATACAGCCAGGCCTTTTTATTATTATTTTCCATGGCTACACCTCTCCCCTTATGCGCTCTCCGGTCTCTTTATCAAACAAAAATACCTTGCCGGGCTTTACATCAAAACGCACCTGCGTGCCCTTTACATGCGCCATATTTTCCGCACTGATAATGGAACGGATATCCACATTCTCTGCATTCTTATTGGAGGACACTACACTGATATCACGCCCCATAACCTCCACACGATTCAAATCACAACTGAAAGCTCCATCCTCCTTCAACACAAAGCCCTCCGGACGAATTGCCACCCATACAGGCTTATCAGAGATTCCTTCCGCCGCCATGACATCGTCATCTCCAACATACAGCCGTCCGCTCTTAATCTGTCCATGAAACACATTAATTGGCGGTGTACCGAGGAACTTCGCCACAAACAGATTCACCGGATTGTCATACACCTCCTGAGGCTTTCCAACCTGCTGAATCACACCCTCCTTCATAACGATAATCATATCTGAAATACTCATGGCCTCCTCCTGGTCATGAGTTACAAAAATCGTTGTAATTCCGGTTTCCTTTTGGATTCTGCGAATCTCTTCCCGGGTCTGCAAACGCAGTCTTGCATCCAGATTGGAAAGAGGCTCGTCCATCAAAAGGAGTCTTGGCATCTTCACCAAAGCTCTTGCAATAGCCACTCTCTGCTGCTGCCCACCGGAAAGTTCCCCCGGCTTTCTATCCAGCAGCTCATCAATCTGCACCAGCTTAGCCGCCTCTAAAGCTTTCTCCTGCATCTGCTCCTTGGTCAGCTTTTCTTCACCTCGTAAATTTTCCAAGGGAAAAGTAATATTCTGCCGCACCGTCATATGGGGATAGAGCGCATAATTTTGAAATACCACACCTATTCCACGCTTTTCAGCCGGTAAAGCTGTCACATCATCCTCACCAAAATAGATTTTGCCCTCCGTGGGCTTTACCAGACCACTCAATAGATTCAAAGCTGTACTTTTACCACAACCGGACGGTCCAAGCAGCCCCACCAGTTGTCCATCAGGAATCTCAATATTAAAGCGGTCCACCGCAACCACTTCATCTTTAATTCGTTTATTGCGGTTGGGGAATTTCTTGGTCAGATTTGCCATAACTACTTTCATTGGTATCTACCTCTTTCTACATTGTAAAACAGTAATCACACACATCTACAATTCCACAGGCTTCGAAATATTGTTCCTCTAAAGGAATCCACCTCTTTCGGAACACCTCTGCACCCTCTTCACCATTTCTTGCCACAAGCCGCCTTATCTGCTCATCAGACTCCACACTCATAAAAATACGCAAATCATAATAATCCCGAAGCTTCTCATGACAGGAATAGGCCCCTTCTATAATACAAATATTTTTGTCTCCTACCCGTATGGGCTTATCAAAACTCTGTTTTTTGCAATTAAACGGCCTGTACTGCACATATTCGCCTCTGCTTAAGGGCAACAATACTTCTGTCAAAAAACGCTCATGGTCCACATTTTCTCCCGGCACAGTTAACCTTTCGGCACTCCGTTGTTCAGGACGCAGAAAAAAGTGGTCCATATGCACCACATCACAATCCAATCTATTCTGCAATTCCGCGGCAAGAGTCGTTTTGCCCGAAGCGCATCTGCCATCAATCGCAATCAATATAGGACTATTATCCTTCTCATAGTCCTTCACAAACTCTACGGCACAATCAACCGACTTTTCTTTTGATATATATACTTTGTCCATATTCATTCCATACTTGTTCTGATTTCTTCTGCATTCGATTGCCCATCAATCATACACTTTTCCCTTTTTCCGGACCGTTCCGCCAAATGAATCATGGACATAATGCTTGGTATCAGCACTAACTGCAGAATAATCCCGGGAATTGCATTCAAAAATGCCCCTGCCATAAACATCTGCCAGGTAAAAGTGTTGCTCGTAAATCCCAATAATATTACCTGTATCACGCCCCATGCCCCCCGGCCAAGTAGCATAGCCGGGAGCAATGCTCCGTATACCGCCACAAGATTCTTTTTGTTCATCCTTTTATAGAGGAATCCGGCAACCAAACCATATACCGCAAGCTCTGCTGCCATAGCCACAGCATTCGGAAACAACACCGGCATACCAAATATACAGGAACGCAGCAGAGGTACAATAAGCCCCACAGCTGCACCATATTGCCAACCGCAGATAAAACCACACAAAAAAACCGGCAAATGCATAGGCAAAAGCAAATTCCCCACCTGTGGAATCTGTCCTGTCAAAAAGGGCAAAACAAGCCCTATACTCATAAACAGTGCGGCAAGCACTAACTTGTATGTTTTTCTCATAATACTACACTTCCATCAAATCGTATTCTCTGCTGCCATAACCCAATGCTGCAGCCGCTTCAATGGTGTGAACACCATTCCTGCTCTCAATACGCTCAATCAGATGAGGCTTCCCCGGATCAGAGCATTTGTACACCAAATCAATACAAGCCTGATCAATGGCAATCGGGTCGTCTGATACCAGAATACCAATATCAGCAATGCAAGGATCCTCTGCCACCGCACAGCAGTCACAATCCACGCTCATATTTTTCATTACATTTACATAAACAAGATTACCCTTAAAATAATCTACCACACTTCCCGCCGCATCTGCCATAGACTCCAGAAATTCATCATGGTCTGATGTCCAGATATTTTTAGGAACACCTGCACCATGGATATATGCTTTACCATAAGAGCATAGTTTTCCTTGATAACCTTACCATTAGGTATCTCAAGCTTCAAATCCGGTCCCTCAGCATCCAAAAGGTCCACCGGAAAATACTGACTCCATCCATGATAAGTAATAAGCTTCAAATGCTTCTCTGTGGTATTTCGCTCTCCCTCATAAGCCGTATTGCACTCAACCACCGTACCCTTCACATGGTCAATCATCGGCTTCCAGAAATCCGGCTTCAAAAAGTTCTGATTCCCCTTTTCACCGGAATGCACCTTGACCGCAACCTTACCTGTAAGCTCCTTACCTAAAAGCTTATAAAGCTCCAATACCTTCTCAGGGGTTATTGTGCGCGAAAAATATACCTTTGCACTCATTGCTTATCCTCCTGTAAAATGTCTGTTATATGTACACATATATTGTTCCAATACTATTTCGTTCTATTTTACACCATATTCGTATATAAAACAATTAACATATCTTGATTTTAAGTGCATCTTCATTAAGGTTATCGTTTATATTGACTGTATTTCTATAGGCACCTTCATTTCCATTGCCTTCTCTAAGGCATGTTGAATAATTGTAATAAAATCTTCACCATCGCTTGTAACAAAATAATTAGACAAATCCGTTATATCCTTACTTATATTGTTTCCCCATGGAGGTTGTTTTGTAATATCTTCAATATCCCAAATAACACAGCTTATTGGATATCGCTTCAACTCATTACTAATATCCCCAATCTCTTTAAGCGCAACATTAATACTTTACTTATAACAAGTGTCCTTATGTGCACCCAAATGGCAATTAGAAGAATTAGTCAAAACGGATATCAAGTCTCATAACATCAATTCTAACCATCTTCCCATCTAAAAATCCATAATCAAATAATTCATCTTTATCAATTTCAAAATTGATAAGCGATAGTAACATACACCTATCGATATCTAATATGCCATATAGTGAATATGAAAATGTATTGCCTTTCCTTTCTATTTGGGCTTCTGATATATCACTTATACATATTTCTATATCATCATATAATACCAACTCTACAAATGCCTTATCTCCTTCTTTTCTTAATACTCCCGAATTGGTGAAGCCAGTAATATACACATCGTCTATGTTTATTGTTACCTCATCTTCATCAATATTTATTATTGTACACTCATATTTCATTTAAATTTTATTCTTTCCTTTCTATTGTGCATTTATTACTGGTATATTGGAGTTATTCAACATTTTCCAAAATGTTTTTCCACTTTCTGTATGAAATGTTGTAATATATCCCTGATTATTGGTTCCTACAAAAGCAAACTTTGCATTTCCTTTGCTGTTATTTCCCATAAAAGAAACATATCCGGTTCTTATCTCTCCTTTATATTCATAACTAACTTTATATCCATTAGCCATCACACTTCTTGCGCCTTCAAGATATTCCATTTCATCTCTATACAAACCTTTAAATTCTGAACCATGCTTTATGTAATGTGAATATCTTAATCCTTCTGTTGCAAACTCCGCCTCACTTTTACTTATCCAGTCAATATTTTCTGCACCATATCTTGCCGAGAAATAATCATTCCATTCATTACCAAATAATAACGTTTGATTAGTAGAACTACCACTCTGGTCTTATTACTAGTAGTTGTACTACCATTCGACACCAGGCACATATTATGTACTAAAATCCCTTTATCAGATACATAATATGTGTGCCAGTCTTCCACCTCAAAATTGTATACGGTAACCGGCTCAGTCAGATACTCTTTCTCAACACTGCTGACTCGAATCAATACACCATTCGCTAATTCAACATAGTCACCTGCTACAAGGTCCTCAGCCGCCTTAAATCCATATCCATCTACCCAGAAGGGATGTGTAGGCGTTGTATCAATAACCTCATCAGCCACTTGGATATGTATCAGCGTAGTGGATTCCTTCACAAATAGGTGTACAACCTTCTTCCAGCCACATTCGCCACTCTCAGGATTTTTAGCATATACCAAATCCCCAACCTGTATTTCCTCAATATATTTATTGCCTTCTATGGTCTTTATCGGCGTTCCTGCTACAAAACATTGTCCACCCTCAATACCACACGGCGTGGGATAAGTATTCGCCTTAATCACATCTCCGTGCTGCATGGCTGCCTTCTTATAACTGCTGGCATCCACCTCATTCAGCATCTTATTTACGGACTTACTGGTTTTGGAAACATTTACTCCCGACCAAATCGTCGCCAGTGCAGACAGGCCCACATTCGCCACAGTGCCGATATCATTATAACCAAAAGAGTTACCATTACTGGTATAAACATTCCATGCATCATAAGCCGCAACCGCCGTCTGCACACCATTTTGGGCAAACTCAATACCGTTGGACATATAAGTGCCCATAGTGGCCATGTAGCCAAACACCTTTGCAGCTTTGGTTCCACTTTTAGCAGCAACACCTGCCCACTTGGCAATGCTGCCAAAGCCCAGAGACACTGCACTGAGTCCAGCCATGG
>CAYOGM010000095.1:0-10924 GCA_964403595.1 uncultured Acetatifactor sp. | reverse complement strand
CCATCGGTGAGCCCGGTACACAGCTTACCATGAGAACCTTCCATACCGGTGGTGTTGCGGGTGATGATATTACACAGGGTCTTCCCCGTGTAGAGGAGTTGTTTGAGGCTCGTAAGCCTAAGGGACTTGCAATTATTGCAGAGTTCGGCGGTAAGGCTGAAATCAGAGATACCAAGAAGAAGCGTGAGGTTGTTATCACTAATGATGAAACCGGTGAATCTAAGGCATATCTGATTCCTTATGGTTCTCGTATCAAGATTATGGATGGACAGATGCTTGAGGCCGGTGATGAGCTGACTGAGGGTAGTGTTAATCCTCATGACTTGCTTAAGATTAAGGGTATTCGTGCAGTACAGGATTACATGCTCCGTGAGGTTCAGCGTGTATACCGTCTGCAGGGTGTAGATATTTCCGATAAGCATATCGAGGTTCTGGTTCGCCAGATGCTGAAGAAAGTGCGTATTGAGAATAATGGTGATTCAGAGTTCCTTCCCGGTACTTTGGTAGATGTACTTGAGTATGAGGAGGCAAATGAGAAGCTTATTGCTGAAGGTCTGGAGCCTGCAGATGGTAAGCGAATCATTCTGGGTATTACCAAGGCTGCTTTGGCAACAGAGTCCTTCCTGTCAGCAGCATCTTTCCAGGAGACCACAAAGGTTCTTACTGAGGCTGCTATTAAGGGTAAGGTAGATAATCTGATTGGTCTGAAGGAGAATGTAATTATTGGTAAGCTGATTCCTGTAGGTACAGGTATGAAGAGTTACCGCAATACAATTCTCAGCACTGATAAGGCAATGGAAATTGCTTTCGATGAGGAAGAAATGGAAGTTGAGAATGATGATGTAGTTGAGGAAGTGGAAGTTGTCGAGGCTGTAGAGTCCGGCGATGCTGAATAATGTAAGGTAAAAGAGGCTGTTGCTCTTGCGATTGAATCGTTAGAGCAACAGTTTTTTTGTGCGATAAGTCGGTATATTGTTGACTAAGAACCAAGAATAATGTAAAATTATTATAGATGTTTGTACCCTTGGAAGAAAGGGGATGAGTCATGTATATACAAAAAACTAAAAAAGGTAGGTGTATGTATGTCCAGAGAGTATTATATCAGGTCTAACAAAGTGGTATATCCAATGATAATGTTTACATGCTTTGTGGTGCTTGTGACGCTTCTGGGAGCCGTGTCGGAGTCCGGATTTAACTTTAGCAGAGGAGTACAGGTTCTGGGAATAATTGTACTTATGGTTATCGGAACTGTATTTTTCATAACGAAAAGAGATTGTAAGCCGGGAATGATAGGAATTGCAGCAAGTGGCGGCGGGATGTTTCTTATTGTTTCGTTTTTTAATGTTAATCAATACGTGTTTATGTATGGTTTTATCATACTGTTTGTATGTGTTGCATACCTCAATAAGCGAATTATTATTGGTGGAAATACAATGATTATAATTGGATTTACGGTACACAGTATAAGAATGTATCGGGCAGGCACATTCGATGCCAGTTTGGTTTTCCTTGGAGCCATTACGGTTATTTTATGTTGTATAGGCTCAATTCAGGCAATGAGGTTACTTTATAAATATAATGAAGAAAATGTCGCTGTTATATCGCAAAAAGTTGGGGAGCAGGAGCAGATTGCTGAGTTGATGCATGGAGTTGCAGAGGAGATAACAGAGAGATTTGCAACAGCAAGTACATTACTTGATGCGCTGAATAAAGCGATAGATTCTAATGACTCTGCAATGAAGGAGATTTCGGATAGCACAGGCAGTACAGCACAGGCAGTACAGGACCAGGCAATGATGTGTACTGAGATTCAGCAGGAAACAGATATGGCTGAAAAGGGAATTGAGAGAATGATTGATTCAGCCGATGTTGTAAAGAATAATCTTGAAGAAGGTTCAAAGATTGTTTCGGAGCTTGAAGAGCAGGCTAAGATTGTTGATTGCAATAATAAGAGCACAATAGAAGCGATAAATAATCTTTCCCAAAAAGTTGATGCTGTTAAGAATATAATTGATGCCATTCTTTCAATTGCGTCACAAACAAATCTTTTGGCGCTAAATGCATCAATTGAGGCAGCACGTGCAGGAGAAGCCGGCAAAGGATTTGCAGTTGTGGCTGATGAAATAAGAAAACTTTCTGAAGATACAAGAGAATCGGCCAATCAGATTACCGGCATTATTACTAATTTGGTTGCAGATGTTGATATGACCAATAAAAGTATTAGTATTTCAAGTGATGCAATTAATATGCAGGATGGCATGATAGGTAAAACGAAACAGAAGTTTGATCTTATTGAAGCCGAAGTTAATGAATTAATCAATAATATCTACGAAACAGAGCAAATTATGAAGGATATTCTTAATGCTACAGGTGTTATTAGCAATAATATTACTCATTTGTCTTCTGTAAGTGAGGAAGTAGCTGCTACATCAGAGGCCGGAGTTAGTATATCCCAGACGGCAGTGGAGGATGTGGGTAAGGTTAACAAGGAGCTGGAAGAGATTGTCAGGTTGTCCGATACGCTGAAGAACATCTAAATATACATCATACAACGAAAAGGTGTTGTCGTTCTAATGTTGGAGCGGCAACACTTTTTGTTTAGGTTAAGAGCATCTGCTGTGAATGAGGGGCGAGCGGCATAGTATCGGCAGATGTCGTTATACGAAAATGAAAAAAGATTCAGTTTTGGTTGACAATAGATTGGTCATTATATAAAATGAATATAGATTCATTTAAAAGGGAAGCGCGTTATATTGGTAGGTGGACTGGTATGGATAAGAGGAGAAGGCAGATTATAGAGCAGAATGAGGTTTCACAGGTACACACCTTTGTGTTGGGGGGAATGGAGCAAAAGGTTTTGGTTGAGGGACGAAGTAAGGAACTTCCTGTGGTGATTTGTCTGCATGGTGGGCCGGGGACGCCGATTCCTTTTTCGGTAGGATGCAGAGGCATGTTTCCAGAGTTTACAGATAAGTTTATTATGGTGTACTGGGATCAGCTGGGATGTGGAATTAATGATTACAAATTGAGAGATGAATTTGGTATAGACTCTTTTGTGCAGATGACAGCAGAATTAATCAAGGAAATAAAGAAATTTTTTCCGGATAATAGGTTTTTGTTGTTTGGAATGTCATGGGGAAGCGTGTTGACGTTGAAAGTTTTGCAGAATATAGATTCAGGGGTTGACGCAGTAGTTGTATGGGGACAGGTTTTAAAAAAGCTGTTTTTGAATGAGGAAGTGTTCGCAGCGCTAGAGAGGTCTGGGATATCAGAACATAAAATGAAGCGAATCAGAGCTGTTACGCCGGAGAATTTCACAGATAAGGATATGCAGCTTGTGGCAGGAAGTGTTCGCAAGTATACAGAAGGTTATTTTTGTAAGAAGGGTACAAAAGTGTCTATGGGGGCGATTATCAAAGGCTTGCTTACAAGTCCGGATTATCGGTTCAAGGATTTTAAAGCAATCATGGTGAATGGAACAGCCACAAGTACACGGCTTTGGCCGGAGCTTTTGAAAATTGATTTGACAAAGGATTTGATGAAGGTAAAGATACCTTATTATATTTTGCAGGGAGATACAGATATCGTGACATCTACAAGAGAAATAGGACAGGTGGTTATGAACTCTGATAATTCTAATCTGCATTTTCAAGTCATTTCAAATCAGGGGCATATGCCTGGAAAAGAAGGCATGGATGCGTTATACGAGACCTTAATCAGTCTCGCCACCACCCTATAGAATAAGGAGAAGATTATGCCGAAGGTCAGCGCAGAATACAAAATTAATAAAAAGAAGATGATTACGGATGCTGCTTATGAGTTGTGTCTGGAGAAGACCGTAAGTACGGTGACGATGCAGGACATTATTAATCGCACCGGGTTGAGCCAGGGCGGAATTTATCGTTTCTATCATGATATCGATGAGATTTTTGCTGATATGCTGAAGGCGTTGCGGGAAAAGGTAAATATCAGAACGCAGGCGGATGAGATATTTGGACAGGCAGACAGGCTTCCGGCCCGTGAAATTACAAATCAGATTTTTGATATGCTGGCAGAGTTTATGACAGCAGAGCTGATGGGGATTGAAAAAATTGATTTTGAATTATCGGTGCTTGCCATGAATGCGCCGGAGCGTGTGGAGAAAATCCTTGCAGGAGCAGAGGGAATTGGGCATATGGAGTATATTGTGCAACGCACCTCTGATTTTATTAAACAAAAGATGCAGAGCGGTGAATTGAAGGCAAGGGTTAGCAGCATGGAACTTTTAACCTACATTTCTTCGGCTTATTCGGGGATTCAGATGTGTTGTATAGTGAATAATTGTTATCGCAAGGGATTGATGTCAGGATTTTATCAGCCGAAGATGCAGCTTAGAACGCTAAGCAAAACAGTGAACTATCTCCTGGGAATAGAGGGTTAAAAAGCTATTGTGAATTTTGATTTATGTGGTTATAATAGAAACATCACTGACAAAGGAAGGTATGAACATGAGAGTATTGGTGACAGGTGTCAAAGGACAGCTGGGTTATGATGTGGTAAAAGAATTGGAGTCTCGCGGACATGAAGCGGTTGGTGTAGATATTCAGGAGATGGATATTACAGATGCGGATAGCGTAGATAAGGTAATCAGCAATGCTGCGCCGGATGCGGTAATTCATTGTGCGGCTTATACTGCGGTGGATGCAGCAGAGGATAATGAGGAGCTTTGCCGTAAGGTAAATGCAGAGGGCCCTCAGAATATTGCCAATGTCTGCAAAAAGCTGGACATCAAAATGATTTATATTAGTACAGACTATGTGTTTGGCGGACAGGGTGAGAGACCTTGGGAGCCCGATGATGAGAGAGACCCGCAGAGTGTATATGGACTGACCAAATATGAGGGTGAGCTGGCAGTACAGAATACGCTGGAGAAATATTTCATTGTTCGTATTGCGTGGGTATTTGGCGTAAATGGTAAAAATTTTGTAAAAACCATGATTAATCTGGGCGAGACCAGAGATAAACTGACGGTAGTATGTGACCAGTTTGGTTCTCCTACTTATACTTATGATTTGGCGAAGCTTCTGGTGGATATGGTGCAGACAGATAAATATGGTGTTTATCATGCGACCAATGAAGGCTTCTGCAACTGGTATGAGTTTGCCTGTGAGATTTTTAAGCAGACCGGAATCAAGGTGGAGGTTGCGCCTGTGACTTCCGACCAGTATCCCACTAAGGCGACACGTCCCTTTAACAGCCGTATGAGCAAGGATAAACTGGTAGAGAATGGTTTTGACAGACTTCCTGTATGGCAGGACGCGTTGGCGAGATATTTGGAGGAAATCCAATATGGCAAGAATGGATGTCAGAAAGTATAAAGATATCATTTGGTACAGCCTGTGTGTGCTCTTTTTAGGCGTGATTGACCAGAGGCGGGGAAGCGCTCCCGGTCATATACAAATTATATTTGCCAATCTCGTGGGAGTTACGGTGAGTCTGTTTCTGATTCCATCCATGAAAAAAGAGTTCTGGCACAGAAAAGTGACTCGGATACAAGGACTGATAAGCGCCATTGTATTGCCGATTTTTATTTATGTAATAAAACCGTATGTAAGCGACTGGGGACTATGGAGTACCGGTGCAGCAAATGCAGTTTGTATCGGTTTTTTGATTAATTATATTCTGTGGGAACGTAAAAATATTTTTCGTGAATGGAAACTGAAAAAAGTTGCTTATGGATTAGTGATGGTAACTTTGCTTCTGATGTTGATTTCTGTTAATACTACAGTATGGCCGGGCTTGTACTTGGTACTCTTTGGATGCTTTTATCTGATAGGTATTCCCAAAGAACGACAGGAACATTGCATGATTGGTACATTGTGTGGGCTGGCAATTTGGTTTGTGACACAGCAGTGTCTTGCATTTGGCTTCCGGCCCTATGATTATATACGGTATCGAGGTCTGTATAAAGGTGAAACACAGAATGGATTGTTTTATATGATTGCATTTTGTGCATTCACGGGAATTGGACTGTATGCTTCTTATAAAAAGTGTAAAAAAAGCTGGTGTGTTTTATCTTATATATTGTCAGCAGGATGCGTGAGTCTGCTTCTTTTGACAGGCGGAAAGTCATCTTTGGCAGGTGTTGTGGCAGGAGCTGTAACAGGTTATTTTTTGTATGATTGTTTTATCAGAGAGCGTTTTAAGTATTGGGCAATTCAATGTATTGCCCTTGGAATATGCGCATTGATTTTGTTTCCGGCGGCCTATGGACTTGTTAGGTATCTGCCTACGGTATTGCATCATCCCATTTGGTTTGAGGGAGAATATGATGAGGAAAGGTGTGTACACTCTTTTGATCCATGGAACAGCGAGAGGTATATTTCCTTTGAACGTGCTTTGGAGAAGAGTCTCGGGCGGATATTAGGTGTAGTAGGAATTAATATCGAAATAGAGGATGGGCAGCTTCAGATAGACACGCCCTTAAGCATTCAGACAGAGGCGGCGGAGCCCGGAAGCTCTAAGGAAAATCCTTATCTAACAGAAGAAAGCAAATCTTCCAAGGGTGGAACCATAGATCCGGCAAGAGTTGCCATATGGAAGTTCTATATTAAAAACCTTAATCTGGAAGGCCATAATGGATTGATTTTCTACTATCGGGCGGACAGGCCGTTTGGGAATGCACATAATATGTTTTTGCATGTGGCTGTACTTTATGGTATTATTCCGGGTGTCTTGTTTGTGGTGTGGAATGTCTGGTGTCTGGTGCGACTTGTGCGAAGAAAAGATATGGTAGGTATTGTATCAGCACTTTTTATGACAGCTATTATGATATATGGTCTGTTTGAACAGGCAATTACCACGGGGCAGATAACGTTATCATTGCTTTTTGTATTATATTATTTTGGAATGGAAATGCGCGAAGCGGAATACCAAAAGACAAAATAGAATTTGGGAGGTTGCCGTATGGCAAAGATTAAAACATATATTCCTTATATAGTTGCGCTGGCATTGTGTGCATTTGTTGCTATTCCCGTTGCATCCAACGATATTATTATGGATGAAGGATATTCCATTTTGCTGGTAAGAAAAAGCGTATGGGATATTATTAAGGGAACGGCAGGAGATGTACATCCGCCATTATATTATTTGATTTTGAAATTTTTCAGTTTATTTTCCGGAGAATCATTGCTGGTATATAGAGTGGCAACTGCGCTTGCAACCTGGTTGAACCTGATTTTATTGGGAGCAACCTTAATCAGAAAGCGTTGGGGAACAAGAGTTTCACTGATTTATATGCTTTGGTTTGGTTTGACATATTGCACAATTGAACGTTCTACTACTGTGCGAATGTATTCGTGGGGTGCCTTTTTTGTGACGGCAGCAGCTTTATTTTTGTTTTTCTATTATGAAAGCCAGTCCAAGAAAGACCTTGCATGGGCCATAGTCTTTACTCTTGGGGCTATGTATACCCATTATTATGCATTGTTGGCAGTGTTTGTAAGCTGGGCATTACTGTCCGTAGTTACTGTTGTGCGTAAAAAAAAGATTTCCAAAGTTCTGATTGGAGGAGTATTAGTTGCGATTGGATATCTTCCATGGTTGGGTATTCTGCTTACCCAGTTTGGAGATGTGGCAGAGGATTACTGGATTAAAGTTTTTGACTGGAATGAGTGGATGTTGGTTCCCACATATCTGATGGAATCGCCTGTGGGTGAATTGAGTGGAATCGGAACTGTTTTACAGGTATTGATTCTTTTGATGCTGATACCTGCTTTTGTCAGAAAAAAGTGGGATGCATTGTCGGGAGCGGCAGTTTTCTTGGGAACAATGGTTTTTGCAGCAGTTGTTTCTGTGGTAGTAACTCCTATCTGGGTTACCCGCTATATGTATGTGGCGTGGGGGGTGTTGTCACTTTTTGTGGCAATTGTTGCCGGAGAGATGGTTAGTAAATATTCCAATATTATACAAGGAATATTTATGTTTGTGTTATTGCTGACAGGTCTGCATTCTTATACTACCATGATGGCCGATGAGACAATGACAAGTACTGCGGATGAGTGGGTGGCTTTTTTGCAGGAGAACATAGATGAAAATTCTTATGTTATCTATGATGATCCTCTTGAGAATAGGCTGGTGTATGAGTACTATATGCCGGAGACTGAGCTGATATGTGTTACCAAGCTTCGCAAGAATGGATTAAATGACAGTATAGAAACATTGCTGGAAGAAAACAAGGATAAGCAGATATGGTATATTATTAACTACAGACTGCAGAGAGTAGGTGTTGATAAAATAGGAGCTGCAGTGGAGGAAGCCGGTTATACGATGGAACGTGAGGATTCCTTTATTATCAAAGAAAAAACCATAGATGTATTCCGGGTAGAGGAGGCAAAATGAGAGACAAAATAAAAGGTCTGATTCCATTGTTGATATTCGGAATTGTGGTAAGTGTAGTGGGTACTTGTATAATATACCGGCAGTTTCCTCAGTTTTTGTGTTATGCCATTTATGATGTAAAAGCAAGTGACTTGTATGAGAGTGAGAATCGGCAGATGGTTCCGGGAGATAGTTTGGAAGAGTGCTTTATTCCCAGATTGGATTATCTGACTGCTGTTCGTATTCATGTGGAAAGAGATGGAATAGAGGAAGCAGACAATATTGTAATCGGACGTCTTTTGGATTCTAAGCAGAAGGTGTTGGCAGAAGCCGATTTTGCGCCTCAGGATGAATTTTTTGAATTCGAGTTCCACAAGTGGGTTGATACAAAGGAAGAATATAAGCTTCAGATTGTTTTCCCGGAGGAGAATGCTACTGCTGTTGCGACTACATTTGGCCCGGCTGATATAGGACCGGATGAACATAGGACACTTTATGTGAATGGGGTGCAGGATGATAGTGCCATTTATACAGAATATGTATATGGCACATATAGCAAAAAACTACTCGCATTCTGGTTGTTGATTTTCTTTCTGGGTGGCATGATGATAGGAGACGCAGTTCTTTACAAAAAAAATAATAAAAATTGAAAAAAACCTTATTGACAATGCTCCAACGAACAAGTATACTAATTTAGTGTGCCGTCATAGGCATCGCTTGTGCGTTGGAGCATTGTTTTATATAATGTCAAAATGCATAATTTACCAAAAACATTTTATAATAAGAAAGAGGTGAAACAGAATGCCAACATTTAACCAGTTAGTAAGAAAGGGACGTCAGACTACTGTTAAGAAGTCTACTGCACCTGCACTTCAGAAGGGTTACAACTCTCTTCACAAGAAGGCTACCAATACCTCCGCTCCTCAGAAGCGTGGTGTTTGTACCGCTGTTAAGACTGCTACCCCTAAGAAGCCTAACTCCGCTCTGAGAAAGATTGCCAGAGTACGTCTTTCCAACGGTATTGAGGTTACCAGCTACATCCCCGGTGAAGGTCACAACCTTCAGGAGCATAGCGTGGTTCTCATCCGTGGTGGTAGAGTAAAGGACCTGCCCGGTACCAGATATCACATCATCCGTGGTACTTTGGATACAGCAGGTGTTGCTAACAGAAAGCAGGCTCGTTCCAAGTACGGCGCTAAGAGACCTAAAGACGCTAAGAAATAAGGCGAGATGCTTTGTACTACACTAAAACGGAACTAAGAAAAGTGTTGGATTCTGTATTGTTTATATATAATAGAACGACAGATACACAGCGCGAACACTTGGGGAAACACATGTGAGTACCGATGATTTAACGTGAATCAAAATTTGTTAAGGAGGGAAGAACCGTGCCACGTAAAGGACATATTCAGAAAAGAGACGTATTAGCAGATCCTTTATACAACAACAAAGTGGTTACCAAGCTTATCAACAACATCATGCTTGATGGTAAGAAGGGCGTAGCTCAGAAGATTGTATATGGTGCATTTGCAAAGGTAGAGGAGAAGTCCGGTAAACCGGCTCTCGAAGTATTCGAGGAGGCTATGAATAACATCATGCCCGTTCTCGAGGTAAAGGCAAGACGTATCGGTGGTGCTACCTATCAGGTACCTATCGAGGTACGTGCTGACAGACGTCAGGCTTTGGGCCTTCGTTGGTTGACCATGTTCTCTCGTAAGAGAAGCGAGAAGACCATGGAGGACAGACTGGCTAACGAGATTCTTGACGCAGCTAACAATACCGGTGCTGCTGTTAAGAGAAAAGAAGACATGCACAAGATGGCAGAGGCAAACAAGGCGTTTGCTCACTACAGATTCTAATAATCGGTGTATTGAAACGCCTCGGCGTTTGCACACTATCGTTTCTAAGGACGAACCGATTTCGTCTGCATGTTATGATTATTAAAACAGGAGGAAAAAATCTTGGCTGGAAGAGCATATCCCTTAGAGAGAACCAGAAATATTGGTATTATGGCTCATATTGATGCTGGTAAGACTACCACTACTGAGCGTATCCTGTATTATACTGGTGTTAACTATAAGATTGGTGATACTCATGAAGGTACTGCTACCATGGACTGGATGGAGCAGGAGCAGGAAAGAGGTATTACCATTACTTCCGCAGCTACTACTTGTCACTGGACCCTTCAGGAGAACTGCAAGCCCAAGGCTGGCGCTCTGGAGCATCGTATCAACATCATTGATACTCCCGGACACGTAGACTTTACTGTAGAAGTAGAGCGTTCCCTTCGTGTATTGGACGGCGCTGTAGGCGTTTTCTGTGCGAAGGGTGGTGTAGAGCCTCAGTCTGAGAACGTATGGCGTCAGGCTGATACCTACAATGTACCCCGTATGGCTTTCATCAACAAGATGGATATCCTTGGTGCTAACTTCTATGGAGCAGTTGAGCAGATTAAGACCAGACTTGGTAAGAATGCCATCTGCATCCAGTTGCCTATCGGTAAGGAAGATGAGTTCAAGGGCATCATCGATTTGTTCGAGATGAAGGCTTACATCTACAATGATGA
>CAYOGM010000094.1:0-11061 GCA_964403595.1 uncultured Acetatifactor sp. | reverse complement strand
CTACGGGACACATTTCTTCAACTTCTCTTGAATAAATCATGTGAAAACTCCTTTCGATTCTATAACTTACAATACTATTGATAAAAAAGTATCATAAATACCGTGTTTATTCTCTCATATTTACGCAAAAAAATCTAGTGGGTTTTTCGTTTTTTTCCATAATTTTAGTTTTTTTTACGATTTTCAGCATTTTATCATTTCCACCCCGTTTTATGGATGCTAATTTGTTTTGCGATACGTCACATGTGTTTCTTTATATACCGCATAAGCATTTGAAACATCAACACGCTCATAAATATCCTGTTTGCGCTCCTCTTCTGTTTGTACTTTGATGATGGACATAGAGCGCATAATTATGAAAACAATACATATGGATATGCTGATGGCAATCATAGCATTACCGATATAATTTGCAGGCATAAAAATGTTTTCGCCTTCATTCAGCTTTTGATACTGCCCAAAAGCGTTGTAGATGCATTCATAGTATTCTCCGTCCTGAAAATAGGGATAGGCATTTTCTGTAATGATTTCGGCATAAGCATCTCTCTGTCTTTTCTCCAAATAATTCTTGTTATAATCAGCAAAGCAGATTTTTTGATTATCCAGGTCCAGCAAAAAAACTACTGCTGCTTCGGTAGAACCGGCGCGATCTACTTTTATTGCTCTCGTGTCCCGCATTATAGTGGTTTCGCCATCAAGAAATGCATTAAAATAATCCTTTGAAGTTTTATAATTCTTGTCCATAATCACCACATATATTTTTTGGGCAAAAAACAAAGACTCTTTCAAATGTTCATAGAGCTGTTCTTCCTGTTCATCCGTCAAAACATTTGCATCATCATATATGTAAATAGGGTATTCTTGTGCCTGAACAGTTATTTCATTATAAAAATTTAAAATGCAAAACAAAAAAACACTAAATAAAATTTTATATAAATTCCTACGCACAATCATCACCTCCCACCTTATTGAATTGGGGCATTTTACGCATTGCAAGATTGTTATAGTCATTAATTACGCAGAGAAAATTCCAAATAATGGCTACAAAAGATAATGCAGCAGCACCATAATACCAAAAACTTCGTATCGGAATAAATATCAATACAATTAAAGAAACAACTAATGCAAGCGCACTCAGTATCACAGCAGATACATTCCTTTTATGTTTCACTCTGATAAGCTGCCCGCAGACGCTCCAAATACCTCCCAAATCCAAAATAACAATTAATGGCCAAAGGGTTGTTTGAAACACATAACAATTGGCAACCAGAATGAAACACAGAGCCAATAACCATGAGGATACTTTAAAACCATTATTAAAACGAAAACCAAATATATTTAAAAATATAGAACCAGGCAAAGAATTCTCGGCGCGTTTCAATCTGTCTTTTAAATTTTTTAAACTGATTGTCTGATTGTGAATTCCCTTATCCATCCATAAACTTTCCTTCTCGTAAACAGCACGAAGTTCCGATGCATACATCAGCAAAGACAGAAATAGCACAAACAGACTCAAAGCAATCAATTCTGTCTGTTTGAAAAAAACAAGCATATTTAATATCACAAAAATAGGAACGGCCAATAGCAAAGAGCATAATATCATTTTTTTCTCATCTACAGGAAAATCAGCAACCATTTTACCGCTTTGTCCATTGATTGTCGCATAGGCAACCTTGTCTTCATTGCGATATGACATAAACCAGACAGGATATAAAATCTTCTCTGCCCGTGGGTTAAAGTTTATGTCTAATTTATCCATATCATACAATTTGTATCTGCTGAAGGCATTGTCTTGCTTTAGTTTTGCGCCAATTTCCTTTTGCGCAAATTCTTTGGCATCATTATAATAAACAAATTCATCCACTTCTGCACAATTTGCATAAAATCCACTCAGAAAGCTAGGGGTAAACTTTTGACGTTTTTCTAAATCATAAGGTGCAAGTGCATAGCTAATGTCATCATAGAACGAGACGGAGGCATCATAGTAATCTCCATTAAACTCAGCATCTACATCTGCAAATATGTTGTATTTTTCGGTAAGTACACGATCTCTTTCGTATTTGGTGATTGCTCCCTTTACACAAAGCTTATCTTTTATCTGCAAATTATAAAGCCAATAAGGTATATAAACTCCTTTAAATCCATCGATAAACTTCTCATCTTTAAATTCTTTCCGCACAAAAAAGGCTTTCTTCATCATTTTTTGGTAAGCCTTTTTACAGTCATCCTTTGTCTTTTGGAAAGGGATAATATAATCCGGTCTTTTTTCCTGTATTAAATGTTCCGTAAGAATGGCGGGATTCCCACAAAACAGACAAAAGCTGGCGATTTCAGAGTCTTCACTAATAATTTGACCGCCACACTGAGAACAGGTAAAAATATTTGTTTCAAAATATTCGCCACTTTCCGCGTCTTTGTCTTTTTGGATAGCGTAAGGGTCAAACAAAGACTCACAAGCATCGCATTTCATCTGTTGTGAAGCAATATCAAACTTTAAGTTTTTGGCACAATTAGGACATTCAAACATGTCATTCCTCCTCATAATGTAAACAATTCCGCCATACTTGTATGTATGACGGAATTAAAATATTTTGTACTATGCAAGCATCATTCTATCGTTGGCAAACTCACCACCGCTTACTTCTTCAAACTTGGCAAGCAAATCCTTTACATGAAGGTTCTTCTTCTCTTCACCGGACACATCATAAATAACGCGACCTTCGTGCATCATGATAAGACGATTGCCATGAGCGATGGCATCTTTCATGTTATGGGTTACCATCATAGCGGTCAGGTTGTTTTCAGCGATAATCTGATCACTGATTTCCAAAACCTTTGCAGCTGTTTTGGGGTCTAACGCAGCCGTATGCTCATCCAGAAGAAGGAGCTTCGGCTGTTTCAAGGAAGCCATAAGCAATGTAATTGCCTGACGCTGACCACCGGACAAAAGGCCTACCTTACTGGTCATGCGATTCTCCAGACCAAGGCCAAGAACCTGAAGCTTTTCGCGGAACATTTCGCGTTCTGCTTTGGAAATACCCCAACGCAAGGTGCGGCTCTGACCTCTGCGGTATGCAATGGCCATATTTTCCTCGATGTCCATGGTTGCTGCGGTTCCGGTCATGGGATCCTGAAACACACGCCCAAGATAGAGCGCGCGCTTATGCTCAGCCAGACCGGTGATGTCAGTTCCATCAACAATAATTTTACCGGAATCAATGGGCCATACTCCTGCAATTGCATTCAAAGTAGTGGATTTACCGGCACCGTTACCACCGATAATAGTAACAAAGTCCCCCGGATTAAGGTTCAAATTCACACCATTTAATGCAATCTTTTCATTAATGGTACCACCATTAAAAATTTTGTGAACATCTTTGATTTCTAGTGCATATTTTTCATTACTCATTTCCTTGCCACCCCTTTCTTCATACGATTTTTCTCCTTCAGATAAGGGATTGCAAGAAATACTGCAACCACAATTGCAGAAAACAGCTTCATGTAATCAGAAGGCATCTTAAGCCATAATACAAACTGGTATACCATGTAGTAAATTACAGCCCCTGCAATAACAGATGTCAAAGTGAATGCAAATGCAAATTTACGCTTAGCGGCAAATTTGCCAAATACAACCTCACCAAGGATTACTGCAGCCAGACCGATAACAATCGCGCCACGTCCCATATTGACATCAGCAGCGCCCTGAAACTGTCCATAGAAAGCTCCACAAAGTGCTACCATACCATTTGCAAGCATCAAGGTCAGCACCTTAATAAAATCTGTATTGATACCCTGAGCTCTTGCCATATTGGGATTGCATCCGGTAGCACGGATTGCCTGTCCGCTCTCTGTTCCAAAGTACCAGTACAGACAGATTACCAATACCAGCAAAAACAGAATCAGACCGCCGAAAAACAGCAATTTAGATGCAGTTGTTCCATCCGTCACATAACGCAGAGACACTACCAGAGGGTAATTGTCTACACTGACAGGCTGGTTTGCCTTACCCAAGATAACCAAGTTAATGGAATACAAAGATATCTGCGTCAAAATTCCTGCCAGAATTCCGGGAATTCCAAGCATCGTATTCAAAAGCCCGGTTACCAGACCTGCCAGCATTCCCGATAAAAATGCTACAGGAAGCGCCGCAATAGGATGTACTCCACCACGGATAAGCATGACTGCCACCGCTGCTCCCAGTGCAATAGAACCATCAACTGTCATATCTGCGAAATCCAGTAGACGGAAAGTAATGTAAACACCTAAAGCCATAATACCCCAAATGAGCCCCTGAGCGATGGAACCGGGCAACGCCCGGAACAACGCCATAGGATTCAGTGCCAATAAGTATACCATGAAATAACTCTCCTTTTTATTACTCCCCGATTGCTACATAGTCCTCGGGAACAGTGATTCCAAGGTCTGCGCATGCAGCTGCATTGTATTTCTTGGTTACATTGGGAGCAAAACGGACATCCATAGTGGAAACATCTGCACCCTCAACAAGAATTTCATATGCCATCTCACCTGTGGTATAACCAAGGTCATAATAGTCGATAGACAATGTAGCAACACCACATCCGCTACAGATACCTTCCTCACCTGCAATCAAAGGAACCTTTGCAGGATTTACAACATTGTAAACGGTCTCTGTTACAGAAGCGAGAGTATTATCAGTAGGAATATAGAGAACATCACACTCCCCTACAGCAGCAGTTACAACTGCCTGAACCTCGTTAGTGTCAGCGATAGGATACTCCTTGTAAGCGATACCGTCTGCTTCAAGTGCAGCTGCAAAAAGCTGTACCTGATACAAAGAGTTTGCCTCTGCGGAACAGTACAACAGACCAACCTGCTGTGCATCAGGGAACA
The DNA here is from genome assembly GCA_964403595.1 of uncultured Acetatifactor sp. GTDB lineage: Bacteria > Bacillota > Clostridia > Lachnospirales > Lachnospiraceae > Acetatifactor. The sequence continues at coordinate 6,189 of CAYOGM010000094.1, read as the reverse complement.
ATTCAACCAGCATATCTTCCTGCTGTTCAATAGGTGCAAGGTCAGAAGTACCGGAAATATTTCTGCCGGTAGTACCGGTCCAGTCAGCAATCTCAAGTGCAGTTGCATAATCGGTTACAGAAGTGCCCAAAATAGGAATACTGGTGGTTGCAGCAGCTGCAGCCTGAAGAGGAGAAGTTGCATTTGCAAGAATCAAATCCACATTCTCAGACACAAACCCATTACAAATGGTTGCAGCAGTGGTCTGCTCACCCTGTGCATTCTGCAAGTTAAAGTTAACCTTCTCTGCGCCAAGCTTCTCAGTCAGTGCATCCTGAAAGCCCTGAGTTGCAGCATCCAAAGCTGCATGCTCTACAAGCTGACAGATACCGATATTGTAAACCTCGTTCTCAGCAGAATCACAGCCGGCAAAAGCCATAACGCCCATGGTTGCTGCAAGCAAAAGTGCCATTACTTTCTTTTTCATAATTTCATTTCCTCCTTTAGCTATTTAAAGCTTTAAATTATCATCTGTAAGTGTAAACTATTATACGCTCAAAGTCAATGTTTTTCATTGTTTTGCGACGACATTCAACCCATCCTTAAAAATATGTCCGGCAGGAATTACGCCACGCACACAGGATGTTGGATACACATTGGACTCCTTGCCGATAACCGTTCCGGGGTTCAATACACTGTTGCAGCCTACCTCAACAAGGTCTCCGAGCATGGCACCCATCTTCTTCAAACCGGTCTCAATGGCAAAGCGTTCACCGTTTTCACTGCCCTTTACCACCACAAGCGTTTTATCACTCTTTACATTGGAGGTGATAGAACCGGCACCCATATGAGATTTATAGCCAAGCACGCTATCACCTACATAGTTGTAATGAGGAACCTGAACATTATTGAACAAAACAACATTCTTCAGTTCCGTTGAATTACCTACCACAGACTTCTTGCCAACGATGGCATTGCCTCTCACAAAAGCACAATGACGCACCTCTGCCTCTTCATCTACAATCAAAGGACCGTTTAAGCATGCGGTGGGAGCCACCTTTGCACTTTTGGCAACCCAGATATCCTCACCGATTTTATCGAATTTATCAGCAGGAAGACTCGCTCCCAGTTCAAGAATAAAGTCGTGAATTTGGGGAAGTACCTCCCAAGGGTAGGTTGCGCCTTCAAACAGCTTGGCTGCAATGGTTTGCTCCAGACTGTAAAGTTCGTTAACAGTAATAGAATTTACTTGATTTTCCATTTTAAATTCCTCCAAGAATTTTATTTTGTTTTATTTTTGGTGTAATACTGTTCTGCTTCTCGAAACCGGGCATATAAATTACCCTGATTGTTCATCTGTTTTACAATATTTGTTCTTCGCGCCACAAAATCACTTAGCTTTCCCATGTATTCCTCAGCTGTAATCTGACCATCTGCCACCTGCGTAAGCCCCTTCTCCCAGCTGGCTGTAAGGGCAGGATTCAGAAGTGGCTTCAATGCAGAATCTACCACATCATAAATCATCTCACCCATAAGCGTTGGAGTGAGGACCTGAGTCTTTTTGTTCAATGCCAGATATTCAATATTGACCAATTTCTTGAGTATTTCAGCACGAGTCGCACTGGTTCCGATACCGCTTCCCTTTATCTGAGCCCGCAGTTCCTCATCTTCAATGAACTGACCGGCATTTTCCATGGTCAGAATAATGCTTCCTGAGGTATAGCGTTTGGGTGGTGAAGTCTCACCTTCTTTTATCTCATAGTCTCCCACAGCAATTGTATCCCCCTTTTTCAACTTCATAAGGAGGGATACCAGTTCCGCATCACATTTTTCTTCTGTCTCGTTTTCTTTGTCGGTATCCTCATTATCTGTCTTTTCTTCTGCCTTTTCAGATGGTTTTGAATCCGTCTTCTCAGAAGAATTTTTATCCTTCTTAAAAGACGGGGTTGCTACTTTTAGATAGCCTTCCTCAGCCAGAACTTTAAAATTGGCAAAGAAACGTTCTTCCTTGACACTCACACACAAAGAAAACTTCTGATACACTGCCGCCGGATAAAAAATACTTAAAAACCTTCTGGCAATCAATTCATATACCTTTGATGCAGTTGGCGGCAAACCGGCAAGATTGTTAAGCCCCTGCCCGGTGGGAATAATGGCATAGTGGTCGGTAATCTGCTTATCATTGACATAGCGAGTCTTAGCAATATTTTTGTAACTTCCACCGGTTAATATCTCTGAGGCAAATCCTCCCACTAATCCATAATTACGCAGACCACCTATGTTTTTATGTATTTCCTTGGCTACAGCCGTAGAAAGTACTCTTGCGTCTGTTCTGGGATAAGTGACCATCTTGCGCTCATACAGTTCCTGTACAATACGCAATGTTTCATCAGGACTGATTTTAAAAAATTTAGAACAATCATTTTGAAGCTCCGCCAAATTATACAAAAGGGGCGGATTTTTATTCTCCTTTTTGCGCTCAATTTCTTCTACACGGATATCACCCACAGGCTCTTCCTTCAGATGTGCAATCAGTTTTTCCGCAGATTCACGTTCTTTAAAGCCATTTTCTTTATAAAGAGCGGGGGAAGCATACCATGACGAACCCTCCACAGCCTTCCATTCTCCTGTGAACTGTTTGTTTTCCAGCTTAAAATCACCCAAAACACGATAAAAGGGAGTTTTTACAAAGGAACGAATTTCCCGCTCTCTGTTTACAATCATGCCAAGCACACAAGTCATTACACGTCCTACAGAAATAACTGCCCTGTCACGCTTGAGATAATCCTTAACATTTCGCCCATACTTTAGGGTTAATGCCCTCGAAAAATTAATACCCATCAGATAATCTTCTTTAGCGCGAAGATAAGCAGCATCACTTAGGGCATCATACTCACTTAAATCTTTGGCATCCCGAATGCCACGCAAAATTTCTTCCTCTGTCTGGGAATCAATCCATACACGCAGACGTTTTTTATCCTTCATGCCCGACATCTGCTCTACGAGACGATAAATATATTCTCCTTCTCGCCCGGAGTCAGTACAAACATAAATTGTCCCCACATCTTTGCGATTTAACAATCCACTGACAATCCGAAACTGCTTGGCGGCATTTTCGATGACCTCGTAGCGGAATTCATCCGGGATAAAGGGAATGGTGTCGAAACTCCATCTGCGAAAGCGTTCATCATAAGCTTCCGGATAACTCATAGTAACCAAATGTCCCACACACCATGTCACAATTGCTTCTTCCGACTCCAGATATCCGTCAAACTTACGCATATTCAATTTTAAAGCGTTGGCAAATTCACGCGCAACGCTTGGCTTTTCTGCTATAAATAAATTTTTACTCATGAAAAATCAACTCTTTCGATATGCTTCTCTTACAAATCCTGTAAAAGCATCTTCAATAGCTTCCAAATAGAATTGTTCAGGTGTCAGTTTCTCAATAAGACTTTGATTGGGATAAATAAAACGAAAATAAAACCGCACATAAGGCTTGGTAATGCGATAAGTTCCCGCACCAATTTTCTCCACCATGTCAATTTCCATCAGATTCTTTAGATAAACACTGATTTTAGCTCTGGAAAATCCGGTGTGATGATAAACATCATTTAATTTGTTACAGCCATTTGCCATGGTCAATAAAATGGTATTATAAACTGCTGTTTCACGCAAATCTTCCAAAAGGCATCCGGCCATTTCACCATAAATTGCGCTGTAAGGATTAATGATTTTACGAATAATGTTTTCTTTTGCAGTTAGGGTAACATCTGTGCGATACCACAAACCGGGTACTCCACCCAATATCGCATAAAGCTGAATGCAGTCATCCTCACTATATTCTGTAAAAAGTTCCCTCATCTGAAGAATATTTAATTCCCGCACCTTCAAAAAACCGGATATGGACACGGCTTCACTGCCAATTTTACTTACCATATTGTTCTCAACCCAGCCGGCTGCTGAACTGCACAAAATAACCAAAAGAGGAGTCCTGCTCCCCTGAACAAAACGATTCAAACGGGAAAAAAAGGTGTTTTCCCCTTTGATCACGTGATGAAACTCATCAATTATCAATATCTTTTTGTCGCCACCAGAAACAGTGACTGTCATCTGCTCCAGAATATCCTCGTACTCAGGATATGTTTCTAATTTATCAGCGTCTTTTTCGCCAAAGACTTCCCGCGCCCACTGATATCGCTGTTCCTTGTCTGAACATGAGCGCGCAGCATAGTAAGCACAGGATTTATCTTTGCCAAAAGCCTGTAAAAGAGCGGTTTTGCCCACGCCTTTTTGTCCATAAACCACCAGAATACGGCTGTCTTCGCTCTTGTAGTGCTGATTCAGATAATTTAATTCAGCTTCCCGCCCAACAAATGCCATTATAATAACCTCATAAACTTCCTAGAGAGTATTCTTCAGTATATTATCAATATCTTCAGGCGACTGAGGTTTTCCAAGCAGAAATCCTTGAATCATATCACATCCTATCGCGTGAAGATAATTATATTGCGCTTCATCTTCCACACCTTCTGCAATGGATTCCACTCCAAGAGCCTTCACCATATTAATAATGGACTCTGTAATAATTCTGGTTGCCCCATCGGTTAATACTGTGTCAATAAAGCTCTTATCGATTTTCAGAGTATCAATAGGGAGCTTTTTAAGATAAGACAAGGAAGAATAACCGGTTCCAAAATCATCCAAAGAAACGCGGACTCCTGCTTCTCTAAGAACCTTGAGTTTATCAAAAACCTTCTGGAAATCTTCAATCAGCACACTCTCTGTAATTTCAATTTCTATTTCGTCAGGTCTTACCTGATATTTTTTAAGCGCATTTAACAAACCATCAACGAAATCATCACAACAGTATTGTACTGCCGAAATATTGATGGACATGATAAACGGAATACCATACTGCTTGCGCCACTGGGAATATTGTCTGATACTTTCATCCACAACCCAGCTGCCGATAGGTACAATGCAACCGTTTTTCTCCGCGATTGGAATAAATGCATTGGGACTAATCATTTCACCCTTCTCATCTCTCCAACGTATAAGTGCTTCCACGCCACGCAAACGCTTTGTGCCTGTGAAAAACTGAGGCTGATAATAAAGCAGAAAATTACTGTTAAATACTGCTTCTTTCAATTTGTTCTCCATCTCAATATTATTGAGAAATTCGCTTAACATCGGTGCGTCAAAATATTGAATACAGTTCTTGCCATTAGCCTTACAACGATACATAACAATTTCTGCACAGTTAATCAATTCAAGTGGTGTATCAGCACCTTCCGGATATTCTGCCACGCCAACACTTACAGTCACATTCACAGAGCGTCCGTCACTCAGGATAAAGGGCTTTTTTGTTCTGTCATGCATTGCCTTGTATATATTGTCCACGCTACGCATATTGACCGGATTATATATTGCCATACAATAAACATCATTATTCAGATGACAAACCATGGTATTCTCATCTTCAAACTCTTTTAGAAATGAGCCAAAAATCTGAATCAACTCATCTCCCGTCATGATGCCCATGCCGTCATTTATTTTTTTGAAATCATCAATATCAATAACAAGTACACTGACGATGCTGTTTTCTACTTTAGCCCTGTGCAAAAAAGAACTCAAAAGTGACACAAAATAATTGCGATTATACAACCCGGTCATAGAGTCATAATGAGCCATATAAATCAACTCATCACGCTGCCCTCTGAGCTTGGTAATATTTTCTACAACAACAAGCTTGTCCACAGCATTTCCCATATCATCGTAGTTAATATTAACCCGGAAAGAATACCATCTGTTTCCGTCCCGCAGCTTACATTCAACAACCTTCTCTGATTCTCCACTTTTTTCTAAAAATAAGGCATCACGAAGAGGGAGAATATCCATCTCCCTCATTTCATCCAAAATGCGCGACATATCTTTGATATCTTGAATCTCGAAATCAAAAAAATCCTGCCAGCACCCCATGGTGACTATTTCCTTTTTCTCAAAGGAATAGTACAGATATGCGCTGTTTGATGCATCGCATATCATTTTGTACATTTTATCCTTTGCAGTAAGCTTCTGGTTCATTGCCTTAAGTAAATCCAACTGATAGTGCAACTCATTCATAAAAGCACACCCCCTGTACTTCATTAACTTTTAGCTAAAAGGCGATGTAACCCAATGGGTTGGTTTATTTCTTGGCGATATAAC
>CAYOGM010000093.1:5811-11118 GCA_964403595.1 uncultured Acetatifactor sp. | reverse complement strand
GTTGGTGTATCCGCTCCCGGCATTGTCAGTGCCGAAATGGTAGCTTCCATGAACAAGGATGCAATCCTTTTTGCCATGGCTAATCCGGTTCCCGAGATTATGCCTGATGTAGCCAAATCTGCGGGTGCTAAGGTAGTTGGTACCGGACGCAGCGACTTCCCCAATCAGGTCAATAATGTAGTAGCATTCCCCGGCATCTTTAAGGGTGCCTTGGAAGGCCGTGCAACCCAGATTACCGAGGAAATGAAGCTTGCCGCTGCAAATGCAATCGCAAGCCTTGTACCCGCTGACGAATTGAATGAGGACAATATTTTGCCCGAGGCTTTTAATCCCAAGGTTGCCGAGTTGGTAGCAGAGGCAGTAAAGTCCCATATCGCACATTAAACTGTACTAAAGTTTCCTACAAAACAAGATAAATCAGGAGGATTAGTAATGGGATTGTTTGATAAATTTACAAAAATACTGGGATCATCAAATAAGATTGAATCAAACTCCATAAAAACAACAGAAAGCTCAACTACATATACTCCAGACCCCATTGTACTTTTACCCACATCTCATATTGTGGAGGACGAAGAATATGGAGATAATGATATCAAGTATCATATTTCATTTACCATAAATGATGCATTTAAAGAGGCCAAATCTCATGCCGCCGAAGTGATGATGTTAAACACTTATGCTCCCGACAAGGAGTATGGCGAAGAAAGCGCCATGCCATATGTTGCTATTCAAATAGATGACGATGTGTATTGTGCTGTTGAAGAATTCAAAGAGACCGGAAGTTTTGACGGTGCTATGGATTTAACTCCTCTTAGCGGAAAATTCTTCTTTAAAGCCAAGAAAGAATATTACGGAGATATGATGTACTTCTACGCTTTGGACCGTTGCGATGGGTTTTGGGAACATAACGGTCTTTGCCTTGTATATCCTAAGTCCTACATGGGCACAGAAGACGAAGCAAAGCTTATGCACATTTTAGATGATGTCGCAGCCAGCTATACAGAATCAAAAATGGAATAAATAATGTCCAATTGTATGAATACACAAAACTTTATGTTACGCAAACAAAATACAGCACCCACTCCCTCTCTCCAAACAGAATGGCACGGCAAGCCCTACTATTCTCTGGATGCTTGGTGCAAAAACACTTTCCAACACAAATGCTATAAAATAGCCCTGAATGCCCACATGAGCTGTCCCAACCGGGACGGCGCTCTGGACACTCGGGGCTGTATCGTCTGTAGTGCCGGAGGCAGTGGCGACTTTGCAGTGGACATTGTCGGCAAAAGTATTGAAGAACAGCTCACGGAAGGTCTCTCCCGCTTTCGGGATAAATTTGCTATAGATACAACAAATTCTTCCCCGGAGCAGGCATGTCTGATTGCCTATTTTCAGGCCTACACCAACACTTACGCGCCCATAGATTATCTGCGCGAAGTTTATACCAAGGCCTTGGATTGTTCCTTAGTCTGTGGCATCTCCATCGGCACCAGACCTGATTGTCTGCCCAATGAAGTTATTTCCTTATTGCAAGAGTTAAAAAACAGCTACCCTAATAAATTTATTTGGGTGGAATTGGGACTCCAGACTATTCATGAACATACTGCCCGATTTATCCGCAGAGGCTATGAACTTTCCTGTTTCGAGGAAGCCTTTGCCCGGTTAAAATCCATTGATATTCCCGTGATTGTGCATCTTATTTTAGGACTTCCGGGCGAAACCTATGAGATGATGTTAGAAAGTGTGCAGTATCTGAATAAACTGTTACCCTTTGGCATAAAACTTCAGCTTCTGCATATTCTGGAAAATACAGACCTTGCCAAGTTGTACAAAAATCCGGATTCTACTCCGAAAGTATCTGCACTATGCAAAGATGAATATATATTCATTTTAATTAATTGCATACGCCATCTTGACTCCCGGATTGTTATCCATCGTCTTACCGGTGACGGTCCCAAGGATATCCTTTTAGCCCCAAAATGGAGCCTCAATAAGCGAGATGTCCTAAACAGTATACATGTGCAACTAAAAAAACTTTCCGCCACTCAGGGGGATATGGTAAAATAAAAGACAAAAATGAAAGAGGTATATTGAATGTTACAAGACCCTTTGACTCTCTATAAACTAATTGTACTTTATATGTTAAACCGTGTAACCTTCCCTTTGACCAATGCTCAGATTAGTAATTTTATTTTAGAACGTGAGTACACTAATTTTATGACCCTTCAACAGGCTATCAGCGAACTTACTGATGCAGGTATGGTTTCTCCTAAAACCATCAGAAACCGCACCCATCTGGACATCACAGATGAGGGTATTCAGACTCTAAACTACTTTGGCAACCGCATCGGCGATTCCATCCGCCAGGAAATTGATAGCTACTTTAAAGAAAATGAACTGACACTCCGTAACGAGGTCTCCGTTCAGGGCAACTACTACAAATCCACCTCCGGAGAATACGAAGCCCATCTGGTAGCCAAAGAAAAGGGGATTTCTTTGGTCGATATTACCTTGTCGGTTCCAACAGAAGAAGTCGCCTCCACAATCTGCGATAACTGGCAAACCAAAAATGAAGGCATATATCAATATCTGATTCAGGAATTATTCTAAGCCTCACACACAGTTAATTCCAACCAACATTAAAGTATTAAAAACGGCTTCGCTATGGCCTATCCTCCACAGCGAAGCCGCTTCTATATCATTTCTATTTATTTACGAAGTTCAAATGCAGAAACCATCTGTTCCAATGACTGTGCCTGTGCCGACAACTCTTCGCTAATTGCGGAGGTTTCCTCAGCCGTCGCAGAATTGCTCTCAACAACCGTCGAAATCTGACCAATTCCCATCTCAATCTGCTTAAGCATTTTAGCCTGTTCCTTGGCAGATTCAGCCGTATCTGATGCTATTGCAGCGAACTGCTCCATACTCGTCAAAACATAACCCATAATCTCTACGGTATGATCCACAATTCTATTACCACTCTCGATTTCCTCAAGAGACTTACTAATCAGACTTCTCGTAGCAACCGCAGACTGAGCACTATCCGCAGCCAGCTTACCAATTTGGTCTGCAACAACAGCAAATCCTCTGCCGGCTTCACCGGCTCTTGCAGCCTCTATGGATGCATTAAGTGACAACAGGTTTGTCTCTGATGCAATATTTTCTATCGCTACAATAATATTCTCAATCTCTCTGGAAGTCTCATTAATACGCTCCATTGCACCGGTAAGCGCATTAATCTCCACTTTACTTTTCTCTGCATTCTCTGCCGATTCTCTCGCAGAAACAGCAGCTTCAACCGACTTGTTCGCACTGTTGTCCACAATATTTGCAACATCACCAACCGTAGTCATAAGCTCCTGCACAGCACCTGCCTGATCGGTAGCTCCTTCTGCCAGCAGCTGCGCACTGTCTGCAAGCTGACCGGAACCTATCATAACCTGCCCTGCGGTAGTATTAATTGCAGTCAATGTATCATTCAATGAACTGCTCATTGTATCAATGCTGTCATTCAGCAATTTGAAATCACCTACATAACTGCTCTCCACATTAGAGTTGATATTGAAGTTACCTGCTGCCATTTTACTAAGCCGAAGTCCCATATCTTCAATAATCAACTTCATCTGACCACAGGCCTCTCTAAAGTTCTGTGCCAAATCACCCAACTCATCCTCACTGGTATAGTCAATATGAATATCCAATTCTCCATTCTTAAGCTGCTGTGCAGCACGTTGCAACTCATAGACAGGCTCCAAAACAAGTCCTGCAAGTCTCCTAGCCCACCTTGTAGACAACCAGACACCTACCAGGCACACCACTACCAGTAACACATTTACAATACCAACAAGAGAAGTGATTCTGCTATATGCAGTAGCTGCCTGTTTGTCCGTCCCCTCATCTATCTGCTCCAAAACAGCCTGCATCTCTACGGTTGCATCATTGTATTTAGAGTTAAATACTCCCAGTGCCCCTACATTATTTCCGGCTTTCACAAGATTTGTAACCTTTTCCCGCTGAACCTCCAACTCTTCCAATGCTGTATGCAGTGTTGCTGTCATTTCTTTGTCGCCATAACTCTCTTCCAAAGCGAGCACATTCTCTTTCACTTGTTCAGCGTAAGCAATTGCCTCTTCCAATTTCTCATCATGCGTACCATCAGAAGTTGTAATCGCCCATAATACATATTTACCGGACGTCTGCATATCCCTTCGGATTTCCAATTGTAACTTCTCATTTACATAAGACTCATTATAGAAGCGTTTTACATTTGCATTAATCATAGCGATACCCACCACAGCTACAACCGCTGCTACTATAATTATTTTAAATACCACAATAAACGCAGCTTTCAGCTTCATCCCAATTTTGTCATTCTTTAATTTGTCATTCTTTAGTTTGTCATTCTTTAGTTTGTCATTCATCCCTGCCGCCTCCTGTTTATGCCTTATTTCTTCAGAAAAGCCAAAAAACTCTAATAGAATTATAGCACAACAGCTTTGATTTGCCTAGAATATTTTGTCAATTTTTAGAATTATTTGATTCTTTTTGAGCCTCTGTTTTAAGCCGCTTTATATGCTCCTTAATCTTTACCTCATACCCATTTCCCGTAGGTCTGTAAAACTCCTTCCCATTCAACTCATAGGGCAGATATTGCTGCTCCACATAATGGTTAGGATAGTCATGCGCATATTTATAACCGATACCATGTCCCAATTTCGCTGCCCCCTTGTAATGTGCATCCTGTAAATGGGTGGGAATGGGCAGATTACCGCTGGCTTCCACCTCTGCCATGGCCTCTCCAATCGCTACGTAGGCTGCATTGGATTTCGGCGCACTTGCCACATAGGTAACTGCCTGTGCCAAAATAATCTGGGCCTCCGGCATACCGATACGCTCCACCGCCATGGAAGCATTGGTTGCCACCACCAGTGCCTGAGGGTCTGCATTTCCCACATCCTCAGAAGCACAAATCATAATTCTTCTCGCTATAAAGGCCACGCTCTCCCCCGCATACAGCATTCTCGCCAGATAATACACTGCCGCATCCGGGTCCGAGCCACGCATACTTTTGATAAATGCCGAAATCGTGTCATAATGATTGTCACCGTTTTTGTCGTAGCGTACGGCACGTTTTTGGATACACTCCTGCGCCACATCCAAGGTAATATGAATCTTGCCGTCCGCTCCCCGCTCTGTTGTCATAACGCCCAACTCGATGGCATTCAATGCGTGTCTGGCATCACCGCCGGAGATATCCGCAAGAAATTCTAATGCATCCTCATCAATCTCCGCCTGATAACTCCC
>CAYOGM010000093.1:0-5801 GCA_964403595.1 uncultured Acetatifactor sp. | reverse complement strand
CTCTTCATCATATACCGCTTTCTTCAGAAGTTCTTTTACTCCCTCCCGTGGAATCGGCTTTAATTCAAAAATGATAGAGCGTGAAATCAACGCACTGTTTACCTCAAAATAAGGATTCTCCGTGGTGGCACCTATCAGAACAATGGTTCCATCCTCCACAAAGGGAAGCAGATAATCCTGCTGCCCCTTGTTGAAACGATGAATCTCATCGATAAACAAAATCGTCCGTTTGCCATACATCCCCTGCAAATCCTTGGCCTTGTTTACCACTTCCTCCATGTCCTTTTTGCCTGCAACAGTGGCATTAATCTGGGTAAACTCCGCACTGGTGGTATTGGCAATCACCTTGGCAAGGGTAGTCTTACCGGTGCCGGGCGGCCCATAAAAAATAACCGAACTGATTTTGTCCGCCTTGATGGCACGATAAAGCAGCTTGTCCTTGCCGATAATATGCTGCTGTCCCACCACCTCATCCAATGTTCGGGGACGCATTCTTGCCGCCAGAGGGGACTCCTTCTCCATATTGGTACTTCGCATGTATTCAAATAAATCCATTGTTACTCTCCATTGTAAGAAAGGAACATACTTTCACAACCAATTTTCATGTCGTGAAAATGCTCCTTCTGTCTTTCTCTAGCACTATATTATGCTTGATTTAAAATGACTGTATTTTCTATATTGTCTTAAATTTACCTGTAGGCAAATGTTTGCCGATATAACCCACAATACCAACTTTATGTTTAGCATCTGGGATGAAATGAATCCTGCCAGGAAAATTCCCGGCAAAACTAATATGCCATGTAAAAAATTCTTCCTGCCCATACGGAGTTTTAAATATACGTAAGCGACGAAGCTCATCATTTTTTTCTACTGTTTCTGATTCGTCACGGCATCCGTATCCCACCTCATTCTTATCAAATTTTCCATCAAACTCTGCAAAATAGTTTTCCAAAATTTGAAGTCGTTCCATAATCATCCTGATATGTAGGGACAGTCTGGCTTCCTTTAACTGTTTCTCTACAGCATCACAAAACTGTAAATGTGGAAAAAGTTCATCTCTTTTTTCCCATAATTCCTTCCCAGAAGAAACATTTCTCATAATTTTATTTCTTTGCTTTTCATTTAGCAGACTTACATGTTCCTCAAAACAACAATTTTCTACCGTCACATCCCTATCATCATCCTCTAGAGATATATAACTCCCCTTGATTTCTGATGCCTGCCACAACAAAGAAGTATTCATGCTTACAACATAGCTTTCTGTTTCATATGCCATCAAACAGCCCACAGAGTTTTCATTTTCACCATTGTCTAGCACCACTCTCAATTCACTTCCCAAAAAATCTTTTTCCCCAATCAATTGTTTTCTGTTAATTATCGATCGCAAAAAAGCTTTCTCATTCTGTGGAACTTGTGGGTCTTTGAACCAGTCATGAATTGTATAACCATTCATCAACTGTCCAGTTAGCAAATTCTCCGTATAATAGAAATCTAAATCCCCTGTTTCACAAAATATCCTATGACATACTTTCAACAGTTCACTTATAATTTTTTTAATTTCTACTAAACCAGTCGCATTATTTTGAATTGATAACTCATTCAATATCATATGTATATTTTCCTCATCTAAAACAACATACCTACCGCTTTATCCCACTCATCAAAAAAACCATCCGGCCAATTTGATAAACTACCATCTGGAAGAATCTCCGGTGTTGTCATATCATGTTTTATCATTCCGTCTCTATCTTCATATACATTAAAATAATTCAGTTTTACCTGCTTTGTTTCAATTTCTCCATTTTTTACTGAAAGCCTGATTCCATTTAAAATGTGGTCACTGTGTGTTTCTACAATAATCTGAATGCCATTTGCTGCCGCTTTTGCGATCAACTCCCCTATCTGCCTCTGCCCCTTGGGATGAATATGTGCCTCAGGATTTTCAAGAACTAACAAATCCCCCTTCCTAGCCTTTAATAATGAAATTATTATAGGCAACACATAAGACACACCAAATCCCATATTTACAGCATTCGTAGATTCTTCTCCCATTACACTTGATTGTCCGTAACGAAGCCCCATCATATTAGCCTCTATATAGGGAATTGCTTTTACTTTGATACCGGGAGATATTTCCGACATCCATGCATTTACCTGTAATTCCAAACGTTCACTAGCTTCGTTGGAGTTCTTCATATTTTCGTATACTTTAAAATTTGAATCACTTCCTATCGAATACAAACATGAAACTGCATGTTCCCCTTTACTACCAATCTGTGTAGCAGAAAAATGTTCACCCTCTAAATCGTCATAATATCTTCTAGGCCCCAATCTGTCAGCAGATATATATTCAAACCCCTTACCTGCCAAACCGCCCTCTTCAGCACATGGTAAACCATTTTTTACACGCAGTTCTTGAATCTGCTGATCATAGTAACACTCCCACGCCCCTTCTTCTTCCTCCACACACAAACATATGTCTTCACATTTTTTATACCAATAGGAAATATCTCTAACCGCACCTAACCTTACATACTGACCATTAAGAGAAATGCAATCTCCAACCTCCCGATTTCCCTTCTCATATGCCTGCCGGAATAGCAACAATGCCTGAATCAAAGTAGATTTGCCCATGCCATTGACTCCGGTAAACAAATTAAGTTCCCTACACTCTACAGAAATTTTTTCGAAACATTTAAAATTATTCGCACTAATCTTTTTTATCATTCTTGTTATTCTCCAAAGTTCCCTTCAAAAGGGAATAAATATAGTCGATTCTGGCAACAACTGCTTTTTTGTCAGGTGCCTTTAATAAATATAGATATTCGGCTGACTCACACAAATCCATATATTTTTTTTGAACTTCATTTTTTCTTACTATCAATTTCTCCGCATCATCTTGTGACATGTTTTTCATCACATAGCACCACGACTCAAATATTACTTTATTAACAGGCCTTCTGCGTCCATCATAACATATTTTTCTAAACGTGTTCCTTCCCATCAATCTATACATATTATTCATCACTCGATAAAATTCTTTTTCAATTATAATCAAGTCATTATCATGAGCTCGATTCAAATACTTCATTCCCAGATTCAAAAAATCATCTATATTACCCGAATATTGACCCAAATCCAAGTAACAAAAAGCCACAAACCTAAGTACAAACTCTCTATCCAACATTCTTTCACTTCGGACGCTCCCACCCGTCGCATTCACAAACCAAGACGTTTCCGCACACTTCTGAAGAAATTGTGTTGCCTTGCCTTGAAACAATGCATTTCTAATCTCCTGCGACTCTAAAGCCAAACCACCCGTATTAATCCGTTTAAAAATGTTATATTTTACATTATCAGGAGTCGATGGATTCACTAAATATACATTAATTACCGTCTCGTCAATTCTTCTCTGAAACGCCCTTGGAAGATGCTCATATGCACACCCGTTCAATTCAGGGAAAAACTCCATTTCCTGCAGTTTCAAAGTCTTATCTACCACAAATTGTTTCAGTGTAGTCACACGTTGCAAGCCATCAATTACAAGCCACTTATCCTCATCCGAAGCATCAAAATAGAATGCTGGTAACGGTATTCTTAAAAAAATAGACTCAATAAGCTGACTCTTTTGCTTCTTATCCCACAATCCGGCTTTTCTTTGGAACGAAGAATCAAACTCAATTTCTCCCTTCTGTATACGTTTTAACAGAGAGTCTAATGTGAGCGGTTTCATCGTAATATCAATTTTGGAAGGATCAAATGGTCTGATTTTTTCTCCTTCACATGCATATGCTGTTGTATCAGGCTCAACATCATCTTGCAACATCGTAATACCCCGTTCAGAAAAATATTCCATAATCTCATTATAATTCTCATCCGTTATTTTCATGGTCATATAAACAATATTGGAATTAATGCAATTATTTTGCTCCAACGCAATTTTATATAACTTCTCCAAATCTTCCCGTTCCGCCTGCTTTAGTGTATATTCACCCATATTACTTACTCCTAGTATACTATTTCCATCCTAATGTTTTAAAATACCTACTTTCAAAGAAAAAACTTATATTTCCATTATAGACACAACCCCTTCTTTAGTCAAACAATATCTCTTCCACCGTCACAAATGTATACCCCTCCTCAATCAATTCATCCACCACCATAAGTGCTGCCGTCACACTGCTCTCATAATAATCATGCATCAAAATAATTTCATTCTCATCCGCCTCCGCCAAAACCCTCCCTGCAATTTCATCTGCATCGTCGGAACACCAGTCCAAGGGGTCAATGGTCCAGAGCACCGGTATCATATTAAGCTCCGTCTCAAGACCTTTATCCCAACAGCCATAGGGCGGACGCACGTACACCACCTCATCATCAATCAACTCTTCAATCACCTCACTGGTGGCAACCAGTTCTTCCTGAAACTCCTCCTTATTGCCTGCCGTCAACTGTATATGGCTGTAAGTATGATTCCCAATTAAATGTCCTTCTTCATTCATACGCTTGATAATATCCGGATGCAAGGCAGCATGCTCTCCTGTCACAAAAAAAGTCGCCACAACACCACGCTCCTTCAAACCGTCCAAAAGTTGCTCCGTATAATAAGGATGAGGGCCATCATCAAAGGTAAGCGCAATCTTTTTCAAATCGTCTTCAACTTCCACCGTTCCTTCCGCCGGGGCATCTACTGCCACACTTTTCTCAACAGCAACCTCTCTCTCCGTCTTGACTGTCTCGTCTTTGTCCTTTTCTACCGGCTCTGGTATCCGCCAAAGCCAAAACAGCGACAACCCCATCAGTATATCCAGTACCAAAAGGATTATCGCTGCTCTCTTCATAACCACACCGCCGCACTTCTCATTCCTGAAAATATATGCAGTTCATAGACCATCCATGCAATAAGACAAGTCTCTATTACCTCGCCACACTTGCCTTCAATTCCTCATTCTCCACATCCAACAAAATGGTGTCACCGCTCTGCACCTTATCTGCTAAAATCAGCTTTGCCGCCAGCGTCTCCACATACTTTTGCACATATCGCTTTAAAGGACGTGCACCATACACAGGGTCATAAGCCTGCTCCACAACAAATCGCTCTGCCTCCGTTGTCAGCTCAAGGGTCAAATCTCTGTCGGACAATCTCTTGTTCAAATCAGCCACAATCAGCTTGATAATGCCACCGATATTGTCCTTGGTCAGTGGTTTAAATAAAATCACCTCATCCAGACGATTCAGAAACTCCGGTCTGAAATGCCCACGAAGCTCCATCATAACTGCATCCTCAGCATCCGCCCGGATATTGCCATCCTCATCAATACCCTCCAGCAGATAATGGGCACCGATATTGGATGTCATAATCAGAATGGTATTTTTGAAATCCACCGTACGTCCCTGAGAATCCGTGATACGTCCGTCATCCAACACCTGCAATAATACATTAAATACATCGGGATGAGCTTTCTCAATTTCATCAAACAGCACCACACTATATGGCTTTCTGCGCACGGCCTCTGTGAGCTGTCCGCCCTCTTCATAACCCACATATCCGGGAGGCGCTCCAATGAGTCTGGAAACAGAGTATTTCTCCATATACTCACTCATATCAATACGCACCATGTTATTCTCATCATCAAATAAAGATGCCGCCAAGGACTTAGCAAGCTCTGTTTTACCCACACCGGTAGGTCCCAAAAACAGGAAGGAACCAATCGGTTTCTCAGGGTCCTTGATACCTGCCTTGGAACGGATAATGGCCTCTGTCACCTTGGTCACACCCTCATCCTGTCCCATAACCCTCT
>CAYOGM010000092.1:0-11319 GCA_964403595.1 uncultured Acetatifactor sp. | reverse complement strand
GATGGCAGTGTGGGCACCAAGGGTAATGTTATGAATGCCATTGAAGCAAACAATCTGACAGCGGATGTGATTATGGCTTGTGGTCCCATGCCCATGCTTCGTGCCATCAAGAGCTATGCAGAAGGGGCAGATATTCCGGCATATATTTCCTTGGAGGAGCATATGGCCTGTGGTGTAGGTGCATGCTTAGGCTGCGTGGTCAAAACCAAGGAAAAGGACCATCATTCTCATGTAAACAATGCCCGCATCTGTACGGACGGACCTGTTTTTGAGGCGAAGGAGGTGGACATCTGATGAATACACAGACAACAATTGCAGGAGTTACTTTTAAAAATCCCGTTATGACGGCGTCAGGAACCTTTGGCTCCGGTATGGAATACGGTGAGTTTGTAGATTTGAACCAGTTGGGTGCTGTGGTGACAAAGGGTGTGGCAAATGTTCCCTGGCCCGGCAATCCGACTCCCCGTGTGGCAGAGGTGTATGGCGGTATGCTCAATGCCATCGGTTTGCAGAACCCCGGAATAGATGTGTTTATGGACAGAGACATTCCTTTCCTCAAGCAGTATGATACCAAGATTATTGTAAATGTTTGTGGAAAAAGTGTGGAAGACTATGTAGAGGTTGTGGAAAAGCTGGGTGATGAGCCGGCAGTTTCCATGTTGGAGATTAACGTATCCTGCCCCAACGTGAAGGAAGGTGCGATTGCATTCGGACAGAAGGCAGATGCTCTTTATAATATTACAGAGGAAATTAAAAAGCATGCCAAGCAGCCCATTATCATGAAGCTGAGTCCCAATGTAACAGATATTACAGAGATGGCAAAGGCGGCAGAGGCGGCAGGCGCGGATGCATTGTCCCTCATCAATACCATCACCGGTATGAAGATTGATATTCATCGTCGTAAATTTGCCATTGCCAATAAGACAGGTGGCATGAGTGGTCCTGCTATCAAACCGGTGGCAGTGCGCATGGTTTATCAGGCAGCTCATGCGGTAAATATCCCCATTATTGGCATGGGCGGTATTGCCAATGCAGAGGATGCCATTGAATTTATTCTGGCAGGTGCCAGCGCGGTGAGTATCGGTGCAATGAATTTTGTTAATCCCTATACGACTATTGAGGTGGTAAAGGGGATTGAGGATTACATGAAACGTTATAATGTAGAAAATTTCACAGACCTGATTGGAGCTGTGGAATAAAATAATAGAAATCGCGTTCTGTGAGTTAAATAGTCATTAATAAAAAATACCTGCATATAGATATTTATATCAGTATCTATGTGGAGGTATTTTTGGTGAACCTGTTAAAGAAAAATATACATATGCACCGTATCCGTTCAGAAGCTGTGACACAGCTTGCGCTGGAGGATGACAGAAATATTCCGGAGAACAAGCCCGATGTAAACAGTATTAATCTGGAAAAGGCGAGGGCTGTAATCGAGGAAATTAAACCCGGAGCAGATATAGTGAATGTGAAGGGGTGTCTGCATTTTGAAATTCTCTATCATACACAGGAAGCCGGAAGTAGTCTGGTGCTTTTTGAAGGAGAGATGCCTTTTGAGGAAAAGATGATTGTAAAAGGTGTTACATCTTCGGACAATGTAAATGTAGAGGGAGAGGTGGAGGATTTCAGTGTAAGCTGTATCAATTCCCGCAAACTGAGTATCCGTTCTCTGATTACATTAACTGCTTCTGCGGAGGAACTTTATGATGAAGAGGTGCCCATTGGAATCCATACCGAGGAGAAGGGGGATGCTTTAGAATACCGGAAAATGCCTTTGCAGCTGGCACAGATTGCCATTTGCAAAAATGATATTTTCCGCATTCGTGATGAGGTGAGCCTTCCTCCCAACTATCCCAATATCTTTAGAGTTTTGTGGCAAAATATCCACTTGGGAGATGTGGAATTCAGGGTTATGGAGGAGAAACTGGGGATTCAGGGTGAGGTGCAAATGTTTGTGCTTTACGAAGGGGAGGGGGAAGAGAGACCCATTAGAAGCTTCGAAACCCTGATTCCCTTTTCAGGAATGTTGGAATGTCATGGATGCAGAGAGGGGATGCTGCCGGATATTCATTGTATGATGGGGCAGCAGGAAATTACGGTCCGTCCGGATTTGGATGGTGAAGAGAGATGTATCGGGGTGGAGCTTGCACTGGATATCGGTATTCGGATTTACCAGGAAGAAACCATGGAGGTTTTATCAGATATCTATGGTGTTACCAAGGAGGTACAGACACAGTGTCATCGTTGTAATCTGAATCGTGTGTTGGCATGTGTCACAGGCAAAACGAAGGTGACGGAGCATATTCGTGTACCCGGCGGCAGTGCAGCTATTTTGCAGATTTTGCACAGTGAGGCAAAGGTTTGTCAAATCCAGCAGAGCATTGTGGAAAATGGTGTATTGGTAAAAGGGGGGATTCAGGTGAAGGTGATGTATATCACTGGAGATGACGAGAATCCTTATGCATGTGTCAATGCACAGATTCCATATCAGTATACCTTGGAGGTGCCGGCAATATCGCCTGAAGATATGGGTCGGGTGAGAGGTCAGGTAGAACAACTGCAGGTTACTATGTTGGACGGAGAAGAGATGGATGTAAAGGCAGTGCTTTGTTTTTCTACGGTGGTTTTTGCCAATATGGCTATGGATATGATTGGTGAAATTCAGATATCTGAGCCGGACAGTGCAGTGATGAGTAGTCTTCCCGGTATGGCTATTTATGTGGTCAAGGAAGGGGATAATCTGTGGAACATCGGCAAGAGATATTATATGCCGGTGGACAGATTGCGCGAATTGAATCATTTATCCAATGATGAATTACAGATTGGGCAGAAACTCTTAATTGTAAAGTAAAATGTAACACAGGAGACTATTTCGATAAAAAGGCCGGAGCAGTGGTTGTGCCATTGCCCCGGCTTATCTCGTTGTGTGTATCTTGTGCTATTGATGAAAATATGGTTACTGGGTAACAGTAAGTCCTGCCTCAGCAGCCAAATCATCGAATTTTTTCATAACAGCCTCATAGGTCTGCTTGGAAATTTCAGGGAGTTCTCCGCCCCAGGTTGCTTCAGCCTGTGCATAGCCCTTTTTAAATGCCTCGCGCATCTCCTCAATCTTGTCAGGGTCGCCGCCGGTCAATGCAGTAGCGAACTGGATAATGCGGTCAGAGGTCTGGTTAACGCCCCAGTATCCGTCCTCAGCGATATCGGCTTGAGCCTGTGCTTTAGTAGCAGGGTCAACCTCATATTCACCGCTCTTAATAAAGGACCAGATGTCTGTTGCTTTACTGTAGACAGTAGACTGCTTGGTCATCAACTGTTCAACAAGGCTTCTAAGCTGTGCAGTTCTTGCCTCTGCATCCGCCTTTAACTTGTTAATCAATTCTGTATTAGGGGTATAAATTTGCTTAGTAGAATCGGTCTCAACCGCATTGGAGGGCTCATAAACCGCGCCAACCTCTTCTGCTGTAGTGGTAGAGGTCTGTTCAGCAGTAGTGGACTCCTTCACAGAGGAAGAGTAGGCGTACGCTGCTGATGCCTGAGATGATGTAATTCCGTTTACACTCATATTTACCTTCTTTCTGACGTTTCTTACGTCTTGTGGTGCCTGCCTGCATATGGACGCAATTAGGCTGTCATCCGTGACTATATTAGACATATCGACAGAAGGAAGCAGAAACTTTAGGGCAAAAAGTAAAAATGTGAGAAATTCGGAAAAATCTTTGTGAATAAAAGCTATAAATTACTATATCCATATTCTACGCACCTTGACGAATCTTGCCCCTATGTACTATAATTAATACAATCCATGTATACAAAATACAAACAAAATACATTACAGGGGCAAAAGTCTTTTGCTATAGAGTTTATAAACAAATTGGAACAAAAGGAAAAAGGGGTGCTTCATGAGCGTAAAAATCGAAAAGAAAGCCTATGCCAAGATTAATTTAGGTCTTGATGTGTTGGGAGTATTGCCGAACGGCTACCATGAAGTAAAGATGGTAATGCAGACAGTGGGTGTTTATGATGTGCTTACTTTTGAGAAGGCACCGGAGGGAATTGTGATTACCACAGATTCCGGTGAATTGCCTACAAATGAGGACAATCTGATTTATAAAGCAGCGAAGCTTTTATTTGATAAATATGGTGTTGCAGAAGGGGTGCGCATTCATTTGGAGAAGCATATTCCCATAGCTGCCGGAATGGCAGGCGGCAGCACGGACGCAGCAGCGACCTTGAAGGGTATTAATGAGCTGTTTGAATTGGGCTGTGATGAGGAGGAGTTGAAGGCAATCGGCGTGCGAATTGGTGCGGATGTTCCTTATTGTGTTATGGGAGGGACTGCGCTGGCAGAGGGAATCGGCGAGAAGCTTACGGCATTGACACCGGCTCCGGATTGTCATTTGCTGGTGGCAAAGCCGGATATCAATGTTTCCACAAAATATGTGTATGAGCATTTGGATGCACTGGAGTCCTACGAGCATCCAGATATTGATGGAATGGTGTGTGCCATAGAGGAAGGAAAACTTAATGGTGTGGTAGAGCGCATGGGCAATGTGCTTCAGGATGTGACCATTCCGGCCCATCCCATTATTGAGACTCTTAAGGAGAGAATGCTGGAGCTTGGAGCCGCCGGCAGCATGATGAGCGGTAGTGGTCCTACAGTGTTCGGTATTTTTACAGAAGAGGAAGCGGCTCAGAGAGCATATGAGCAGATGGTGGCAGATAACGTGACAAAACAGATTTTTCTGACCGGATTTGTGAAAGGGTAGGAGGAGCAGGATGCAGGATGATTTTCAGGTAAAAATGGATGAATTTTTGCCCCTTAGAGATGTGGTGTTCAATACCTTGAGACAGGCCATTCTTACAGGGGAGTTAAAGCCCGGCGAGCGTCTTATGGAGATTCATCTTGCCAATAAGCTGGGAGTGAGCCGTACGCCTATCAGAGAGGCTATTCGCAAGCTGGAGCTGGAGGGTCTTGTGACCATGATTCCCAGACGTGGCGCAGAGGTGGCACAGATTACGGAAAAGAGCATGAATGATGTGCTGGAGGTCAGACGGGCCATGGATGTCTTGTGCGTGGAGCTGGCCTGTGAGCGTATCTCCGAGGAGGCACTGGATGACCTTAAGGCGGCTTGTGAACAATTTGAGCAGATGGTGAAGACCAAGGATGTAAAAAAAATCGCGAAGGCGGATGTGGAGTTGCATGATATTATTTTGCAGGCAACCGGCAACAGTCGTCTGATTCAGCTTGTAAACAACTTGTCTGAGCAGATGTATCGTTATCGTTATGAATATATTAAAGATTTCAGTCAGCATGAAAGACTGGTGGAAGAGCATAGAATTATTTATGAGAGTCTGGTAAGTAAGGACAAGGAAACAGCTTGTGAAGCGGCTAAGACTCATATTGATAATCAGAAGAAGGCAATTATCAGACGGATTCGTCTGGAACGAGAAAAGCTTTGAATAAAGAAAAGCTTTAAATAGAGAAAACTTTAATAATCTTTGTATAAATCAGTTCCGGTTGTGTCATCCTTTCATTACAGAAGTTGGAATAAATTGGAGGATGACATATATGAAGAAAACTATATCCGGTATTTTGGCAATCTGTGCTGCCTTGGGTTGGTGGGGAGCTTTGTATCCTCAGTTTACTCTGGTGGAGGGAACTTATCAGATTGTAGGGGAGCCTGCGGTTGCAGCTTCCGAAGAGAATGGGGTGGAAACGGAACTTGACGGCAGCAGGCTTTATTGGTCCATTTTGGATGCGGATTGTAGTCAGATTCGATTCAAAAGCAGGCTGCTTACAGAATGGAGTGAGTTTCATGAATCAGGAAATCAGCAGTAATTTGCAGGCAGACGCACCCATAGGAGTGTTTGATTCCGGCGTGGGGGGGCTTACGGTAGCCAGGGAGATTATGCGTCAGCTTCCCAATGAGAAAATAATATATTTTGGTGATACGGCACGTGTTCCTTATGGCAGTAAGTCTCAGGAGACGGTGACTCGTTATTCCAGACAGATTGTTCGTTTCCTACAGACCTTTCAGGTGAAAACAATTGTTGTGGCATGCAATACGGCAAGTGCCTATGCGCTGGATACTCTGGAACAGGAGATTGATGTTCCTATTATCGGTGTGGTAAAGCCCGGTGCCAAGACTGCTGCCGAGGTGACAGAGAATGGACGCATAGGCGTGATTGCCACGGAGGCTACCATTGGCAGTCAGATTTATACACAGTACATAAAAGAATTAAATAAGGATGTGACCATTTATGGTAAAGCATGTCCCTTGTTTGTGCCGTTGGCTGAGGAAGGATTGTGGCAGGACCCTGTGACAGACGAGATTGCCAAGCGTTATCTGACAGAACTCATAGACATTGACATTGATACATTGATTCTGGGTTGTACCCACTATCCCCTGATTCGCTCCACCTTGGGCAAAATTATGGGAGATAAGGTTTCTTTGGTTAATCCGGCCTATGAGACAGCCATTGAATTGAAGCAGATGCTGGAGGAGAGAGGCCTTCTCAATCAGGAAGCTCCCCGTCTGGGAACCAATCAGTATCAGTTCTATGTAAGCGACGGTGCGGAGAAATTTAAACGTTTTGCCAACTCTATTATAAAATATGGCATCCTCTCGGCCAAAACAATTAATATCGAGGAGTACTGATATGGCATCAGGACAAAAGATACAGATTACTATTACAGGCATTCAATATCCTGTGGGATCCAATGAAGATGAGGCAGTCACTACCGTGCAGGAAGTGGAGGCAGAATATTTCCATAAGGGAGACAGTCACTATTTGTTCTACGTGGAACAGTTGGAAGGCTTTCCGGCGACTTTACGTACACGCATCAAGCTAAAAAAACAGACCCTTGAAATTCACCGTCAGGGTCCCGGTGGCAGTACCATGTTTTTCGCTCCCGGTCAGAGCTGCCGCACAGAGTATCCGACACCCTATGGTGTGCTTTTGCTGGATATTGTCACTGCATCTGTTGATGTGGAACAGATTTCTGAGGGAGGTTGGCCAAGGGTAACGATAGAGTATGTTCTCCAAAATGATGGGGAGGATATGGCTCATTATAAGCTCTCTATAGAAAACTCCCTATAAAAACTCTCTATAAAAAGCGTTTGTAGAAAATTTTTTATTGGAAGTTGAAGCATTGAATTATATTGTATATTTGAAAAATCACCTACAGCCGAAAGCTACAGGTGATTTTCTTTTGATTTGCATGTAGTGCAAAAGTCGTATTTGATTTACTTAACAGGCTTCGCTCCGCCCTTTTCCTGAATGGTGGAGGAAAGCTTTTTGAAAAATCCTTTTTTCTGGGGTTCGGGAGCCTTCTCAATCTTACCATGCAGCCCCTTCACATCCAGAATGTAGATGCCGCTTACAGTTGCTTTTACCTCTTTCTTGACGGGGATGGAATCGAAGATTTTCTCCTCGCTGATAAGGGTAAGAATCTGGGGACCAACCTTGGCTTTTACCACAGGCACCTTGGTGTTGCGCATAAGCTTGGGGGCCTGTTCCAGAACCATTTGTGGCAGTCCGGCGTCTTTGAGTTTCATAATCTTCTTGTCAATAATCAGCATGGATACGGTCTGTTTGTTGGCTTCCATCAGCTCCTGTTGCTCAGCCTGCTTTTGCTGAGCTTTCTTGCCGAGGAAGTATAATACAACCAGGGCAATGGCAACTACAGCCAGTACCACCAGAAATATAATTGTTCCTGTACTCATCTTGGGAACCTCCTAAATTGATGTCTATTGATAACTATAACACATAATCTGTAAACTCCGCAACAAAACATTTAAAAAAATATGTAGTTATGATATAATCTTTGAAAGAATAGCCGATGCTATATACCGTGAAAGAAAGGGGCAGAGCGGATGGATGCTTTGTGGCAGACTACAGCTGATATTGTGGCTTTTGTGGTGGAATATCTCTGGATTTGGAATATGTTGTTTGCGGTAGTCATAGTGTTTTTTGAGCGCAGGGATCCTAAAAGTGTCTGGGCATGGCTTTTGTTATTGTTTTTTATACCGATTGTCGGTTTTATTTTTTACCTGTTTCTGGGACAGAATCTTCATAAGCAGAAGATGTTTCGTCTCAAGGAGGTGGAGGATCATCTCAGCGAAGCCATACGGCAGCAGGAGTATCAATTGAAGACCAGGGCTTTTGACAAAGAGGATACGGAGATTGGCGGGTATGCGGATTTGATTATGTACAATCTGGAAACTGCCGGTGCAGTGGTCTCAGGGGATAATGATATTGATATTTTGAAGGATGGCAATGAGAAATTCGATGCTTTGATAGAGGACATCGGCAAGGCAGAGCACTTTATCCATATGCAGTATTATATTATTCGTAATGATGTGCTGATGCACCGGATTGTGGAGGCTCTTGCAGCCAAGGCGGCAGAGGGGGTTGAGGTACGCATTTTGTTTGATGCCATGGGATGTCGCTATGTACCTGCAAGTTATTGGCGCAAGCTGAACGAAAAGGGGATACAGACGGCGGAATTTTTCCCTGCAATTTTAAAGAGGCTTCAGCTTCGTATCAACTATCGCAATCACCGTAAGATTGTGGTGATTGACAATCGTGTAGCTTATGTGGGGGGATTTAATGTAGGTAAGGAATATTTGGGGCTGGATGAAAAGTTTGGTTACTGGAGAGATACTCATTTGAGGATTCAGGGGTCCGGTATATTGGGACTACAGTTTCGTTTTGTGTTGGACTGGAATTATGCGGCGCGGGAGAATCTTTTACAGAACAGGATGCTTTTTGAGAATATTCAGTCAGGTGTGCGGGATAATTGTGAACTTCAGGTTGTCAGTAGTGGGCCGGACCATCAGGTAGAGCACATCCGGGACAACTATCTGCGACTGATTACCAAGGCGCAGAAAAGTATTTATATCCAGACTCCGTATTTTATACCGGATGAGGCGATTTTTGCGGCTCTTAAGATTGCAGTGCGCTCAGGAATAGATGTAAATATTATGATACCCTGTAAGCCGGATCATCCCTTTGTCTATTGGGCCACATATTCTTATATCGGAGAATTGGTTATGGCAGGGGCGAAGTGCTATATTTATAATAACGGCTTTCTGCACACCAAGGGAATGATTGTGGATTGTAATGCTTTCTGCTATGGAACGGCAAATATGGATATTCGCAGCTTTGCGTTGAACTTTGAGGTGAATGTTGTCGTCTATAATCATGAGAAGGCTTATGAGATGGAGAAAATATTCCGTGAAGATTTGAAGTATTGTACCCGGATTACAAGGGATAATTATGCGGCCAGAAAGATTTCTCTGCGTCTGAAGGAACAGGTTTGTAGATTGTTGTCACCTCTTTTATGAGGAAAAAGGCTTTTAAACAGAAAAGATTTGTGGTATAACTGTATATTAGTGGGGGTAAAACCTAGAATTGAGGAAGGAAAATATTATGAAAAAAAGATTAGTGATGATGTTGGCTGCAACTGCTTGTGTGGCTATGATGTGTGGATGTGGAGCGGATGCCGGTAAGGAGAGTGCAGAGTCTACAGCCCAGAGCGAAGCTTCTGTATCAGGAAACGAGACTTCTGTGTCCGGAAATATGACGGTTGCGGATATCAATGCAGAGGATTATGTGACGGTAGGTGAGTATAAAGGAATTGAGATTTCTGTTCCCGGTAAGGTAGAGTATGAGGAGTCTGAGTATGATATTCAGACCAAGTCTTATTATTTTGGTTATATTAGTGAGACAGAGGGTGTTACAGACCGTCCCGTAGAGCTTGGTGATATGACTAATATTGACTATGAAGGCAAGAAAGACGGAGTTGCATTCGATGGTGGTACTGCTCAGGGGGCAACGCTTTTGATTGGTTCCGGACAGTTTATTGATGGTTTTGAAGAGGGGCTGATTGGTGTGATGCCCGGTGAGACTGTTGATTTGAATCTGAAATTCCCCGAGAATTATGGCAGTACAGAATTGGCAGGTCAGGAGGTTGTATTTACTGTTACCGTGAATTTTATTCCTGAGATGAAGGATGAGAAGGTGGCTGAGCTTGGCTTGAGCAATGTGAACAATGTGGAAGAACTCAAGCAGTATGTGAAGGATTCCATGGTTCAGGAAGCAGAGTCGGAATTTCTTATGAATGCAGGCGATGCAGTGATTAAGCAGGTTGTGGAGAATTCCGAGTTTATCGAGATTCCGGAGGCACTTTTAGAGAGTAATAAACAGGTCTACATTAATTATCTGGATCAAATGGCAGCTATGTATGGTTTGGATGGCGAGACCTTCGTGAGTATGTATGGCGGCGGTCAGGATTATGATACCATTGTAGGTGATTATGCGCTTACCTATACGAAGGAGAGTATGGTGGCAAAAGTGATTGCTGAGAAAGAGGGTCTGGTGCTTACCGATGAGGCACTGGATGCACGTCTTGCGGAATATGCAGAGTCAGCCGGTATTGATGTGGAGACACTTTTTGCTAACGGAGTTACCAAGGAGAATTACAGAGAGAGCTATATGTATGAGGATGTATTGAATTTCCTTGTAGATAATGCTGTAAATACAATAAGTGAATAATCATAGAGATAAATACAGGCGTTTGTACGCAGAAAGAGGGATATCGTGAATCTGACAGATATTAAAGACTTATATCGCAACAAAGAAGAATACATTGGCAAGGAGGTAACCGTTGGGGGATGGGTTAGAAATAACCGTGATTCCAAAAATTTTGGTTTTCTCATAATCAATGACGGAACCTTTTTTGAGCCTTTGCAGATTGTTTATGGAGACAGTCTGGAGAATTTTGAGACCCTGTGTAAGATGAATGTAGGTGCAGCCGTGATTGTGCGCGGTACTATCGTTGAGACACCGCAGGCCAAGCAGCCCTTTGAGATGCAGGCGGCAGAGGTTTTGGTGGAGGGCCCTTCCAACGCAGATTATCCTTTGCAGAAGAAGAGACATACCTTTGAGTACCTTCGTACCATTTCCCATCTGCGTCCCAGAACCAATACCTTTCAGGCAGTGTTCCGTGTGCGTTCTCTGATTGCATATGCAATCCATACCTTCTTCATGGAGAGAGGATTTGTATATGTGCATACTCCCATCATCACAGGAAGTGACTGTGAGGGTGCAGGTGAGATGTTCCAGGTAACTACTATGGACTTGAATAATCTGCCTAAAAATGAGGATGGAAGCATTGACTTTTCACAGGATTTCTTCGGAAAACCTACCAACCTTACCGTAAGCGGCCAGCTGAATGTAGAGACCTATGCGTTTGCATTTAAGAATGTATATACCTTCGGACCTACCTTCCGTGCAGAGAATTCCAAC
>CAYOGM010000091.1:0-11379 GCA_964403595.1 uncultured Acetatifactor sp. | reverse complement strand
GAAGAGGAGTTAAAAAACAACAACGCGGTTGACTTTGACGACTTACTTATGAAGACACTTATCTTATTCGAGAGTAGTCCGTCGGTGCTTGATTATTATCAAAGTATGTTTAGATATATCCTTGTCGATGAGTTTCAAGACACTAATACTATTCAATATAGATTAGTCAAATTATTATCGGGTAAATATGGCAATATTTTTGTCGTTGGCGACGAAGACCAATGTATTTATGGCTGGCGTGGCGCAAATATAGATAACATTAAAAATTTCATAAAAGAGCACGAGGGCTGCCCTACGATTTTGTTGAATGATGCGGTGAAAATTCCCGGTGTGGATATTCCGCAGGTATCCATTATCAAGGGAGATGCCAAGAGTATTTCCATCGGTGCGGCCAGTATTATTGCAAAGGTGACCAGAGACCGCTTAATGGTGGAATATGATAAGGTGTTCCCTGAGTATGATTTTGCGGGGAATAAGGGCTATGGAAGTGCCGGTCACATTGTAGCGCTGAAAAAATATGGTCCAACGCCTATTCACAGAAGAAGTTTTATTAAGAATTTTATGCAGGATGAGGAGGCTTCCGAGTAGGAGGCGTATACCATTTAGAAAGGTATCTATAATGAAGCTTACGGATGTTTTTGCTAACGGACAACTGAAAAATACAAGCACACAGACGGCAAATGCTCAGTCTGTGAATGCTCAAAGTGCGTCCGTAGGTCGTCAGATTCAGGCGCTTGCACCAGGTCAGACACTGCAGGGCGAGGTGATTGCAAGGGATGGCAATCAGGTGCAGATAAGGGTAGCGGATGATTTTATCTTAGAGGCCAAGGTGGATGCCAATATTAATCTGGAAGTGGGCAGGATTATGACCTTTGAGGTGCGTAATAATGGTCAGACACTGCAGTTAAGTCCCTTGTTTGCCAATACGGCCACGCAGGCCAATGCACTGAAGGCATTGGAGATGGCATCCTTGCCGGTTACGCAGGATACGGTGGCGATGACAGGACTTATGATGGAGGCGGGATTGCCTATCGATAAAAATTCCTTACAGCAGATGTTTCGGGAGGTGAATACCTTCTCCGGTTCCAATATTTCAGATGTGGTGGATTTGCATCGTCTGGGACTGTCTGTAAACGAAGAGAATCTTACACAGGTCAGTTCCTATAAGAATCTGACGCACCAATTAGTGGATGGGATGCACACGATTCAGAGTTGTCTGGGAGAAACTTTCGGGAATATGGTGAGCGATGGCAATGTGGAAGGTGCAGCCAAAATGTTTCAAGAGGTTTTGCAGTTGGTTGAGGGAATTGTTTCCGGCAATGTCGAAGAGGCCCAAAGTGGAAACCTACAGCAGAACGGTGGTGTACTCCCGGGCACCGGAGGAAATGGTGCCGCAGCAGGTATCATTCAGGTTTTTGCGGATGAGACAGTGGTGCAACAGGACCTGTCCCAAGGGGAGTCGATGACAGCCTTGAACGGACAGACACAAGGGGAGGTCAAATCTCCTATAGAATTGTTGCAGGAGGCTTTGAACAATGCGGTCAAAAATGTTGATGATGCCAATGAGGAGCTTTTACAGCAGTTGAATCAGACTTTGCAAACAGGAAGTGCCGAGGAGCAGGCAAAGGCGTTGCAGGAGCTGTTGGCACGAAGCTTACAGGATGGGAACAAAGCTATTCTTGAGAAGCTTGTGATGCATAAGGATGCGCAGAAGATTTTGACAGACAGTTTAGCTAAGTTGTGGACTATTACACCGGAGGAAGTCGCAGATTCCGGTAAGGTGGAGGCGCTTTACAGTCGCTTGAACAGGCAGCTTAAGGATTTAGGTCATATTTTAGAGCAGCATGGGCAGAATCAGTCTACGGCATTTAAGGCAGTGAGCAATATGTCGCAGAATGTGGATTTTATGCAGCAGCTGAATCAGGCGTATACTTATGTGCAGCTTCCCTTAAGATTACAAGGCGGTGACACTCACGGAGATTTGTATGTCTATACCAATAAGCGGAATCTGGCAGCAAAGGATGGGCAGATTAGTGCCCTTCTTCATCTGGACATGGAGCATTTGGGGCCGGTGGATGTGTATGTAGCTATGCAGGCAGAGCATGTAAATACTCGGTTTTATGTACAGGATGATGAGATGCTGGATTTTCTGGAACAGCATATGGACATTTTGACACAGAGACTGCAGAAGCAGGGTTACAATTGTGATTTTGCCATGCAGGTGAGGGGAGAAGAGGAAAAGGAAAGCGGCTTAAACGGACTGCTTGCCAAAGAACAGGTGCAACCGATTGCCCAGTATGCTTTTGATGTCAGAGCATAGAATCAGAGTTTGCTTGAAGGGACGAGGAAGGGAGGCAGATCATGGCTGATGAAAATAAGAAAAATAAAATAAAACAGGCGATTGCTCTGGAATATGACCCTTCAGATGAGGCTCCCAGAGTCATTGCCAGTGGGCGCGGTGTGCTGGCAGAGCGTATTATTGAGAAGGCCCAGGAGAGCGATGTTCCTGTTCATAGGGATGATAAGCTGGCAGATACGCTGTCCCGATTGGAAATTGGTGAAATGATTCCTCCGGAGCTTTATGAGGTGGTGGCGGAGATTTTGATTTTTGTAGATTCCATGGATAAGCTGAGGAGTAAGATAAAGCGGTAGTGTGCATCGAAGAAGGGGGAGTGCAGGTGCAGGATAAGGCTTTCAATAAAAGGCAGATTGGAGCTGATTACGAGCTTGTGGCGGCTAATTATCTGGAACAGAAGGGATATATTATTTTGGAGCGCAATTACCGCAATCCTTATGGTGAGATTGATTTGATTGCCCGGGATGGAGACACTATTGTATTTTGTGAGATAAAGTATCGTAAAAAGGGGAGTTACGGAAGTCCGTTGTCTGCGGTGAATGTGCGCAAACAAAGGCGAATCTCCAAAGTAGCACTGTATTATACAGCGGGATATCAGGCACCGAAGAGTGTTTTTTATCGCTTCGATGTCATTGGAATTGATGGTGATAATACCATTGAACATATTGAGAATGCATTTTATTTTCAAAGATAATCTATCAAAAATGAGGAATGCTATTTTATGTATCATATTGTTAGAAGCGGCGCTGAGGACGCAGGGATTATACAACAGAATAAGTCAGGTGATTTAGAGTATCTGACCTTTCCAAAGATTGCGGAAACAGGACTGGTGGGTCATTTGTTTACAACAAGAACCGGAGGAGTGAGCACAGGGGACCTTGCTACCATGAACTTGAGTTTTAGCAGAGGGGATGACCCGGCAAATGTGGTGGAGAATTATCGGCGCATTTGTGAGGTTTTGGGTGTGGGTATTGAGGATGTGGTTGCTTCGGTTCAGACGCATACCACCAATATACGTCATGTGACAGCGGCAGACAAGGGCAAGGGAGTTGTGTATCCTCAGGACTATCAGGATGTTGACGGACTGATTACTGATGAGCCCGGCGTGGTACTGGCAACCTTTTATGCGGATTGTGTACCCTTGTATTTGGTAGACCCGGTGAAGCAGGCTATTGGCCTGGCGCATTCCGGTTGGCGGGGAACAGTAAATAAGATGGGTGCCTGTATGGTGCAGGCCATGGAACAGACCTTTGGAAGCAGACCGGAGGACTTGATTGCGGCAGTGGGTCCTTCTATTTGCAGAGACTGTTATGAGGTAAGCGAAGATGTGGCAGAGGAGTTTCAGGCGCTGTTTGCGGGTACGCAGGTTGTAAGTCACGGCAAGGGCGAGGGTAAGTATCAGCTGGATTTATGGCTTGCCAATCGTTTGATTTTGGAGCAGGCAGGTATTCCTGAAAGTCAGATTTCTGTTACAGATGTATGCACCTGTCATAATCCGGAGTATTTATTTTCTCATCGTGCAAGCAATGGTAAAAGAGGAAATCTGGCGGCGTTTTTATATATTCTTAATAAATTTTCCAAGAAAGCTTAATTCTTTCTTAGGAATTGCATGGTACAATAATAGTCGTGTATGTAATCATGATGGAGTAAAGCGGAATCATGGTCAAGCAATATAAGGGGAAATTATTGGGAGGATTTAACAATGGCAAATATTTTGGTTTGTGATGACGATAAAGAGATTGTGGAGGCCATAGAGATTTATTTGAGTCAGGATGGCTACCACATTTTTAAGGCTTATGATGGAGAACAGGCAATTGAGGTGCTTAAAAAAGAAGACATTCATCTTTTGATAATGGATGTGATGATGCCCAGACTTGACGGCATCAGAGCTACTCTCAAGATTCGAGAGTACAGCAGTATTCCGATTATTATGTTGTCTGCAAAGTCGGAGGATACGGACAAGATTTTGGGACTGAATATCGGTGCGGATGATTATATTACCAAGCCCTTCAATCCGTTGGAGTTGGTAGCCAGAGTGAAATCCAACCTGCGTCGCTATACCTCTTTGGGCAGTCTGGATGGCGGTGGAAAGGCTGTTTATCAGGTGGGCGGTTTGGTTGTTAATGACGAGAATAAGCAGGTGTTTGTGGATGATGAGCAGGTGAAGATGACCCCTATTGAATACAATATTTTGCTTCTTCTGATTAAGAATCAGGGAAAGGTATTTTCCATCAATCAGATATATGAAAGTATCTGGAACGAGGATGCTATCGGTGCAGATAATACAGTGGCAGTACATATCCGCCATATTCGTGAGAAAATAGAGATTAATCCCAAGGAACCCAGATATCTTAAGGTTGTTTGGGGCGTGGGTTATAAAATAGACAAGCAATAGGAGTCAGTGTGAAAAATAAATTTTTCACACGCGAATTTGTGCCTGCGGCCCAAAGTTCGCAGGCTGTGGAAAGGCATGATTATCACTATGAAAAAATTTACCCTGAGAAGATTGGTCATGGGGCTTATCCAGCATCTTGTGGCTATGTGTATCATGGTAGCGCTGGCGAACATTATATTCAATTCCTATCTGACAGTCCAGACCATGGATGGACCGAAAACCTATGCACTTGATCCGATGGAGTCGGAGCCGGTGTTTGAGGATAGTGATATGTTTCGGGAAATCTTTCAGACAGCTGTTGCAGATATCACCCGTCTGGTCGTTGTAAAAGGCCAGTTGGAGACGGATGGTGAGTTTGATGCAGACAAGCTTATTGATGTGACAGAGTATGCTGAAAGAAAAGGAGATGACAGTAATTGTCCGGTAACAGCGGTATATGAACTGGAGGATTTGATAAAATGGGGCAAATATGGTGTGGAATATACTAGCCGTGCCATGAGTATGTCAGATTTTGTCAATTACTTTGGACCGGCGGTATCGGCGGACAACTTCGCGTTAAATGATGACGGGGAGCTTGTTTTTGTTGGATTTTATGACGCAGATTTTGCACCGGAGATTAAACGTTATTCCGGTACCAGTGTGACAGAGACAGCAGAACTTACCGAAGATGAGAAGACGGCAAGAGCAAATGAACTTGAAAAAATGCGTAAGGCTGTAGTGGCAGAGATGAATCTCTACACAGAGGAGCAGCTGGAGGATATGGCATTCTCTTATATTTTGAGTGAAGTCCCCGGAGGTATTGTCGATGTATCAAGAGAAGATGATGGTACGGTGACGGTGTATTTTCCCATGTTAAATGGTCGCTATGAGACTGTTGATAAGGAGAAGTCAATCACGGCTTATGCAGGTAACTGGATTGAATATATGCAGCTTCAGGATAATGTGGTAAAAGCTGTGGAAGGCCTGCAGGCAAGCTATACCATGTACCAAAACTGTAACAATCTGTACCAGACTAACAGCAATATAAAATATGTGGTACGATTGGTGACGGATGAAGGAGTAACTCATACTTATACCAATTACGAGGAGATGAGAGCACTTCCCGATACGGCGATTACAGACTTTTTTCTGGAATATAGAAGATATTTTATTTATTATCCGGACAGTCTGGAATTTACTAGCAATACCGGATTATCCGAGGCAGATATTCACGGATATTTGAATGAATATGATTATGCATATCCGGACGCAACCCATATCTGGGTTGGTGTGGATACCTCATATGACGTGCCCGGAGATGCATTTTATAGTGCCAATGCGTTGTTTCAAAATATTGTTCCAAACATTAATAAAATTATTGCATTGATAGGTTTTTTGAGTATACTTTGGTTTATAATCACATTTTTCTTGTGTGTGACAGCCGGTGTAATGTATAATGAGGAAGGAGAATTTGTTCATTATATAAACGGATTTGATCGAATATGGACAGAAGTATACACGCTGTTATGTCTTGCATTAATCTATGGTGCCCGATATGGATATAAGTATCTTCTTGCGATTGCAGATAAAGTTTATGAGAATCATACCTTAAATATCATTGGTGTGACAGAAGCACAGACTTATGAATATGGTGTTTTTGCAATTGGAGGAGGAATACTCAGTCTTGGAATTTGTATTTTGATGTATAGTTTGGTGCGTCGAATAAAGTATGGTAATTTATGGAAAGACAGTTTTGTCAACTGGCTGATATTCAGTTTTCAAAAGGCAATTAATTATATTCTGACGCATCATAATATAGCGGTAAGTACATTGCTTCCATACAATTCTTTTTTGCTGGTCAATTTGTTAGGTTTATTATGTTGTGTACAGTTTTGGGAGCGCAGAAGTCTCGTTATTCTGGTGATTATTGGTCTGATTGTGTTGGATGGCTGGGTTGGCGTGTTGTTATTTAGGCGAAACGCAGAGTGGATGGATATTGTTGATGCTATTCGACAAATTCGGGATGGTCATGTGGATTTGGAACTGGATGTGGAATCCCTTCATGGCAGTAATCGTGAGATTTCAGATGCGGTAAACAACATTAGTGATGGTATTAGCAAAGCTGTTCAGACCAGTATGAAGGATGAACAGATGAAAACGGATTTGATTACCAATGTCTCTCATGACATTAAGACACCGCTTACATCTATTATAAGTTATGTGGATTTATTGAAGAGATTAAAAATTCAAGAGGAACCTGCTAAAAGCTATATAGATGTACTGGATAGTAAATCCCAGCGTCTGAAGCAGCTGACAGATGATTTGGTTGAGGCTTCCAAGCTCTCATCCGGAAATATTGAGTTTGATATGGAGAAGCTGAACCTTGCTGAGTTGATTAATCAGGCGATTGGTGAGCTTTCTGAGCGGCTGGAGACTAAGGGGTTGCAGATATTTTTTGATGGTGGAAGCGTACCGGCTTATATTTATGCTGACAGCCGAAGAATGTGGCGTGTGATGGAGAATCTGTTTAATAATGTATACAAATATGCATTAGAAAATACAAGGGTTTATATTGACTTGAATATAGAGGAATATCCCAAGGGCAGGATGGTTGAGGTAACCATCAAGAATATTTCGGAGCGTCAGATGAATATTAAGGCTACGGATTTGACCGAACGTTTTATTCGTGGAGATGCATCACGTACTACGGAGGGTTCGGGACTGGGGCTTTATATTACAAAGAACCTGATTCATGCTCAAAACGGAGAATTTGATATTCGTCTGGATGGAGATTTATTCAAGGCTATTATGAAATTTCCGGAGCATGTAGAAATAAATTAAAATTTTAAACATTTACTTAAGGAAGGAAAATATTATGAAAAAATGGAATAATAAGGGATTTTCATTGGTGGAACTGATTATCGTGATTGCAATTATGGCAGTGTTAATGGCTGTTTTGGCACCGTTTATGATTAATTATGTGGAACGTTCCCGGGTACAAAAGGATGAGTCGGCATTGGATGAAGTGTTAAACTCTACACATATTGCCCTTAGTGTGGATGAAGTCTATAACAATGCTTTAAGTACAGGAGTTGTTGTAACCATAAATGATAATTCAGTTGTGACGGCAAATTCAGACCCCCTAAGACAGGAGTTACAGAAAATATGTCCTGAGCCGATTGAGTTTCAATCGAAAAAGTATATGAATCGTGGCGGTGAAACCATTGGTATTACATTTTCTAATCCTCATGGAACCTTTATTTTGGATCCTTCATGGGTGGAAGAGGAGAATAACTAATAACAAAGATGATGAAAGATGAAAAATCCCCGGATGCACCCGGGGATTTTTATTTTGTTTTAAAGACCTTGTCACACTAACGAGTGATAGTCTTTAATATGTAATTAATTATTCTTTCGGTCATTGTATGCGTCCAAAATACCATGAATTTTCTCTGTGGTAGCAAGTACGTTGGAAAGAGATATATCATGGTTCATGAAGTCGATGATGGAGGTAATGAATTTGCTCATATCGGCTTCAATAAAGTAAGGTTTGTTGTAGAGATTGGGGTCGAGATAGGTAAGGTTGGTAGTTACCACCTTGTCAAAGTAGCCTCTCTCATAAGCAGCATCGAAAGCATCCAGGCCGTCGGTGAACAGACCAAAGGTACAGCAGATGAATACACGGCGTGCGTTCATCTTTTTCAGCTGTTTTGCAGTATCAATCATACTTCCACCGGAGGAAATCATATCGTCAATGATGATGATATCCTTGCCGTCGATATTGTCACCAAGAAATTCATGTGCTACAATAGGGTTCTTGCCGTTTACAATGGTAGAGTAGTCACGGCGTTTGTAGAACATACCGGTATCTGCGCCGAGAACGGTTGCAAAGTAGATTGCACGGTCCAAAGCACCCTCATCAGGGCTGATAACCAGAAGATGATCCTTGTCAATAATCAAATCATCCTCTGCACTGAGCAGGGCCTTAATGAACTGATAGGGCGGAGTAAAGTTGTCGAATCCATTCAAAGGAGTGGAGTTAGCAACTCTGGGGTCATGGGCATCAAAGGTGATGAAATTAGTTACGCCCATGTCTCTCAGTTCCTTCAATGCATAAGCACAGTCAAGGGATTCGCGTCCGCTTCTTTTGTGCTGTCTGCCTTCATAAAGGAAGGGCATAATAACATTGATACGGTGAGCTTTACCGTTACATGCAGTGATAACACGCTTCAAATCCTGATAGTGGTCATCGGGAGACATATGGTTGGTGTAGCCGTTCATGTTGTATGTAATGCTGTGGTTGCACACATCTACCAGAATAAACACGTCTTTACCACGTATGGATTCGCCGAACTCAGCTTTGGCTTCGCCACTTCCGAAGCGGGGAATTTTGACATCAGCAAGATAGTTTTCTTCGATATATCCGTGAAATGCAGGGTCATTTTTTACCTTGTCATTCTTGATGCTTTTACGGAAGTTTACCATATAATCATTAATTCTGTGGCCCATTGTCTCTGCGGAAGGCAGAGTAACAATCTTTAAAGGAGCTACAGGCATTGCATTTTCAAGTTCTCGTAAGTTGGGCATGATGTTCCTCCAAATGGTATTTTGTAAAAAAATATATAAATATATGTAGAAAAATAAAATCTACCATATAATTTATATCATTCTGCTAGTGACACGTCAAGAAATTTCTTGTATTATTATAGATAGTGAGGAGATTAAGATGAAGAAACAACATATTATAAAATCAATTCAAGAAGGCAGTATTGCGCAGGAACTGGAACTGGAAGCCGGAGACAAAATTCTGGCAATAGATAATACTGAAATAGAGGATATTTTTGATTATCAGTTTCTCATTCAGGATAGTTATATTGAGATGCTTGTGGAGAAAGCAGATGGAGAGCAGTGGCTTCTGGAAATCGACAAGGACCCGGATGAGGATTTGGGAATTGAATTTGATAATGGCCTGATGGATAATTACCGCAGTTGTCACAATAAATGCATCTTTTGCTTTATAGACCAGATGCCAAAAGGGATGAGGGAGACCCTGTATTTTAAAGATGATGACTCCAGACTTTCTTTTTTGCAGGGGAATTATGTGACTCTGACCAATATGTCCGACCATGATATAGAGCGCATTTGTAAGTACCATTTGTCACCCATCAATATTTCGTTTCAGACAATGAATCCGGAGCTTCGCTGTAAGATGTTAAATAATCGTTTTGCAGGAGAGGCGTTAAAAAAGGTTGAACGTCTGAATGAGGCGGACATTGTCATGAATGGTCAGATTGTTCTTTGTAAAGGGGTTAACGATGGCGCAGAGTTGGAGTTTAGCATTAAGGAGCTTATGAAGTACATTCCCAATCTGGAGAGTGTGTCTGTGGTGCCTGTGGGATTGTCTAAGTACAGAGAGGGGCTGTATCCTTTGGAAGCTTTTGCGAAAGAGGATGCCCGGGAAGTTTTGGAACTGATTCACAGATATCAGAAGGAATGCTTTGAAAAACATGGTTGTCACTTTATTCACGCCAGTGATGAGTGGTATGTGCTGGCGGAGGAGGAATTGCCGGAGGAAGAGCGTTATGATGGCTATTTACAGCTGGAAAACGGTGTGGGAATGCTTAGACTATTATTGGACGAGTTTGCAGACGGACTGAAGCGCTTGGATGAGGTGTGTCCTGAAAAGGCTGCATACCGGGGCAAGACAGATGAGACTGTGCAAAAGCGCAGGATATCCATGGTGACAGGACTTTTGGCATTACCTTATATTCAAAGAATGTGCAATGAAGTGATGGAGCAGTTCCCTCAGATGGACATTCGGGTTTATGGAATCCGCAATGATTTCTTTGGAGAAAGGATTACGGTATCCGGTCTTTTAACCGGTCAGGATATTGCCGCGCAGCTTAAGGACAAAGAGCTGGGCGAGAGGCTTTATCTGCCCCAGAATGTACTTCGCAGTGGTGAAACAGTATTTTTGGATGATTTGACTTTAGCGAATTTGGAAGAAACTTTACAAGTTCCGATTTATATTGTAAAATCTAGTGGATATGATTTTTTGGAGGCTGTGCTTGAAGTGTTGGAATAGAGTCAGCCGATAAAATTAATAGTTGAAAGGACATGGTTATTAAGATGGCAAACAGAAAATCCAAGCCGATTGTGGCAGTGGTAGGACGCCCGAATGTAGGTAAGTCCACATTGTTTAATGCATTGGCAGGAGAGAATATATCAATTGTAAAAGATACCCCCGGTATTACCAGAGACCGTATTTATGCGGATGTTACATGGCTTGACAGGAGTTTTACCCTGATTGACACCGGTGGTATTGAACCCGATTCTAAGGATGTGATTTTGTCCCAGATGCGTATGCAGGCAGAAATCGCCATGGAGACTGCGGATGTTATTATTTTCCTTGTGGATGTAAAGCAGGGACTGCAGGATTCTGATGCCAAGGTGGCAGACATGCTGAGACGTTCGCACAAGCCTGTGGTATTGGTAGTCAATAAAGTGGACAGCTTCCAGAAGTATATGGCAGATGTTTATGAATTTTATAATCTGGGAATTGGTGATCCTCATGCGATTTCAGCAGCAAACCGCATGGGACTGGGCGATATGCTGGAGGAAGTGGTGTCACATTTTCCTGAAGGAGCTG
>CAYOGM010000090.1:0-11391 GCA_964403595.1 uncultured Acetatifactor sp. | reverse complement strand
CATCATCTGCCATAGGCTCCATCATTTCTACCATCATACGAATAATATGTCTGGGCGTACGGAACTGTCCATTCAGACCGGATTGAGCAATCTTAGAAAGCAAATACTCATACACATCGCCTCTAATATCTATATCCTTTATCACAGCCATCAAAGAATAAATCTCATCCAACGAATCCACAACCTTCGCCAAAAGAAGTGGTGTTGGCAGTTTGAAAATGGCATCATCCATATATTAGGAATATGCACTATTTTTGTCTCCATGAAGGTTTTTGATAAAGGGAAATACCCATTCCTGCATAACAGAATACATCTTTTGCGCCGGAAAATCATGAAATACAGACCATTTCAACTGTCTGCCCTCTATCTCTCGCTCTCCAATTTTTACCTGCTCTGCAAAGATACTCTGATAAGGGAGTCCCAACATAGCACTCTCCTTCTCGCGCATATTATCTGCATCATCCAAATCATGAATAAACATCAAGTAGGTAATCTGTTCGATGACTTCCAAAGGATTAACCAGACCTCCTGCTGCAAATATATCCCACAAACCATCTATCTTGTTCTTTAATTCTCCGGTAATCATGCTTGTTCATCCTCCCAATTCCATTTATACTTTGTATATCGTCCGCCGCCGATTTTAATTATTTTCCCCTGTTTTACCAGTTCATTCAGCGTCCTCTGCACGGTTGTCTGACTGACATCCGGAACGGCACGAAGCAATTCTGTTTTGGTAATGGTTCCTATATGATTCTTAATTTGTTCCATAATCCTGTCCGGTTTTGAACTTGTATTCTCAACAATAAGA
This sequence comes from uncultured Acetatifactor sp., assembly GCA_964403595.1. Taxonomy (GTDB): domain Bacteria; phylum Bacillota; class Clostridia; order Lachnospirales; family Lachnospiraceae; genus Acetatifactor. The sequence goes on along the minus strand of CAYOGM010000090.1, from coordinate 10,583 downwards.
TTTGCTCTTTCAAAAAAATCTCTATATGCAGCCACAATTACACCGAGAATATATTTTACAAAAGGTGCATAGTCATTTTCCTCCTCATGCCAGTCTGCCGAACTATTCGCCAAGGTCTCATAATATACATCTTTTGAATTTTCTATCAACTTCTCGATACTAATATATTTCCCCACAATATAACCGGACTTATATAGCAACAGCAAGGTTAAAAGTCTGCTCATTCTTCCATTACCATCCCGAAAAGGATGAATACACAGAAAATCAATCACAAACATAGGAATTAACAACAACGGATCAACCACTTCATCCGCAATCATTTTACCATATGCTTCACACAATCTGTCCATCGCTTCTGCGGTTTCCCATGCCGGAACAGGCATAAAACGAACCCTTTTATTTCCGTTTGCGTCTGTCTCTTCAATCACATTATCCGTAATTTTATATCTGCCACCCGCATCATTTCCCTCGTACTTATACAAATCTCTATGCAATTGCAGAACAAATGCAGATTTCACCGGAATATGTTCAAAATTCTCATGAATTGTATTTAATACATCCCTGTATCCGGCAATTTCTATTTCATCTCTTGTTCGGGGTGTAGTTTTGTCCATGACCAGCTTTCGCAATTGTTCGTCAGAAGTATATATTCCTTCGATTCTATTCGAACTTTCCGTACTCTGTATCTTAGCAATTTCAACTAAATTTGTAAGCACATCTGCATGTCGCTCCGCAATCAGACGTTGTTCTCCCTTATATTCATGAATCAAAGTCAGATAATTCACTATTTCTGGAGTCAACAGCTTTTCCCATTTACTTTCATATTCATAATTTCTCACAAAACCTTAACCTCCTCCCTGCATTTTTCCTATCCAACATATTTGTTCTGCTTAATTCAACATTATGTTCCTAATGGTTTTATGTTATCATTTAATTTAGTCAAAGTCAATTTAATTTAGTCATTTGATTTGTTTTGACTAAATTAAATCATCTTTGATATAATTAAAGCGCACAACCATATATCAATTGTACGCTCTGCCTCAATCCCGAATGTTTTTTCATTGCAATACCTTCCCATCCAGCACCGCTTCCACCAACACATTCCCCTCATATCTAAGCTTCAACGAAAAAAAATCTCTATCTTCCTCTAATAGCCGAAAGAAAATCTTATCCCCTTCCCAAATGGGCAAATCATACACCTTACTCTTCTCCACCCATTCCAGCGTCCCTTCATCACAGGAAGTCATCTCCCCCTCAAAACCATCTGCCGTATAAAGGCACATAGACTCTACCTCTGGCCACTCATTAGACAAAAAGGTTACCATGCCGCGAAATCTCCATGAGGTCAGCGTCAGACCGGTCTCTTCCTTCACCTCTCTGAGCAAACAGTCTTCCGGTGATTCGTCCGCCTCAAAATGACCTCCCACACCGACCCACTTATCTTTATTCAAATCCTTTTCCTTTTTTACCCGATGCAGCATCAGATACTTATCATCCTGTTCAATATAGCACAGAGTTGTAAGAGAAATATTCTTCATAGCCAGTCTCCCTAAACTTCCCATTCCTCAACCCTAAGTCGGGTCTATAGAAAATTTTCTTTTGCCGGGACCCGAAATCCCTCAAGTTTTCTTGATTTCCCACTGATTGTATACCTCATTTGGGTCTATAGAAAATAACTGCCTTGCCAGACCCGGGATTATGCCAATTCTCGGGTCTGGCGAGTGTATTTTTATGTATAGACCCGGCCGCTATGTTTCACATAGCTATATTCGGCAAAATTTGCGTATTTTCGGGTCTCACGGACTAAAAATCCTACATAGACCCAAACCATATTGAAACCCTCTATCAAAACGAAAAATCTATTTTGCTATCAGCTCAATATACACACCCAAAATTTCAACCGGAATCCATTCGGACACCAGCTATAATACTATAAGTTTTCCCTGTCTACATCAACACCAATACCACCCATGTCACCGCCACCTGAACCAGATGAATAGACTGGTCTACAATCAAATTGATGGCAAGTTTATTAGCCTTAAAATGGTCAACCACTCCATGAATCAGCCAATTTACTGCAAATACGCCATAACACCATAGTGGCAAATCTCCCAAAAGAATTCTATACACCACGACAGGCAACATAGTCATGAAAGTCCAGCTGAATGCATGCAGAAAAAGTGCCATCAAGTAGTCCTTCTTGTACATTGCATCAGGATAATTTTGTTCCCACCAGCGTTTTTGTTTGAAGCTTGCCAGTTTCCCCTGCAAACAGTAATCGTCAACAATATGCATTTGTATCATCACCAACAATACAACAATTTTTACTTCCAGACTTGTAAGCATTATTTCCCCCTTATTTTCATGAAGTAAAAGCCCACAATCTGTTCAAGAATGTGAGCTTTTGCATCATGATTAAATTTGTAAATCTTAGATTCCCAGGAATCCTCTTACGGTATCCTGCATCTTGTCTACATCACACTGTACATCATGAACTACAGGTGCGGTACGAATCTCTTCGATTGCATTGGGAACTTTCACATTTGCCAGCTTGGACAGCTCGTCTACCAATTCAAAGTCACCCATTGCATCGTATTTTGCATCGATGGCATTCATTACGCTTCTGGTGAACTTGAAGGGGCTTGCAGTGGACGCAATCACAGTCTTGGCATCATCGCCGGTCTCCTGCACATACTTCTGGTATACAGAGGATGCCACAGCAGTGTGAGTATCCAGAACATAACCACAGTTCTCATAGAGACGCTTGATTTCAGCAGCGGTCTCCTCTTCATTGGCGAAGTTGCCATAGAAATCATCTAACTGAGCCTTCATATCAGCAGAAATTTCATACTTACCCTGACCGGTAAGTGCACCCATAAGCTCTGCATTCTTGTCAGCGTCATTGCCTGCAATACGATAAATCAATCTCTCCAGATTGCTGGAAATCAAAATATCCATGGAAGGAGAGGTGGTAAGCATGAACTCTCTGTTTCTGTCATAGGTTCCTGTGCGGAAGAAATCGTATAAAACCTTATTGTCATTGGATGCACAGATAAGCTTACCGATGGGCAGACCCATGTTCTTTGCATAGAATGCTGCCAGAATATTACCAAAATTACCTGTAGGAACTACCACATTCATGGTCTCTCCCTCAGCAATCTTGCCCTCATTCATCAGCTTTGCATAAGCATATACATAGTAGCAAATCTGGGGTACCAAACGACCAATGTTGATGGAATTAGCAGATGAGAACTGGAAGCCCTTCTCCTCCATCTCCTTAGCAAGCTCCTTGTCGGAGAAAATCTTCTTCACGCCGGTCTGGGCATCATCGAAATTACCATGAATACCTACAACCAAAGTATTATCACCCTTCTGGGTTACCATCTGCTTCTCCTGAATGGGGCTCACACCATTCTTGGGATAAAATACAATAATACGAGTACCCTCAACACCTGCAAATCCAGCCAAAGCAGCCTTACCGGTGTCACCGGAGGTTGCTGTAAGAATTACGATTTCATTCTTAATCTGATTCTTTCTTGCGGAAGTAATCATCAGATGAGGAAGAATGGACAGTGCCATATCCTTGAAGGCGATGGTGGAACCATGAAACAGCTCCAGATAATACGCGCCCTCTGCCTCCACAAGGGGTGCAATCACCTCTGTGTCAAACTTCTCATCATAAGCTCTTTCGATACAGTTCTTCAGCTCCTCCTCGGTAAAGTCAGTGAGATAAAGCTTCATAACCTCGTAAGCCACCTGCTTGTAATCCATCTCGGACAGCTCCTTTAAGCTCTTGTCCAATGCAGGAATATGGTCAGGCACAAACAGACCGCCGTCGTCGGAAAGTCCCTTCAAAATAGCCTGTGATGCAGTCACAGCTGCGCCTTTACTTCTTGTACTGTTGTAAAAAACTTCCATTTCTTTTCCCTCTTTCTGCCCGCCGGGCATCTTCATCCTATAGCAATATGCATCTGCCTGCTCTTCCGGCAGATTGTGCACATATTTTTCCATAATCTTAGCTAGTATAGCACACTTTTGAGTCCTGTGCAATCCGCCAAGTTACAATTTTATGTAGTTTATTTAAAAAATTCATGTCCACCATGCTTGAACAAAAAGGTCAAATGGGTGTCAAACCACTTCATTTTCTCACTATCTGCGTATTGTCTGGCGGCAAAATAAAGTGCTCCATCCGAAATATCCTCTCCCATCAGAGCCCGCTCCACTGCATCTTCTGTTTCTTCACTGATATCCACCGTCCATAATGTCTGATTACTGACCGGCGAAAACTGACACACACCATTCTCCTTCTGTAATACCACCTCTGTCACCGTGTCAGGAAACTTGTCACTCTCCACCCTGTTCAGCACTACATTAGCCACCAAAAGCTTTCCATCCTCATCCTGATTGCCGGCCTCAGCCTCCACAATACGGAGAAGCATTTCCATATCTTCCTCGTTCAAAATATATTCATTTGTTCTCTCTAACACCTGCACATCCACAACACGTTGACCGGAAACAGCAGTCTCTATAATCCCCATGGTACTGGTGTTTTGCTCTGCCAGTACCCTCTCGTCCATTTTCACCTCGCACACAGGTAATGCAGTCTGCCTGTTCTCCGAAATCCCCTTAACACAAAAGGAACCAAACAGAAAAATCAACTGCAACAAAAGCAATCCGCTTAATGCTTTTTTATACATATTGTTTACCTCCGATAAACATATGTATGCAGCTTGCCAACCTTTTATGATTAATGCTATACTATAAGTATGAATAAACCTACAGAAAATAACAACATACAACAGAATACGACACTTGACGGAGTCTGTCCCTCCACCAAAAAGGACGGCACGGCTTATTTTCGCGCCTCTCTGACACACAAGAGAAAACACATCAGTCTGGGAAGCTATGAGACCCCTCAATGTGCTCACAAAGCTTATCTGGAAGGGCAGCGCCTGCTAAGCGACTCCGGCGTGGGATTGATGCATTATCATGCATCCTCACCCCTGCCCTTTGAAAAATGGGTAAGTCTCATTAATTTCCGGGATAATGGTATCTACTTTGGCAAACCCATTTATGTGGGCCAGAAGCTTTTCTATTATTATATGAGCCCTACACAGATTTTAAAATTTGACATGGATGATTTATTTTATTATTCCTCCCACAAAATCATGTGCCGAGGCAATCATTATTTTGTGGCAGACTACGGTATGCAGGTCAATCTGGTTTCCCGCTACGGTATCAAAAATTATGCCGTTGAGGGCAAAGATTTCCGCTTTATTAATGGAGACCCTACAGACTTTCGCCGCGAGAATCTTGAGATTCTCAATACCTATCACGGCGTTCGTGCGGAAAACAAAAACGGACAGTACGTTTATACTGTCCGCATTCATATTTATGGTTCCAATCTGGTGGGGCGTTATTCATCTGAGGAAGAAGCCGCCATTGCCTATAACAAGGCAATCGATATTCTTCACAAAAACGGCATTCGCAAAAACTATACGCCCAATTACATTGAGGGAATGTCTCCCAGTCGTTATGCAGATATCTACACCCGAGTAGAGATTTCTCCCCGCATTGTCAATTACAAGCCGACTACTTCTCAGAATAATCAATAAAACTGATACTCAAATCCGTATATCCCACAATACCATCCACCGTACCGGTATCACTGTAATGCCACATGGTGAAGCGGTAGGGATAATCGGGCACATCCTGACACTGTTCCAGCCACACATCATAGGCAGTCAGCTTAGACATATCAATCTCTTTAATCAGCCATTCTTTGTCTGCCTTTATCACCGCCTTAAAGCCTTCTGCTGTCACAGTATCCAAAAAAATCTTGGTAATATCCGTACGCTCAGCCTTGGTCAAATCTTCAATTCTCGCCGTATCATTTTCCACAAAGCCCATATCAAAAGCAATCGGATATGTGATTTTATAATCCTCCAGCCGCTCCATGACAAACTGTGCTTCTTCCACAGCTTCCTCCACTGTAACAGCCTGTGAAGTGAAGTACACCCCCACCTGAAGTCCTGCATCTGTAGCACGCTTGATATTATCGGAAAAACTCTCGTCCTCCACCAACTGGCCGCTTCCATATCCTCTGGCTCCGATTCGAAGCATTACATAATCTATTCCTGATTTCTTAAGCTGCACAAAGTCCACGTAATCCTGATACTTGGAAATGCTTGCTCCCACATAGGAAATCTGTCTTCCATCCACATAATACTTCATCAAATCAGACTGGCACACCAGCTTGGTAAAATCATACTCGTTCTTAGGCAGGTAGGGACTAATCAACACCCACTCCTCCTGACCGTCACGGTTTACTACAAGGGTATGCTTGCCGTCCGTTGCCGGATCATTCTCCGTCACAACCTCAGTGGGCTTCTCTTCCCTTTCCTTAGCACCACTTTCAGCCTTGGGATCACTACTTTCTTGCGAAGAAGACTCCTTCGGATATTTGTCCCAAAAATCCAAATCCTCCGGAGACAAGGTACTACCGGTAACCAGCTTATCCGTATCCGGATATTCTCCCATCTGACTTGTCTCCACAGTTGCCTGAACAGATTCTTTTGCCGGTGCATTAGATGGAGCCTTTTGATTATTCATCATAAGAACCATCACAAGAATTGCTCCCACGAACAAAGTCACCGCAACCACCGCAGACAGAATGGTAGGCGTCATGCCGCCCCCCTTATTCTCTTCATAATAATCAGGCAGACGCATGCGTCACACCTCCTTCTACAGTTCAATAATAGCCTTTTTGGGGCACTTGGCTACACAGGCGCCACAGCCTGTACACTTAGACTGATCAATCGTAGCATGGAAATCCGTCACAGTAACGGCTCCTGCCTGACAATTCTTGACACAGATTCCGCAACCGATACAGCCTACGGAACAGGCCTTCATGGTCACCGGTCCCTTATCCACAGACTTACATGCGACCTCTGTTTTCGCCTTATATGGAATCAAAGAAATCAAATTCTTCGGGCAAACTGCAACACACTTGCCACAAGCCTTACATTTCTCCTTATCCACCACTGCCACACCCTTCACCACATGAATGGCATCAAACGGACAGGCCTTCACACAGCTGCCGTAACCCATACAGCCACTGTTACAGGACTTAGGTCCGCCTGAGGGTACAAAACTCATCATGCGACAGTCTTCCACACCACTATAATCATAGTCCTGATTTGCTTTGTCACAATCTCCTTGACAGTGTACAAATGCTACCATTTTCTCAGCACTGGCAGCCTCCACTCCCATGATTGCAGCAATTCTTTGTCCCACAGGCTCTCCACCCACGGGACAGGCATTTACCGCAGCCTCGCCCTTTGCAATGGCTGCTGCAAGACCGGAACAGCCTGCAAAACCGCATCCACCACAGTTATTACCGGGAAGCGCCTCAAGAACAGCCTCCTCCCTCTCATCCACTTCCACCTTAAATTTCAAACCTGCAACTCCCAGAAAAAGTCCCACAAAAATACCTACCAGACCTACTACTGCGGCTGCAATTATAATTCCTGTTATATTCATACCTGACACCCCCAACTACAAAAGTCCGGCAAAGCCACAGAAGGCAATTGCCATCAGGCCTGCAGTCAGCAGAACCGTGGGCATCCCCTTGAAAGCCTCAGGGACATCATTATACTCCATCTTCTCACGAAGACCCGCCAGAATGACAATGGATATGGTAAAACCTGCTGCCGTAGCAAATCCATTCAGCATTCCGGTCAAAATACCATACTCCTTCTGTACATTGGTAAGTGCCACACCCAACACTGCACAGTTGGTGGTAATCAAAGGAAGATATACTCCCAAGGATTCATACAAAGAATGCATGCATTTGCGCAAAAACATCTCAACAAACTGCACCAGTGCTGCAATAACCAAAATAAATACAATGGTCTGCAAATACTCAATCCCAAAAGGTTTCAAAATAAATTCATAAATCAGTCCTGCCACACCGCTGGCCAGGGTAATAACAAAGATAACCGCTGTTCCCATACCGGCTGCCGTCTTAATCTTCTTGGACACACCAAGGAAAGGACACAGGCCCAGAAACTGGCTGAGAACTACATTACTTACCAGAGAAGAGCCGACCAAAATAACAAATAATTCTTTTACACTATCCATTTATTTGCCCTCCTCCAATTCAATGATTGTAAGTGATTCCTCCGCGTCCTCACCTGCTTTTTTATTTACAGCCTTCTTTTCAGACTTTGCTGCAGTTTTCTCAATGGTGGCAGCAGCATTCTCGTCATAGAATCTGCCATGGGAGGAACAGCCACTCACGCCACATGCAGCACAATCCTGTCCACAACCTGCGGGAAGCTCCTCCTTCTTCGTTTTCTCCTTCTTGTTACAATTCTTCAATACATTCTGAAGTGCACTGAGTGCCGCCAGTACAAAAAACGCACCGGGAGCCTGCGAGAAAATACGAATAGGTGTAAATCCGGGAATTTCAAATCCGAATACACTGCCGGAACCCAAAATCTCTCTCACTGCGCCAATACATGTCAAAGCCATGGAGAAGCCCAGTCCCATGCCCAGACCGTCAAAAAATGACGCAATAGGCTTGTGAGAAGACGCATAGCTCTCCGCTCTTCCCAAAATAATGCAGTTTACAACAATCAGAGGGATATACATACCCAATGCCTTATTCAGGAAAGGAATGTATGCCTCCAGCAAAAGTTCAATAACTGTTACAAAAGTTGCAATAATTACGATAAAAGCTGGAATTCGCACTCTGCCGGGGATAATCTTACGCATACCGGAAATAATCAGATTGCTCAGCATTAATACTGCCGTAGTGGTAAGACCCATACCCAGACCATTAATTGCAGAAGTGGTCACCGCCAGGGTGGGACACATACCAAGCATCAGTACAAATGTGGGATTTTCCTTAATCAATCCGTTATAAAGTCTTTCTAAAGCAGTATCCTGTTTCAAGTTACTCACCGGCGCCACCTCCTTCCATCAGACTCTTCGCTGTTGCAAGGCCACCGTTTACCGCATTCACTACCGCTTTAGTGGTAATGGTAGCTCCACTGATGGCATCTACCTCAGAATCAGAACGGCTTCCTGTCTTGGTATAGGTAAAGCTGTCCACCTGTTTGCCTGCAAACTGGGGAACGAGCACCTTAGGCGCTTCCATACCAAGTCCCGGAGTCTCACCAATCTCCATAATAGACACCCCACTGACAGATGCATCTGCATTCACGCCCACATAGAGTACAATATTGCCGGCATATCCTTCTGCGGTGGTGGACTGCACTACATAACCATGGAATGCACCTGTTGCATCTACTGCCTTAAACACCGTACCAATGGTTACACCATTCCCGGCAAGCTCTGTAGTGAGTTCTTCCTCCGGCTCATATTTTAACTGTTCAAACACAATCCCCAACTCCTCTGCACCGGGGAACACTGCCATACAAGCCTCCTGCACAGCCTTCTCCTGCTGTATGCGGATAGGCTCCTTAGTCACCTCATACACAAATCCCAAAAGCAGACCGGAAATAAGGGTAATTGCAAACAAAACTGCTGCTTCCTTAAGCATTACAGATACGTCAGACTGCTTCTTCTCAACCGGTGTTGCGGTCTGTTTCTTCTTATTATCAGCCATGAGAAGCACCTCCCTTCTTCATTCCAAAGGGAGCAGGCTGCGTCACCTTCTCAATAAGAGGTACAATCAGGTTACCGATAATGATTGCGTAAGAAACGCCCTCTGCACCGGGTCCGAAAATACGGAAAATACCCGTCATTACTCCTAAGAAAATACCGTAAATATATTGCCCTTTTACGGTAATCGGACGGGTTACATAATCTGTAGCCATAAAAAATGCCCCCAGCATCAGACCACCGCCTGCAAGCTGTGCTGACAAATATGCAGGGTCAAAACCTCGGCCTCCAAACAGCCCCGCAAAAAGGACAAAGCTGACAATATAAGTTCCGGGAATCCGCAAATCAATTACACCCAGAAGCAACAAAAAGCATGCTCCGGCTATAATGGCAATCACAGAAGTCTCACCAATCGTACCGCCCTCACATCCCGTAATCATATTCATTATATTTACGCTCTCCCCTGCCTTAAGGGCTGCAAGAGGGGTAGCTCCGGTGTACGCATCCCAGCTAAGTCCCGCCCAATTTACGGCCTCCGTGGTAAAATCAGCCATCTCCTTCGGAAAGGAAATCAACAGAAAGCAACGGGCTGCCAGTGCCGGGTTCATAAAGTTTTGTCCCAGACCTCCAAATAAAAGCTTTACAACCAAAATAGCAAACACGCCGCCCAGCGCTGCCATCCAAAGAGGCAGTCCCACCGGGAGATTCAGTGCCAGCAACAAACCTGTCACCACCGCAGACATATCTGTAACAGTGGTCTTTTTCATAAAAAATCCGTATATCAGCTCAGTAAGCACAGTACTGGCAACCGTCACCGCGATTACCGCAAGCGCTCTCGGTCCAAAATTGTAAACACCATAACCCGCCGCCGGCAAAAGTGCAATAACCACTGCAAACATAATCTGCGAGGTTGTGAGTGCGGAGCGGATATGAGGATTGGACGAAACCTTTAA
>CAYOGM010000089.1:0-11476 GCA_964403595.1 uncultured Acetatifactor sp. | reverse complement strand
CCTGAATGTGGCAAGCTGTGGTAAGTTTACATCTGACAGAACCATCCAGCAGTATGTGGATGAAATTTGGCACTTGGACAAGGTTGTAATTAAAAAATAAAAAGTTCGAACGGTTATGTGCCCGGAGCAGCGCTCTGGGCACATAATATTTAAAAGGAAATATAGTGTTTAACACAAGGAAAAATGAGGTTTTTGGCAATGTGTTGACGCATATTTGTTAGCTATGATATAATATTTAGTACACTGTCGCTGATTTTCTTTGGCGGGTGTATGAGAGTTCCAAAAGGGAGGTATGGAGTATGTTGTGTTCTAAGTGTGGTAATAATATTCCTGATGATAGCAAATTTTGTGTGCATTGTGGGAATAAGATAGAGAAGGTTGAGGTTGCAAATTCAGCAACTGAGAATGTGTGTAAAGGTTGCAAAACAGTGCTCGCACCCGGTGTGAAATTCTGTGCAAAGTGTGGCATGAAACAAGAGTCTGTATCTGTAGAGCGGGCAACAGCTCCGACGAAGCCTGAGCATCAAACAGCACCGCAGACGAAGTCTGAGCAGGCAACAGCGCCGCAGATGAAGCCTGTGCAGCAAGTGAAGTCACAGTCTGGAGCAGTACAGCAGCCGGTGGAGAAAAAAAAGTCACCCAAAGCGTTGGTTGCTTTTTTGGTTTTATTTTTATTGATAGGAATTATTGGTGGAGCATGCTTTTATTGTGTGGCAGTTATGGATATGCATCCCCTTGAGGTTGTTTCCGGTTTGCTGGATTCTTCTGAGGATGATGAAAAGGGCGATTCCGATGATGAGGATGAAGATGACGAAGATGGCGAAGCCGGTGAAGAAGAGGATGAGAAGCAGGTGCCCGAGGATGAAAAAGGAGATGTGGCACTTCTTGAGCCTGCAAATAAGCTTGTAGAGGATGCCAAGACTGAATACGAGGCTAAAAATTATTTAGAGGGAGCTATTCCTTATGGTAAGGATGCCATCAATCAGTATGTTGAGATTGCAGAGGAAAACAATCTTCACGATGAGGCGCAGGAAGGCATAGACAGTGTTTATTGGGTTTATATAGAGTCTGTTATAAGATATTGTGATCATATGAAGACGCAGGGAGCATCTGCGGCAGGTTTTGAACAGATAAGCAATACATTGGCTGATGCGATGGAACTTACAAAAATGCTTTCAGAGAAAGAGTATAGTGTAGACAGCAGTGAGCTGTATACTTACAAAGAAGAGACAATACAGACATTTAAGGATATGTATATAGAGTCTATAAATGGTATCACTGAGTATGCAAACTGGTCAAGAGACGAGGCGTGGAATTATGCTGAGCGGGCTTATTCCGTAAAGGAAAATGGAAAGCCGTTGTTGTTTGACAATGAGGATTTGGAAGACCCGTTGCGTATGCGATATGCATATTGTCTGAGCTGGATAACCAGAAAGCGTTGTGAAACAGGTCTTGCAGACGGCTCCATGAGCAATGCGGATGTAGTGGCACGTATGGAGTTGATTCTGGAGGAGACAGACTACAATCTAATGTTGATTCAGGACATTATTACATATGGTAGTGCGGCAGGGCTGGATGTAGAAAAGTATCGTAATGCTTATAATGCTGTAGTAGAACAGATTAAAAACGAACAAGGACTTACTATAGGGAGTGAAATTGGTGTAAACTCCAGAAGTAGTGTTGATTTAAATCATTTCTGGTATTTTAATGATTTGGATGGAGAGGATAAGTACAAAGTAGACACTTATAATGGGACTACAGCGGCAACAAGAGAATGGATTCGCAGCAATGTACCGGTAATTCTTAGTGAATAAAGAAAAAACAAACAATAATAAAAACGAAAATAAGACTGAAGATAAGAATGAAAAGAAGAAATTCGGCCTAAAGGATATTTGTGCGTTTCTGATTCTTACAATGATTACAGTTTCATTTGGATTTCTGGTAGGAATTACAGCTAGTAAAATTTCTCAGGATATACTTAACGAACATGTAGCAGAAGAGAATACGACAAATGATAATGGTTTTGAGGAAAACCAAGTGTTAACAGAGTCGACAGAAACGCAAGAGCCAACAGTTACCTGTGTTTCATCAGAATATGATTTCAAAGTGGATGAAATTACTGTGGAGATAGAGGGATTGTCCAAAGGCTATGATATTGCATTTATCAATGATTTGCATCTTATTACAGATACAGAGCCGGGGGATGTGCTGGAAGAGAATCTTCCGACAGTAACAGAAAGATATAATTCATTTTCAGTTACACCGGAAGGGATACATGCAGATGAACTTTGGCCGGAGGTTATCAAATTCTTAAATCATTACAATTTTGATGCAGTTGTTTTTGGTGGAGATATGTTGGACTATTGTAGCCACAAAAACATGGAGGTGCTTTCAGAAGGCTTTGAGGAATTGAATTATTCCAAAGATCAAATTATTTACATCAGGTCGGATCATGATTACGGTGGTTGGTATGGTGGTGGAGAATTCACAGATACAGATGGGTTTATCCTTCAATCCGAACTTTTGGATGGAGATGTGGGCGAAAACTGTATTGAGTTTGATGAGTTTCTTATAGTTGGAATGAACAAATCATATCAAAATTTATCAGATGACAGATTTGACTTTCTGATGGAGAAACTGAATGCTGGAAAACCGGTAATTATGGTTACCCATGTGCCGTTTTATTCGGAGGAGGATGCGTCTCTTGAAGAACTCTCATTAGAGGTTAGAAATAAAATTTATTATTGGAACAAGGAGAATTCCACATATAGCCCGGATGCAAAAACACAGGAATTTATTGACTGTATGTATGATGAGGATTCGAATGTCGTTCAAATCTTAGCCGCGCATATGCATGCTGCATGGGATGGTGTGGTGGCAAACGGTTTAAAAGAGCATATTTTTGCACCGACCTTTGAAGGAAGAATAGGAATTGTGCATGTTGTTGCTGCAAAGGAAGGAGAACAGAAATAGCCATGGCAAAATGGAGTTTGATAAGGCAGATGATATCTTTGATATTATCTACCATGCTTGTGTTACCGGGGGGGATGGCTTCGGATATAGAGACCGCTGTAGAACAAGGCTTTAAGGAGGAACAGACCGCTGCAGACCCCGGTGTTAAGGAGGAACAGACCGCTGCAGACCCCGATGCTAAGGAGGAACAGGTCGTTGCAGACCCCGGTGTTCAAGAGGAAGCGACTGCTGTAGTTAAAACGCAATTGAATGAATCCTATGCATATGATGCAGAGAATGTTTATAAGGAACGATTTTTTGTGCCTACACATGTGTATCATTACGGTGGAGAGTTTTATATTGCTGATGCGTACAATCATCAGATTCTTCATACAAATAATGTAAACAATTCACCTTATGGATGGCATCCGGTAGGAATGGGTTTGAATCGTCCTCATGCGATTGCCAGCGATGGCACACTTTATCTTGTTGTTGATACGGATAATAACAGAATTGTTACGTATACAAGGACAGATAGCGGATATCAGGCTGTAGAAGCAATTGATAATGTGGGTGTTCGGCCCCATTATACCGAATATGATAGCGGCACCCAGCGGTTTTATGTATGGAGTTCCATGACTGGAACGATGTACATTTATAAAAGAAGTGGAATGTCCCTTCAGTTGGTAAGCGCCAAAAAGATAAAAGCCTTGGATGGACAGTATACCCGTTCCTTTACCATTGATGGAAATACCATTTATTTCCCATGTACAGGGCTGAGTGCAATTTATGCAGTAAATAAGAGTGATTTGAGTGTAAAAGCAATCTATCCTGTTGCATCTGAATTGTCCGAGATGGTTCAGGTGATTCATGTGCAGAATTACTATTACATGACTACATCTAATAATCCGGCTAAAGGAAGTTTGGCAATGATTGCCAGAGCCCGGACGCTGGAAGGATTTGGGAATGGCGGATATGAGGATGTGCGCGGTTCCTTTGGAGATATAGACGGAACACCCTATTATATTACACAGGGTGAGGATGGACATTTCTATGCACCCGTAATCGAAGGAAGTTGCAATGCGTATATATGTAGGTTTGATATAGCCAATGATGCTATTACCAATGTAAGCCATATGAAGTATTAATATACTTTCCCGGAGAAATTACTATAGGAGGAAATGCGAATGTTTTGCAGAAATTGTGGATGTAACATTGCAGACGATATAAAATTCTGTCCTGAGTGTGGCACGATGGTTGTAGAGACAGAAACGGCAGAAAACAGTGGTGGAAATGAAAAAAAGCCCAAAAAGAAAAAATCTGCAATAAGTTTTATTTTGATTGCTGTTATTCTGCTGTTAGTGGCAGGTGTTGCAGGTGTGAGCATCTATGACATAATCAAGACAAACGAATTTAAAAGTGATATTGCAGCGTTCGAAGATGTTTCTGAAGAGTATACAGCTCTTGGTAAGTACGAAAGGCAGTATAAGGAGCTTTTGGACAATTCGCAGGATGCAGCAGCAGGTTTTCGGTTTTGGGAATATGAGCAGCTGGCTGACGAAATGTCAGATATTGCCGATGAGATTGAGAGTATGCATGCGGCTGTTGAAACATATAGGGAACAGTATGATGAAGTCGTAAAGTATATAGAGAATGACAGCAAGTTAGTCATGGATGACTATGAAGAGGATTATCAAAGTGCCAAGAAGGCGTTGGAGGAAGCGTTAGCTGACTTTGACGAGGCTGCATGTAAAACAGGTGCTAGAGCGTTTGAAAATATGCGAGATCAAATAGTAACCGGTAATGCGCAAAAGGCGAAGGAGTGTTTGGACGATGTAGAGAAAATTCAGACGGCTTTTTCGGGCTATCAGCTGCATCCTTTTGAGAAATATATGCTGGAGGATTTGGTAGAAAAGATTGAGAGCGACCGAAGCGGTCTGGATTATATTAAACTGCAGGAGGACTACACGGCTTTTAAATCATGGTCAGAAAGGTTTGGAGCGGCTCTTTCCAGTAATAATCGCGTAGAGAATTTTGTTCAGGCAGATGTATCAAGTAAGGATGAGGTAAAGCTTTACATCAATCCAAATGACTATGAAAAGTATAATTTCAAATTAGAAAACTTCATTATATATGAGGGATATGATGATATCTGGGATGCGTGTGAGCCGATAGATATTACGCAGATTGAAGGAATGCTTTCCATGGATATTGTAGCAGATATTTCGGGCAGTATGTATAGCGAATTCTACGATATGCAGTGTGCGATAGAAGGCTTTATTAATGAGACTCATTCGGATACAAAGCTGGGACTTTCAACAATTGGTAGTATTTATGAAAGATATCAGGGATTTACTACAAGTAAGTCAGATATCAAGGAATCGGTATGGAATCTGGAATGTTATGGTTTGACCAGTTTGTATCAGTCACTGTATTCATCCGTAGTTTACACTGCATCAGAGGAAGGTGCAAGATGTGTAGTTGCATTTACGGATGGATATAATGAGCCGTATGGAGCCGGATATGACTACGATGCACAGGATGTTATCGATGTATCCTTGTATTATCAGGTTCCGGTATATATCATAGGTATCGGAAGCCGTGTGAGTTCAGCCGAGCTTAGAAACATTGCAGAAGCTACCGGCGGCGCTTATTATGCTAACCGGACGGTTTATGATTTGCAGGATGTATATATGGATATATATGCTGCACAGGGTAGAATGTATGAGCTTTCCTACAAGACACAGGTTTCCAATAACACTAACCGAGACATATATGTATTGTATGCGGACGGAACACAGGATTTGAGTGTGAGAATTGACTCTGAATTAAATGCAGAGGCATTGCAGATTGCATATGAATCGGCAGGTATGAACGGAGATGATTTGGCAGCATTCTACACAAGCTCCAAGTATTTGTCATCTGATGATTTGGCTAAGTTGGGCGATAGTCTTGAGGCGGTACAGACAGTCATCAACATATATTATTCCAAAAACGGATATAAGTTCGGTGATGGCGAGAACGGCCAGAAGCAGCTTGCAAAGATGATTAATCTGGGAGTAATTACAGAGAATGGAACGCTGGGAGGGGATGAAGTATCTGCAATACTTAAAGCAAATCCTGTTCTTTGGCAGAATTTCAGTGCTCTGTACAATTATCGATATGAGTTGGTTTATTCTGCAGCATTGGATATATATAGGAACAATCCTCGTATTTCCTATGAAGAGCTTAGGAAACAGGTAAGCGAACACTATGGGGAAGAAAATGAAACTCGCTTTGATCCCGTTATATCAAGTGCATGGAAGAATATTTTAGCAGGAAAATAAAATGCATGGAGGAAGAAGGATGAAATGTACTAATTGTGGAAATGAGCTTGCAGCTGGCGCAGCATTTTGCGAAGAGTGTGGTGCAGCAGTGAGTGTTGTTGAGGAAAAAGATGTAACAATAGAAACAACGGAAACAACCGCAGAAAAGGTTGAGGAGACTCAGGCAGAAAATGCGGATGTGCAGAAAACAGCAGAAAGTGGTAAAAATGTATTTTGTACAAATTGTGGAACTTCTATTCCCGCAGGTTCTGATTTTTGCCATAATTGCGGTGCCGGTTTAGCCAGTGGTGCAGCAGCCGGTAATAATGCTACGAAGCCTGCAAAGAAAAAAGGTATTAGTGGTGCAGTAATCGGTATTGCAGTAGCATTGGTTGTGGTTGTAGTAGCTCTGTTTGCAGGTAGTTTGTTATTCGGTGGAGGCAAGTCCAATAAGGCTGACTATACTTTCTATATCAAGGACAAAGAGGTGTTTTATTATGTAGCAGGTAAAAAGGCAACTTCTCAGATTACGGAAGAATTTGTAGCAGAAGGCGATGTTGGTAATTCAGGCCTTGCAAGTGTTTCTCAGGAAATGGCTTATTACTTTGTGAAGAGTGATGACGGCAAAACCATTTTCTTCCCGGATAAGATTGATTATAGTGATAATGGATTAAATATTTATCACAAGAAATTATCAAAGCTTAATAAAGAAGGCGTGAAGATTGATTCTGATGTCCTGGCATATTCTGTAAATGAGGCTGCTAATTTAGTAACCTACATCACCAATGAGGATGATTTGTATTCCTACAATATCAAAAAGGAGGATAGAGTAAAAATTTCTTCTGATGTTGAGAAGTACGAAGTGTCTGCTGATGGTAAGAAAGCTTACTTTTTGAATAGTGATGATGAGCTGTACTATTGGACACAGAGCAAGGGCAAGGATAAGGTTGACAGCGATGTAACTAAAATCTGCTATAACACAGATGATTTCAAGACAATTTATTATCTGAAGGATGATTCTTTTTACAAGAAAACACAGGGCAAGGACAAGGAAAAGATTGCGTCTGAGGTAGTTAATGTGCTTAAAGTATATGATTCGGGAGCAGCATATTATATCAAGGATAACTCTGAGAGTCAGTCCGTATTGGATTATGTTTATGATGACAAGGCAGAGGAAGATTTGAACCTTGTTGCACCTGAATGGCCCAAGTCTCCTTCCAGAAGTGATTTTTCATCTTCCACAGCATATGATGCAGCAGTAGAGGAGTACAATAAGGCAAAAGAGGAGTACGAGCAGAAGTATCAGGAGTATGAGCAGAAGATTGCAAGAGACTATATGCGTGAATCTTTAGAGAATGATATGGAGTTTTATCTGGAGAAATACGAGTTGTGCTACTATGATGGTAAAGATACAGAGACTATCACAGAGGGACTTCTTGGAAAGTATGATTATTCAATTGCTTCATCGGAGGAAGTGATTGTTTATCCTGCAATTGATGAGGAAGCTTTCGAAAAGGTTAAGCTTTCTAAATTTAATAGTGTGTATGCTTTGGAAACAGAGATTACCAGTGCTTTGACTGAAAGTGCGAAGCATTATGTAGCATCTGAAAATAAGGTTAGTGTTATTGAAAGTGAAACAGGCTGCAATTATGTAATTAATGCAAGCGGTGACAGAATTATGTTCTATGATGATGTGGATACAGAGAAGTCAGAAGGTGATTTGTATATCATTAAGGTAAACAACGGAAAGCTTTCAACTCCTGAGCTGTATGATAGTGAGGTATATACCGGAAACGCATCTGTAAGCAGTGACTATATTTACTATTATAAAGATTATGAAAATAGAAATGGTGACCTGTATATTGATAAAAAGCAGGCTGATTATGAGGTTTATTCAGGTGTTCTGAGATATGATTCCGATAATGATACTTTCTACTATTATGTAGATTATGACACTTCTAAGGGAGAAGGAACTCTTAAGGCATACAAAAAGGGTAAGACAGAGAAGATTGCGGATGATGTTTCAAGCTACCAGATTTTAGATGGTGATGTGTATTATATCCGTGATTTTAGCACCAAGAGCTATAAGGGTGAGTTGTATTACTATAACGGTAGAAAGTCTGTCAAAGTGGATGATGATGTTGTAAGTCTTATGGGTGCAACCGTAAGCAAGTCTCTGCAGGGAGGAGCATATAGATATGGCTGGTGATACATTAGAGAAGTTAAAAATGTCGGTCAATCGTGGTATAACTACAATTGGGGTTAAGACATCTGCATCGCTTGAGCGTTCTAAAATTATGACTCATATTGACTCTTTAGAGAAAGATAATAAGAAAGCATATGCTGCCTTGGGAGAGGAAGCGTATGAGTTGTGGGAAAGCGGTAGCGAGGATTTTTCAAAATTATATGAAAAATTTGAGTTGATTAAAAAGAGAAAAGCAGATATCGAAGAATTGACAGAGCAGTACAAGCTCATTGATGAAAAGAACAATGAGATTTTGGGCAAGACAGATGCCGGTCAGGCGGATAGTGCGGCGGAGCAGGAAGGCGCTGTTGCAAATGCTCAAGGAATGTACTATTGTGCAAATTGTGGTGAAGCTTTTGATACACCGGTAAAGTTTTGCCGTAAGTGTGGCAGTAAGATGCAATAAATAATAAATAAAGAGAGAATGTTTCAGTTTGGATAGCCTCATAATATTTTACCTTGCATATTATGGGGCTATCCTATATAATAAAAACTGACGCATTTTGGGTCGTACAAAGAGTCCACTTGTGGGCTCTTTGTTTGTGGAGGGGATATGAAAAGAAAAAATTTGTTTCTTATGGTACTCATGTTAGTTGGTTCCATGTCCGGTTGTGGTGTTGCAGGTAAGGAGCAGGAGTCAACGGTGCAGGTTAGTGTACAGGCGACGGAGAAGTGTCTGGAGATCGAAGAGCAGGTTGTTACAGAATCTCTTCAATACAAGGTGGAAGGAACAACCCTAATCATTTCCGGTTCCGGCAGCATGGAGGTATACAGAACCGGTGCGTTTGATACCATGGAGTATCCGTGGGCGGAGCAAAAACTGACCATCGAGAAGGTAATCATAGAAGAAGGCGTAACGGATGTAGGTGAGGATGCTTTTTATGGTTTTGAAAAGCTGAAAGAAGTTACACTTCCAAGTAGCTTAACCTCTATAGGAAAATTTGCCTTTTACTACTGTGGTGCTTTGGAAAATATGGCGATTCCGAAGAGTGTTACTGCTATAGGAACCTATGCTTTTTCGCACTGTAGTGCTTTGAAAAGCATAGCGATTCCAGAGGGCGTTGTTGCCATAGAAAATAGTACCTTTGAGTATTGTGATGGATTGGAAAATATCGTGATTCCGGAAGGAGTTGTAACGATAGGAGACTATGCGTTTCAGAGTTGTGGACTTTTAGCGGAGATAACGCTTCCTGATACAGTTACAGAGATAGGACAAGGGGCATTTCACTTTTGTGATTGTTTGAAAAGTATCCGAATCCCAGCAGGGGTAACCCAAATTTTAGATAACACTTTTGCTTTTTGTACCAGTCTTGAAAGTGTAGAGATACCGCAAGGTGTGAGACGTATCGGAACAGCAGCATTTGAGCAGTGTTATGGTTTGGAGACGGTAACGATTCCGGCAAGTGTCGATACGATAGAAGAATATGCCTTCAGCAACTTAAAGACCATTTATGGAAAAAAGGGAACTTATGCAGAAGGGTATGCAAAAAAATATGATATAGCTTTTGAGCAGATGCCATAAAGTTGTATAAAATATAATAAAAATACTTGTTAAAAAAAGGAGGACATTCATGATTGAATTATTACAGGGCGGAGCCTATCTGGTAAACGGGACTGAGATTATTCCCGAGGGACCTGAGGCAGCCGCAGCCATCAAATCCAAAACCGGTAAAGAGGTAACCAAGGAAGCAGCTGCACAGAGTACTATGGCTTACGGTATTTTGAAGAGCCACAATACCTCTGATAACATGGACAAGCTGAAAATCCGTTTCGATAAGCTGACCAGCCATGACATTACCTTCGTTGGTATTATTCAGACTGCAAGAGCATCAGGACTTCAAAAGTTCCCCATGCCTTATGTTCTGACCAACTGTCACAACTCTCTGTGTGCAGTAGGCGGTACCATCAACGAGGATGACCACATGTTTGGTCTGACCTGTGCCAAGAAGTACGGCGGTGTGTATGTACCCCCTCATCAGGCAGTTATTCACCAGTTTGCCCGCGAGATGCTGGCAGGCGGCGGTAAGATGATTTTGGGTTCCGACTCCCACACCCGTTATGGTGCACTGGGTACCATGGCAATGGGTGAGGGTGGTCCTGAGCTGGTAAAGCAGCTCTTGAACCAGACTTATGATATCAACATGCCCGGTGTTGTGGCTGTATATCTGAAGGGTGCTCCTGTGAAGGGCGTTGGTCCTCAGGACGTTGCGTTGGCAATTATCGGTGCAGTATTTAAGAATGGTTTTGTGAAAAATAAAGTAATGGAGTTCGTAGGTCCCGGCGTGGCATCTCTGTCTGCTGATTTCCGTATCGGTATCGATGTAATGACCACTGAGACTACATGCTTGTCCTCCATTTGGAAGACCGATGATGAGATTAAGGAATTCTACGAGATTCATGGTCGTGGTGAGGAGTATGCAGAGTTAAATCCCGGTGAGGTTGCTTACTATGATGGCGTAATCGAGGTTGACCTTTCCAAGGTTCGTCCTATGATTGCAATGCCTTTCCATCCCAGCAACACCTACACCATTGAGGAGCTCAATGCAAACCTCATGGATATTCTGGATGAGACAGAGAAGCGTGCCCTTGTAAGCTTGGATGGCGCTGTAGAGTATTCCTTGAAGGATAAAGTAAAGAACGGTAAGTTCATGGTTGATCAGGGTATTATCGCAGGCTGTGCAGGCGGCGGTTTTGAGAATATCTGTGCTGCAGCTGATATCTTGAAGGGACAGTATATCGGTTCCGATGGATTTACTTTGAGCGTATATCCCGCTTCCATGCCCGTATATATGGAGCTGGTTAAGAATGGTTGTTGTGCAACCTTGATGGAGACAGGTGCAATCATGAAGACTGCATTCTGCGGACCTTGTTTCGGCGCAGGCGATACACCTGCTAATAATGCATTCAGTATCCGTCACTCCACCAGAAACTTCCCCAACCGTGAGGGAAGTAAGCTCCAGAATGGTCAGATTTC
>CAYOGM010000088.1:0-11550 GCA_964403595.1 uncultured Acetatifactor sp. | reverse complement strand
CTGCGGACTTGATGGAAGGAGCATCGTTTACACCGTCACCGGTCATAGCGGTTACATAGCCTGCATCACGCCAAGCGTTGACGATACGGGTCTTGTGTTCGGGCTGCACACGGGCATATACTGCGAAGTTAGCAAGTTCCTTAGCGAACTCTTCATCACTCATTTCATTCAGCTGAGAACCGGTAATGGCGCGCTTGCCCTCGGTGAGGATACCAAGCTCCTTAGCAATAGCAACTGCGGTGTCAATGTGGTCGCCGGTAATCATGATGGCGCGGATACCTGCACCATTACATTCTGCAATTGCAGCCTTTACCTCAGGACGAACAGGGTCAATCATACCGCTTAAGCCCACAAAGCAAAGCTCCTGCTCCAATACGTCGGCTTCATAGGCAGCAGGCTCTGCATCCCAGATGCGCTGTGCACAAGCCAGTACACGGAGAGCCTTGTCAGCCATGGCCTTGTTGCCGGTCAAAATCTGCTGACGATACTCAGCAGTCATGGGAACGGGCTTGCCGTCCTTCAAATAAGTGGTGCAACGGTCAAGGATAACATCGGGTGCACCCTTGGTATACTGAATATATTTGCCATGGTCAGGGTGAACAGTGGACATGAGCTTACGCCCGGAATCGAAGGGAGCTTCACCGCTTCTGGGGAATTTCTGCTTCAATTCGGTCTTGGCAAGCCCCAGCTTATTAGCCCATACCACCAAAGCGGCCTCGGTGGGCTCACCGGTTACGCTGCCGTCCTCGGATAATTCTGCATCACAGCAGAGAGCCATAGCCTGAGCCAGATATTTTTCATCCTCGCCAAAGAAGTCTACTACGGTCATCTTGTTCTGGGTCAGAGTACCGGTCTTGTCGGAACAGATAATCTGGGCACACCCCAAAGTCTCAACAGCGGTAAGACGACGGATAATAGCATTTCTCTTGGACATGTTGGTTACACCAATGGACAGAACCACCGTTACAACAGCTGCAAGACCCTCAGGAATTGCAGCAACTGCCAGAGATACCGCTACCATGAAGGAATTCAGCATACCCTCAAAGCTTACACCGCCTGCACGTACATTCTGTACAATAAAGATAACTACACAGATACCCAGAACCAGCCAGGTCAGAATCTTGGACAACTGGCTGAGCTTCAGCTGCAAAGGAGTCTGACCTTCCTCAGCCTTAGCCAGTGCATCAGCAATCTTACCCATCTCGGTATCCATACCGGTTGCGGTAATTACAGCCTTACCTCGGCCGTATACGATGGTAGAACCCATGTAGACCATGTTCTTACGGTCTCCCAAAGGAACGTCCTTAGAGGAATCCTCGAGATTGATAATATCAATAAACTTAGTGACAGGAACGGACTCGCCTGTAAGGGCGGCTTCCTCTACCTTCAGGCTGGCATTTTCAATCAGTCGTCCGTCGGCGGGAACTGCGTCGCCAGCCTCTAATAATACGATGTCGCCCACTACCAGATCTTCACTGGGGACAGACATGAGTTTGCCGTCACGCAGCACCTTGGAGGTGGCTGCGGACATTTCCTGTAGAGCTTCGATGGCTTTTTCTGCCTTGTTTTCCTGATATACACCAAGAACAGCATTAATGATAACCACTGCAAGGATAATGATTACGTCTGCAAAGCTTTCGCCCTCTACTACAGCCAGCACACCACTAATGGCTGCCGCTGCCAGCAAAATCAGGATCATTGGGTCCATCAGCTGCTTTACAAAGCGTTTTACAATAGAATCTTTCTTGGCTTCTGCCAATTTGTTTTTGCCGTTTGTCTGCAAGCGTGCATCTGCCTCCTTGGAGGAAAGTCCTGCCTCGGTACTCTTTGTTTCTGCCAATACGGCACTTAGGTCTTCACAATAATGTTTCATGTGAACGTCTCCTTTCTATAATGTAAATAGTATAAACAAAGAAAACCCCAAATATAGTTTCAAACTATATCTGGGGTGATAATGTATAAAAAATATAACGCATGCGTACTCCATGTATAGTCTGAAAGATATACATGAGTCTCGCAAATTAAAACAAGCCAGACCTTAGGGCCGAACTGTTGACTTGTTGCGTTGTTGCACGCTTGCTACTCCCTCACGGGATTCTGTTTAGGGAGTATTCTAGCACTGGAAATAGAATTTGTCAAAGTGTTTTTTCATTTTGGTCTATTATTTTACAAAATTTTACCTAGATTTTACAAAGACTGCTATTTTCAATGTGGAATATTTTGGTTGAATATGGTATGATAAACGGGCAAAATGACGTAAAACATATTTTAAGGAGGAAATGTCATGGATTATTTGTTGGAGGGAGTGCGAGCGCTCTGTGATTTCAGTGGTGGCGGCTGGAAGTGTCTGGTTATGTATGCAATCGGTATTGCGCTGATCTGGCTGGCAATCAAGAAAGAGTATGAGCCTTCTTTGTTGCTCCCCATGGGTTTTGGTGCAATTCTTGTAAACCTGCCGTTGTCCGGTGTGTTGAATCAGAATGTAGGTGGTATTGAGGCAAACGGTATTATTGAGTGGTTGTTTGAAGTTGGTATTGAGGCTTCCGAGGCAATGCCCATTCTGTTGTTCATCGGTATTGGTGCGATGATTGACTTTGGCCCGCTTTTGTCCAACCCCAGTATGTTCCTGTATGGTGCTGCGGCACAGTTTGGTATCTTTGCAGCTATCCTGTTAGCTGCATTGTTAGGATTTGACATCAAAGATGCAGCTTCTATTGGTATCATCGGTGCAGCGGATGGTCCCACTGCGATTCTGGTATCACAGGTATTGAAGTCTAAGTATGTAGGTGCAATTGCGGTTGCTGCTTATTCATACATGGCATTGGTACCCATTGTACAGCCTATGGCTATTAAACTTGTAACTACCAAGAAAGAAAGACAGATACATATGGAATACAAACCTGAATCAGTTTCCAAGACAATGAGAATTATTTTCCCTGTCGCAGTTACTATGATTGTTGGTCTTGTAGCACCTCAGTCCGTAGCTTTGGTTGGATTCCTGATGTTTGGTAACTTGATTCGTGAATGTGGTGTTCTCGGAACCATGTCTGAAACCGCACAGAATCAGCTTGCTAATCTGATTACATTATTACTTGGTATTACCATTTCTTTCAGCATGAAAGCGGAAGATTTCGTTGCTATTGAAACCTTATTGATTATGGCAATTGGTCTGTTTGCATTCGTAATGGATACCATCGGTGGATGTTTGTTTGTAAAGGTCCTGAACTTGTTCCGCAAGAAGAAGGTTAATCCTATGATTGGCGGTTGTGGTATTTCCGCATTCCCTATGTCATCACGAGTTGTACAGAAGCTGGCATTGCAGGATGACCCTACCAATATCCTGATTATGCATGCGGCAGGTTCTAACGTTGCAGGTCAGATTGCATCTGTAGTAGCAGGTGGTTTGGTAATCAGTCTTGTATCTCAGTTTTTGGTGTAGGCTAAGTAGAAGGGAGATATTTGTATGAGCGAAACAGTTTCACAGGCTTTAGAAATTATGGGCAAAGGTATGCTGGGAATCTTTGTTGCTCTGATTGTTATTATGATTTTTGTATGGATTATGGCTAAAATCGGTGGCGGCAAACAGCAGTAAATGAATATTTAGTACATTAAAGCCTGGGATATATTCCCGGGCTTTTTCTTTGCTATAATAAGTGTAGGTTCACCAACCACACATGTCGTATTTGAAAAAGTATCCATACAAATTTTTTCTCATTCCAGATACTTTTTTGAAGGTATTTTGTTTGAAAATCTTAAAAAATCTAGTTTTTGAGTATCTATAGAGAAAAATTGTTAATTTGGAATCCCTAAAATATCAAATTAAGTATCTTTTGAGACAATTTTTCTGTAGAGATACTCCGTTTAATTTGAATGGATAGTATTGTTCATAAAATAAGCGGATTGGAAGCAGGATAACATCTATTTTTATCCCACAACTTTGAGTATTATTGGGAAAACTGCATATTCTATTTTTTATGAGAAAACCGGATTTTTATATTCTTTATTTTTTCCTTGTGTCCTTCGCCGGATGGCTGTGGGAGGTGGGACTTTATCTTGTGACGGAGCAGGCTTTCATCAATCGTGGAGCCTTTTACGGTCCATATCTGCCCATTTATGGGGCGGGAGGGGTTCTTTTATGGCTTCTGTTACAGAGATTTCATCAGAGGAAAATAGTGACTTTTCTGTTGTCTATGGTGCTTTGTTCGGTGTTGGAATATGCTACAGGTGCCTTTCTGGAGTGGAAGTGGGGCATGCGGTGGTGGGATTACAGTGGACATTTTCTGAATCTGAACGGACATATCTGTCTGCTTTGTGCGGTGGGCTTTGGGTTGGGTGGAATGCTGTTAAACTGTCATTTAATGTCCTCTTATATGCGCTTGTATCACAAGCTTTCTGCAAGGTGGCGCAAGATACTGTGTGCAATTTTACTGGTCTTTTTTGCAGTGGATTTAATCTGGTGTCTGGTAAGTCCCAATACTGGGGAAAATATCACGATTATGACTTTTCTTAAGATTCTGTAACAAATATTGCCGAGAGTCATAAGTTTTTCTATAATTATATTATTCCGTGTAGTAGTTGTTTGGATTGTGTGAATAGGGGGAGCGAGGGACAAGGATGAAGAGGACGAGATGGAATGCGGTTATGGTGGGTACTCTTTTGGCAGTAGCTGTGACAGCGGGACTATCGGGCTGTAATGTGGATGCAGATATGTCATCTGAGACCATGCAGAGTGAGGAGGCTTCTGAGATAATGCAGAGCGAGGAGAACACAGAGCAAGCATCTGAGGCTATACAAACAGAGAAGATTGTGGAGGATATTGGTGAAGAGACAGATGGTACGAAATATGAAGCGTCTGATTTCAGAGCGATTATCCGGGATGCTTTGGAAAATGGTGTATCCGTCGAGGAGTACGCTGACCCGGTGCGGGCAGCAGTGAAGTTTCTGAATCTGGAACCGGGGAAAGGGGACATTGCAAGGGATATGATGAGACCCGTGATTAGTCCCGGCTCATGGCAGGAGAGTTTGGATGAGAATATTCCCTTGGAGGGGACTACTGTAACAGTTGTATATACTTTTGACAAAGATGGTTCTACAGTAGAGATTCCCATGGAGCTGGTTGAGGCAAGTCTGGGAATCTGGGCACCGGCAGAGGGCAATTACATAAGACAGGTTTATGAAACCTATAGTTATTGGGATTATTTTGGAAATGGGGAATCGAAGCTTGATTATTGCCTACAGCTTAGCAACATGGGACTGTATAAGATACAGGATGGGACAATTATTTGTCTGTATCCCTATTATGTGGCATCCGATGCTCCTGTGTCCGTAGTAGATAATGTGGTGTATTTTGTGGCAGATTCTACTTATGAAGAGGGGACATATGAATACCATCCGGATTGTTTTGCCATGTTGGATATGGAGACCGGAGAGGTGGATATGGAATCCATGAAGCTTAACAGGAGTACTTTTATTCCAATGCCTAAACACTTGGGTTACAATAGAAATGGTTTTTTCAGTTTTTATCATGACTATGACTATAAATATATTCCGGCTGTAAATGTGGGAACAGCAGACTTTTCCGGCGGTGAAAGCTGGGAAGGGAAGCCTGTGGCAGGATTAAATGAACAGGAGCAGAATGCCTACGGAAGTGCCATCCGTACAGAGCTTCTGGCACAGCCCGGTAAAGTGTTGCAGCTTTCCATGCGCACCATGACAGAGACCTATGCCTATATTGATTTGGACGGTGATGGTGTGACGGAGAAAATTGTTCTGACTCCGCAGGAGGATCAGCGCTATTCGGATTTACCCTATGACAATTATGTGCTGTCCATAGGGGAATCTTCTTTGGAACAACGAGGAGAAAATGTACACAATGACCTCTACGCCTTTAGCATAGATGGTAAGGAAATATTAATTCTGATGCTGGAGGATGGTCCCAGTGCGGATGATGCCAGTATGCTGTATGCCTATCGGGAAGGCAAAGTTGTAAAAGTAGGTGAAATGGCAAGTCATATACGGGACGGATATGTGAAAAATGGGCGTATTCACGGCAGTGAGCGCGGAGATGTGATTCAGTCAGATTACATCAGTGTATATTGGCATATTGGGGAAAATGGTCTGTTAGAAAAGGTTCCTCAGGACAGCTATGATTATGTCGCTCAAAATGATATTGAGCTGTTGGTGGTGTTGCCGGTACATAAGGAGCCCAATATTGAGACGGAAGGGCTTGAAATCCAGCCCCAGACCGTGAAGTTTTTAAAGACGGACTCTACCTTCAGCTGGGTTTATGTGCAGGCAGAAAACGGCGACGCAGGTTGGGTTTATGTGGAAAACTATGGACATATTGTAGAGCTGGGCATGGATTATGATGAGGTATTTGAAGGTCTGCATATGTTTGGATAATGAATCGAAATAGTAATTGGTATGAATTAGATTGATTATGGGAAAGATTACCCAAAGAGTGTATTTTGTTCGGAGGGTAAAAAGATGAAGAAGAACAATCCCAGACATATTGGAATTATCCCGGACGGCAATCGTCGCTGGGCCAAGGAACATGGCATGAACAAGCAGGACGGCTATGAACATGGTCTGGCACCGGGTTTGAAACTTTTACGGCAGGCGAGGCAGCTTGGCGTGGAGGAAATCACATATTATGGCTTTACTGTAGACAATTGCAAGCGTCCGGCGGAGCAGTTTCGGGCGTTCCAAAAGGCCTGTGTGGATGCAGTGGAGCTTTTGACCAAGGAGGGAGCAGACCTTCTGGTAATCGGCAACAGCCAGTCTAAATGCTTCCCCAGGGAACTTTTGCCCTATACTAAGAGAATCCCGGTAAACGGCGGTGGAATCAAAGTCAATTTTTTGGTCAATTACGGCTGGCAATGGGATTTGTCCCACATTCAGGAGGACGGAAAACCCTACTCCTCCGACATCTCCCGCATTGACCTGCTCATACGCTGGGGCGGCATGCGCCGCCTCTCCGGTTTCCTCCCCATACAGTCGGTTTATTCTGATTTTTATGTGGTGGATCATTGTTGGCCCGATTATCGAGAAGAAGATTTGACGGATGCATTGAATTGGTATGCTTTGCAGGATGTGACTTTGGGCGGGTAAAACTGCCATGGAATAATACAAAGGAGGAAGAAGATGTTAAAGGAACTAAAGAAACAAAGTATTAAAAATGGAATGAAAAGTGTGTTCATGTTTCTCTTCATTAGTATTGTACTGTTTGCGTTGGGGTTTGGTGATTTTATGGACCTTAGGAAAGGTACAGTGGATTTCAATAGCCTGAAGGCTGCAGATGTGTCGGAGGATATCTGTATCAGTCTATCTCTGACCGACAATTACGGATCCTATATGAAAGAGACGGGAAGACAAGGAAGCTCTCTTGTGGAGAAGACTACGGCAGTATGTTATCTCATTGGTATAGGTAATCCGGCAAATGAAGATTTTCGATATGTCAGTCTGGTGGTGCCGCCAGAGTATACGCGGCAATTGGATAATATGGCAGAAAATACTTTTATAGGCCAGTCTTCGGAACCGATTGAACTTATGTGTGAAGTGAAAAAGATGGCTTCCCAGGATTATTCCTATGCCCATTTGTATTTACAGCAGTTGGGTTACAGTTCTGCGGAAGCGAAGCAAATGTTACTCCCTTATCATATTGTATATCGGGACTGGGAGGCTAAAACGGGGCTTGTGCGCATATTGTGTGGAAGTGGTGCATTTTTTGGTGTAATTGCTATTCTGCTATTGTTGTATACCCTCAGCGGAGCCCGTATGAGAAAAATTCAGAAAGAAATTCAGAAGCTGGGATATTCTTGGGAGTATGTGGAAATGGACTTTGAAAAAGCAAAGGTACTTATGGATAAACCCACATTCCGAATCGGAAGAATGTTTACCTTTCTGTATCAGGGGGCAACACCACACATCATCCTTAACAAAAACATTGTCTGGGGCTATTACTATTCGGTAACGGAGCATGGTAAAGCCGGTTTGAAGAAAACGACTCATATGGTAGGAATCCGTACAGTGGACAAAAAGGGCTTTGTAGCGGAGGTTCCCGGTGAGGGAAGAGCAAAGTACATATTAGATATGATGAATAAAGCTCTGCCTTGGATGGTGGTTGGATCAGACGATGCATTTCATAAGATGTTTGACAAGGATTTTAAGAATTTTCTAGATATGCATTACAACAAATTTGACGATAAAACTACAAATATTATTTCATAAATGCTCAAAGCCTCATGTAATTTTTGGAAAAAGAGAAAATTAAGATTATTTCATTGGACAAATACCTTGACAGAAGATAAAATAAAGGGTAGAGTTTTAAAGTCAATATATTTTCACGAAAGGAATATCCAATGAAAAAGAGATTATTAGCGGCTATTTTAGCGGCAACTTTCATGTTTGCTGGCTGTGGTAAAACTGCGGACAGTCCTATTATTCAGGAGATTGAGCCCGAATCTTCTGTTGTAACAGAGGCTTCTTCCAGTGAGGAGAGTTCTTCTGAGGAAACGAACGAGTTTAAGGCAATTTCTGAGCGAACAGTAGTAGATGGCAAGAAGCAGAGCTATCTTGACGGTGAGTGGAAGGATGAGGCAGTGGTTAACAGAAGACCGCTGGCTATCATGATTCCCAACAACCCTCCTGCAATGCCCCAGTACGGTCTGTCTCAGGCAAGTATTATTTATGAGGCACCTGTTGAGGGTCGTATTACTCGTCTTTTGGCAGTAATCGAGGACTATGATGACATGACCTATGTTGGCCCCATTCGAAGCAGCCGTGACTACTTTGTATATGAGGCGATGGCACTGGATGCTATTTATTGTAACTGGGGTCTGGCAGTACCTTATGTTGCAGATTTGATTAACTCTGACCGTGTGGACAATATTTCTCAGGCCAATACCGGTATTGCAAGTCCTTATACTGCAGCTTTTGCAAGAAGACAGGATAGAAAGAGTGGCGGTTTCGCAACCGAGTTTACCGCTTATATGTGGATTAAGCCTGCAAGTCCCAGTGATGGTGCAGATGCTCCTGACAGTACTGTAAAGGGTTATATTCAGGGTGTTGAGGACAAGGGCTATGCAGCTACTTATGAAGAATCCGGACGTTATGCAGATGCAGGTCGTAAAGACCCTTCCGCATTTATCTTTGCGGATGACAGCATTGCAGAGTATGCAGAGTATCCTGATGCAACTGAGATTCGTCCCGGCGGAAGCCAGAGCAACAAGGGTGGTTATGGACAGAATAACGCATGCTTTACCTACAATCCTGAGGACAAGCTGTACTATCGTTCCCAGTATGGTGCTGAGCAGATTGACGAGATGACCGGTGAGCAGCTTGCAGTGACCAACGTTGTATTTAAGGTTTGTCACGGTGAGGTTAGAGATGACCACGATTATCTGGCGTTTGGTGTGCATGGTACCGGTGATGCTTATGTGTTTACCAATGGTAAGATGATTAAGGCGACTTGGAAGCATGATAGTGACTATGATGCAAACCATTTCTATGATGAGAACGGTAATGAAATCGTTCTGAATCAGGGTTCTACATGGTTCTGCAATATCTGGAAGGAGTACGCAGAGTACGCTGAGGTAGATGGTAAGGCCATCTTCGGAACTTCTGCAGCTACTTCAACTGCAAACTAATACTTGGAATAATATAAGTCAATAAAAAAGCAGTGGTTTTGCTTGGATTAATTAAAATTCAAGCGGATACCACTGCATTTTTGTTGTAGAATTTATTTGTAAGCTAATATGAGTGAATATTTGATACAAATATGATATGATAAAGTTTTTTTAGAAAGGCGGAGTGGTTATGTCACAGACTAAAGCCGGTAAAAAAGTAAACAGGGAACTGATATTGAAGGGAAATATGTTGCAGGCTATCTTATCCCTGGCAATTCCCGTGGTTATCAACAGTTTTCTTCAGACGATGTACAATCTGACAGATACTTATTGGCTGGGTAAGATTGGAACCAATGAGCTGGCGGCCATCAATCTGGTGACACCTGTTCAGAATATTATTATCAACTTTGGTATGGGTATCACAGTAGCCGGTTCGGTGCTGATTGCCCAGTATATCGGTGCAGGGGAGAAAGAGGACGCTAAGAGTATGGCAAATCAGATTTTTGCCTGTGCAATGTGTTTTGCCCTTGCCTGCGCGGCAGTGGTATATTTGGGGACCGCCGGTATTGTAAGGTGGTTAGGTGCGGATGGTGAGACCTATAGCCACGCTTGTACCTTCCTTAGCATTGTAGTCTGGGATATGCCCTTTCTTTACATGGTAAATATATTCTCAGCAGTGAGACAGGCGCAGGGGGATACCGTAAGACCTATGCTCTTAAATCTGGTGGGTATTACTGTAAACATGATTCTGGACCCTTTGTTTATGGTAGTAATGCATATGGGTACCGCTGGTGCGGCAGCTGCAACGCTCATAGCGAAGATGGTGCCTGCTATCATTGCATTTGCGCTTTTATCACGTCGCAATCAGGAGGTGCATCTGGATATTAAGCATATGCGCTTTGAGTGGGAAAAGATTAAGCTGATTCTGCGTATTGGTCTGCCCACTGCCATTGGCGGAAGTACGATGCAGCTTGGATTTTTGCTTATGAGCAAGAACGTTTATGCCTACGGCAATCAGGCTATGGCGGCATATGGTATTGGTAACAAGGTAAATGGACTGATTACTCTGCCCTCCAATGGTATTGGTTCTGCAGTAGCTACCATCGTGGGGCAGAATATGGGTGCAAAACAGGTAGAGCGTGCAAGAGAGGGATATCTGCTCTCTATGAAAATCTGTGTAGGATTCCTTTTTGTTGGTGGCATGATTCTGTCCAGAGATTATATTTCCACAAGTATTGTAAGTATTTTTTCCGAGGACCCGGAAGTAATTGCCATGGCGGCAGATTTCCTCAGCATTATGGCCTTCTGGTGCTTTACCAATGGTGTATACAATGCCTCCACCGGCTTGTTCCAGGGCACAGGACATACGGAGGTTACCATGACCGTGGATGCTACCAGATTGTGGGTATTCCGCTTTTTGACATTGTGGTTCTGTGAAACGATTTTGCATATGGGTGTACGCAGTGTATGGTATTCTGTGGTTATCAGTAACGGTATTTCCTCGGTTATACTGTTTATGCTGTACAAGTCCAATATCTGGAAGAAGTCCAAGATAAAGGTCGGTAAAGGCGATAAGGCGGACAAGAAGGAAGTGATGAAAAGCACTGAAGCACACCCCATCGCTGCACAAAATTAAAAATATTTAAAAAAATTTATAAAAACACTTGACATTTGGGTTTTAACTATGTAAAATAATCAATGTTGTGACGCGAAATAAATGCGTTCGGCATGCAAATGCATTCAGGATTTCGTCCACATGCCCAGATAGCTCAGTTGGTAGAGCAGAGGACTGAAAATCCTCGTGTCGCTGGTTCGATTCCGGCTCTGGGCATTTTGCAGGAGGCCGTCATTTGACCGACTGCTTCACATATATGCGCGAGTGGCTCAGCGGTGGAGCACCTCCTTGCCAAGGAGGGGGTCGCGG
>CAYOGM010000087.1:0-11699 GCA_964403595.1 uncultured Acetatifactor sp. | reverse complement strand
CTATGAATACCCACATGGGAAACATCGTTATTGATAATGAAGTAAGTGCCCAATATGCAGGTAGTGTTGCGGTTGAATGCTTCGGTATTGTAGGCATGGCCGGAGTGAGTGTCAAAGATGGTTTGGTACGTCTGCTTAAGATGGACAGCCTTACCAGAGGCATCAATGTATCAATCGAGGACAACAAGCTGGTTCTGGATTTTCACGTAATTGTCTCTTATGGCGTAAGTATTATGGCTGTGTCAGACAATCTTATTGACAGCGTAAAATATAAGGTGGAAGAATTCACCGGCCTTGAAATAAAGAAAATCAATATCTTCGTCGAAGGTGTAAGAGTGATTGATTAAGGAGGAAGTGATAGTGAGCTTACAGCAAATCGATGCTAAGATGCTTTCCAAGATGTTCTTAGCCGGTGCCAAGAATCTTGAATCCAAGAAAGAATGGATTAACGAATTGAATGTATTCCCTGTTCCCGACGGCGATACAGGAACTAATATGACTATGACCATTATGTCTGCAGCAAGAGAGGTTGCTGCACTAGGAGATACCGCCAATATGGAGACCGTCTGCAAGGCTATCTCATCAGGTTCTTTGAGAGGCGCAAGAGGTAACTCCGGCGTTATTTTGTCTCAGCTGTTCCGCGGCTTTACCAAAGTCATCAAAACTCAGGAGGAGCTTACCATTCCGGTCTTTGCAGATGCTTTCGACAAGGCCGTTGAAACTGCATATAAGGCCGTAATGAAACCCAAGGAGGGTACTATCCTTACCGTTGCCAAGGGCGCTGCCGAGAAGGCACGAGAGCTTTGCGATGACGGAGCCGAGGATTTGGAATCCTTTTTTGCTGCCGTAATTGAGCATGCCGAGTATGTGCTCAGCCAGACCCCGGAAATGTTGCCTGTATTGAAGCAGGCCGGCGTTGTGGATTCCGGCGGACAGGGTTTGGTAGAGGTTCTGCATGGCGCATTTGATGCATATTTGGGCAAGGAAGTGAATCTGGACATCAATGCCGCTCCCACTCAGACCGGTGGTTCTGCCGCCAATATGAGTTCCTACGAAGTCCAGGCAAATGCCGACATCAAATTTGGCTATTGTACCGAATTTATTATTCTTTTAAACAAGCCCTTTAATATAAAGGCAGAGATGGACTTTAAGTCCTTCTTGGAATCTATTGGTGATTCTATTGTCTGCGTGGCAGATGATGATGTTGTAAAGGTGCATGTTCATACTAATGATCCCGGTCTGGCTATCCAGAAAGCTCTTAAGTATGGCGCACTTTCCAATATGAAGATTGATAATATGCGTCTGGAGCATCAGGAAAAATTGTTTAAGATGTCCGAAAACGGCACTGCAACAGAAGCTTCCATAACGCAGACAGCTTCTGTTCCAATAGCAGAACCGGTTGCAGAACAGCCGCATAAGGATGTTGGATTTATCGCTGTATCTGTAGGCGAAGGTATAAACGATATTTTCAGAAGTCTTGGTGTTGACTACATTATAGAAGGCGGACAAACCATGAATCCCAGTACCGCTGATATTTTGGATGCTGTTGAGAAGGTAAATGCCGACACCATCTTTATATTGCCTAACAACAAAAATATTATTTTGGCTGCCAACCAGGCTGCGGAGCTTATGGCCGAGAAAACCCTTTTGGTCATCCCTACCAAGACCATTCCTCAGGGTATTACCGCAGTAATCAATTATGTGCCGGAGCTTTCCGTAGATGACAATGAACAGACCATGTTAGCAGAAATCAAGCGTGTTAAGACCGGGCAGGTAACCTATGCCGTGCGCGATACCATAATCGATGATAAAGAGATTAAGAAGGATGATTTCATGGGTATCGGTGATGCAGGTATTTTGGCAGTGGGTCAG
Organism: uncultured Acetatifactor sp.; assembly: GCA_964403595.1. Classification (GTDB taxonomy): domain Bacteria; phylum Bacillota; class Clostridia; order Lachnospirales; family Lachnospiraceae; genus Acetatifactor. Next base: position 9,827 of record CAYOGM010000087.1, on the reverse strand, counting down.
GATATGGCTCAGGTTACACAGGAAATGGTTGCTGCCATGGTGGATGATGAGTCCGAACTTATCAGTATTTATTATGGTTCTGATGTAACCGAAGCGGATGCAGAGACTCTCCGAGAAGCGTTAGAAAGCAGTATATCTTCTTGCGACATTGAGTTGCAGTCCGGAGGTCAGCCCATTTATTATTATGTAATTTCTGTAGAGTAGGAATGATGTACAACGAACAGGAAGGAGGCAGCTTTGTCTCCTTCTTTTCAGGTTAAGGAGTGGACAGGCAATGAACCAGAATACACCCATTACGGAAATAAAAGGAATCGGAGAGAAGACAAGGGCACTTTTTGCCAAAACAGAGGTCACAACAGTAGGAGAGCTTCTGGTTCACTATCCCAGAGATTATGAAGCCTTTGAAGCGGCTGTTTCTATTGCAAATACACAACCGGGAGAGATTTGTGCGGTTTATGCCTCTGTTGCAGGAATCCCCAATCAGAAGAAAATCCGTAATCTGACTATAATAAATGTATTGATTCGGGATAATTCCGGTGGTATGCAGCTCACTTTTTTTAATATGCCTTTTTTGAAGAAGGTATTACAGCCGGGCGGTTACTATGTGTTTCGCGGATTGATTCAGACCAGAGGTGCCGCCAAGATTATGGAGCAGCCCAAAATCTACAGTTTGGACGAATACCGCAGACAATGTGGTCAGTTGATGCCTAAGTACGGTTTGACTAAGGGGCTTACCAATCAGGCTGTCCAAAAGGCTGTACGACAGGCACTTAGCTTTTATGAATTTGAGAAAGAATACTATTCCGAAGATTTTTTGCGCAAATATGAACTGATCTCTGCAAGGGAAGCTTTAGAGCATGTACATTTCCCTACGGATTTTGAGAGCCTGCGGGCAGCCAGAAGACGATTGGTTTTTGATGAGTTTTTTGGATTTTTATTGATGCTACGCAAGAATAAGGAACTGGCGGAGGAGCTTAGCAACAGTTATCCTATGTTGGAGACAGCGGATACGGTACGCTTTGTGGAGAAGCTCCCTTTTCCTCTGACAAAGGCTCAACGCAGGGTCTGGGGTGAACTCAGAGAGGATATGGCAGGTAAAAGCTGTATGAATCGTCTGATTCAGGGCGATGTGGGAAGCGGCAAGACCATTGTAGCCATACTTGCACTTTTGATGTGTGCCGCAAATGGCTATCAGGGGGCACTCATGGCACCTACGGAGGTGCTTGCCATGCAGCATTTTGAAAGTGTCAAGGAGTACACAGAAAAATTTGACCTGATTTTCCGTCCCGTGCTTTTGGTGGGCAGTATGACTGCGGCGCAGAAAAAAGCTGCTTACGCACAGATTGCCTCCGGGGAAGCCAATCTGATTATCGGCACTCATGCCCTGATTCAAAACAAGGTACAATATCGCAATCTTGCACTGGTGGTTACGGATGAACAGCATCGTTTCGGCGTGCGCCAAAGAGAACGACTAGCGGACAAAGGCGAGGAGGGGATTGAAAACTCTGCCGGAGGTCATCCCCATGTACTGGTAATGAGTGCAACGCCGATTCCCCGTACCCTTGCCATTATTTTATATGGAGATTTGCATATTTCGGTCATTGATGAGCTTCCTGCCAACCGTTTGCCGATTAAAAACTGTGTGGTAAATACAGCGTATCGCCCCAAAGCGTATGAATTTATTGCCAAGGAGGTAGCCTCAGGCAGACAGGCTTATGTTATCTGTCCTCAGGTGGAGGAAGGAGAACTGGAGGATTTAGAAAATGTAGTGGAATACACCGGAAAGCTGAAAGCGGTCCTTCCTTCCTCTGTTCAAATTGCTTATTTGCACGGAAAAATGCATCCTTCTGAGAAAAACCGTATTATGGAGGAGTTTGCGTCTCATAATATAGATGTACTGGTATCCACCACAGTCATTGAGGTGGGTATCAATGTGCCCAATGCCACAGTAATGATGGTGGAGAATGCCGAGCGTTTTGGTCTGGCACAGCTTCATCAGCTCAGAGGACGCGTAGGGCGAGGAGAGCATCAAAGCTATTGTATTTTTATCAGTACCAATGAAAAGAAAGAAACCATGGAGCGTCTGGATATTTTGAATAAATCCAATGACGGTTTCCATATTGCAGCACAGGATTTGAAGCTGCGCGGTCCGGGCGAATTGTTCGGCGTCCGCCAAAGCGGAGATTTTTCCTTTAAAATCGGTGATGTTTACACCGATGCAGGCGTGTTGCAGGCTGCCTCTGATGCAGTGGAGCATTTGCTTTCTCGAGACCCGTCCCTATCTCTTTCCGAGAATATGGCATTGGTTGAACATTTTAGCAAAAAAGCAAATTCTGTTGACTTTCGGTCTATATAAAGGTAAAATAATCGCTAGTTTATGATTTAGGGAGGTTTGTATGGCAAACATTGCAGTAGTTACGGACAGCAACAGTGGTATCACGCAGGCCCAGGCTGCAGAGCTTGGCATTCACGTGCTGCCCATGCCTTTTATGATAGGCTTAGAAACTTTTTATGAAGATATTAATCTGACCCAGGAGCAGTTTTACGAAATGCTTGAGACAGGAGCGGATATTTCTACCAGTCAGCCATCTCCTGATGCTGTGTTAAAGCTGTGGAAGGATTTGTTAAAGGACTATGATGAGATTGTGCATATCCCTATGTCCAGTGGGCTGTCAGGTTCCTGCCAGAGCGCAATGATGCTTGCACAGGACTTTGACGGTAAGGTGCAGGTGGTAAACAATCAACGAATTTCCGTTACCCAGAGACAGTCTGCACTGGATGCAAAACTCTTGGTACAAAGAGGCATGAGTGCCAAAGAGATTAAAAACTTTCTGGAAGAGGACAAGTTTAACAGCAGCATCTATATTATGTTGGACACCCTTTATTATCTGAAAAAGGGCGGACGTATTACCCCTGCTGCAGCGGCAATCGGTACAATGTTGAAATTAAAACCCGTGCTTCAGATTCAGGGAGAGAAGTTAGATGCCTTTGCCAAGGCTAGAACCGCAAGCCAGGGCAAAACCATTATGTTAAATGCTATTAAGAATGATATCATCAATCGTTTTGGCGGTTTTACCGAGGAAAAGGGTGTGTGGATGCAGATTGCCTATACCTGTGATAAGGATACGGCTCTGGCATGGAAAGCTGAGGTTGAAAAGGAATTCCCGGGATATGAGATTCACATGGATCCCTTGTCCTTAAGTGTGGCATGTCACATCGGCCCCGGCGCATTGGCGGTTGCCTGCGCCAAGAAAATCCCCCAGTAAAAGGGAACTTGCTTATGCAGTAGAAAATTATAAATTGATAGAGTTTTCTACTGTATTTGAGGAAATGATTGAGCAGTATTCAATAGAACAATACACCTACTTAATTACCTACGATGTTGTGACGACAACTGGGCATTATCGACACGCGGACAGAATTGAAATAGGAGAAACTTATGCATATTTTGCAATGGACAAAAAAAGCCATGGTTCCAGAAGTATGGAAGGTCCTCAAGTAATGGGTGGATTCATTCATGTAGCAGCCGTTCCCAAGGAGTATTTGGAAAACTGTGATTATTCAGATACCATAATAATTCGTCCGGGAGAATAACTTTCAATATATTCAAACACAGAGAGCAGGTAATCGGTTGACTCAGGTCAGCGATTATCTGCGCCTTTGTGTTTTTTTCTTTCATTTTCACAAAATCTATGGTAGAATAATCAATGTATGCAGTTTGACAGTTGGATTAGCTATGTAAGCAATACCGACGCAAATAGCAACCGACATAAATACACACAGGAGTTATTAGAATGGCTAAAACAAGTAATTATGGTGCCTCCAGCATTACTGTTCTGGAGGGACTTGAGGCGGTGCGCAAGCGCCCCGGAATGTATATCGGCAGCGTATCCACCAAGGGTCTGAACCATCTGATATATGAAATCGTAGACAATTCCGTAGATGAGCATCTGGCAGGTTTTTGTGATACCATTAGTGTAACATTGGAGGCTGACGGTTCTGCTACGGTCTCTGATAATGGACGAGGAATTCCCGTAGGTATGCATGAAAAAGGCATTAGCGCAGAGCGTCTGGTGTTCACAACCCTTCACGCCGGTGGTAAATTTGACAACGAGGCCTATAAGACCAGTGGCGGCCTTCACGGTGTAGGTTCCTCTGTTGTAAATGCCCTTTCTACACATTTGACTGTACGGGTCAAGAGCGGCGGATGCATCTATGAAGATAAATATGAGAGAGGTGTACCCGTGATTGAATTGGAAGACGGTCTGTTACCTGTAGTAGGCAAGACACGTGAGACCGGAACCACCATTAATTTTCTGCCGGATGACACCATTTTTGACAAGACACGTTTTAAAGAGGATGAGGTCAAGAGCCGGCTTCACGAGACTGCATATTTGAATCCCAACCTGACCATCCGCTTTACAGATAAACGCAAGAGTGAAGTAGAAGAAGTTGTTTATCATGAACCCGAAGGAATTGTCGGTTTCGTCAAAGATATCAACAAAAGTGCTGAGGCGGTGCATGATGTGATATATATCAGCGGTGAGAGTGAAGGAATCGAAGTTGAAGTTGCCTTCCAATATATCAATGAATTCCATGAGAATGTGCTGGGCTTTTGCAACAATATTTACAACTCTGAAGGCGGAACCCATTTAACCGGCTTCAAGACTATATTTACCAATGTTATCAACACTTACGCAAGAGAATTAAATATTTTGAAGGAGAAGGATGTGAATTTTACCGGTGCAGATGTGCGTAACGGTATGACAGCAGTGGTTTCCATCAAGCATCCCGACCCTCGTTTTGAAGGTCAGACTAAGACCAAACTGGATAATCAAGATGCTGCAAAGGTTGTAAGCAAGGTCACCGGTGATGAAATCGTCCGTTTCTTTGACCGCAATCTTGAGACCTTAAAAAATATTATTGCATGTGCAGAAAAGGCTGCCAAAATCCGCAAAACGGAAGAAAAGGCTCGCACAAACATGCTGACTAAGCAGAAATTTTCCTTTGATTCCAACGGAAAACTGGCAAACTGTATCTCTAAAGATGCCTCCAAATGTGAGATTTTTATTGTAGAGGGTGATTCCGCAGGAGGCAGTGCAAAAAGTGCCAGAGACCGTAATTATCAGGCTATTTTGCCTATTCGCGGTAAAATTTTGAATGTAGAAAAAGCAAGTATTGATAAAGTGCTTGCAAATGCCGAAATTAAAACAATGATTAATGCTTTTGGCTGTGGCTTTTCCGAGGGCTATGGCAATGACTTTGACATTACCAAGCTTCGCTATGACAAAATTATTATCATGACTGATGCGGACGTGGATGGTTCCCACATTTCCACATTATTGCTTACATTGTTCTATCGCTTTATGCCGGAGCTGATTTTTGAGGGACATGTGTATATTGCCATGCCGCCTCTGTACAAGGCAATGCCTTCCAAGGGGCAGGAAGAATATCTTTATGATGACAAAGCACTGGAAAAGTACCGTAAGACCCATAAAGGTCCTTTTACCTTACAACGGTATAAGGGTCTTGGTGAAATGGATGCTTCCCAGCTGTGGGAGACTACTTTGGACCCCGAACGTCGTCTGTTAAAGCAGGTAGAAATTGAAGATGCCCGTATGGCAAGCGTGACCACAGAGCTTCTTATGGGCACAGAAGTTCCTCCCAGAAAAGCTTTTATTTATGAGCATGCGCAGGATGCGGAACTGGATATCTAAATGCTTAAACGTTAGAATATTTGTAACTCAAAATACCTTTAGCTTAAAATTAAGAAAGGGGTTTGTACTAATATGAATATCCCTGCAAAGCTATTCGAACTTCAAGATTTGGCCTATAAGGAATTTCACTCAAAGCTGATGCCTACCATAAATCCGGATGTAATTATCGGTGTTAGAACACCTCATTTACGCAAATTGGCTAAAGAATTGTTAAAAACAGAGCCGGATGTGGTAAAAGCCTTTATGACAAATCTTCCTCACACCTATTACGAGGAAAACAATCTCCATGCATTTTTGCTGGAGAGCATCAAGGATTACAACGAATGTATCAAAGCTTTGGATGTTTTTTTACCATATGTGGACAACTGGGCAACCTGTGATAGTATGTCTCCTAAGGTTTTTGGAAAATATCCCGAAGAACTGTTTTTTCAGATTACTGTCTGGCTGAAATCAGACCATACCTATACGGTTCGTTATGCTATAGGGTTATTGATGCGTTATTATCTGGATGAGCAATTTGAAGAAAAGCATTTGGAATTGGTAGCCGGAATATCTTCCGAGGAATACTACATAAACATGATGCGTGCGTGGTATTTTGCCACGGCTTTGGCCAAACAATATGAATCAGCGCTTCCCTGGCTGACCGATAAACGGCTAGACATGTGGACGCACAACAAAACCATCCAAAAAGCAGTAGAAAGCTATCGAATAACCAAAGAACAAAAAAACTATTTAAAATCACTGAAAATCAAATAAATTCATAAGGCAATGCAGTTGCCTGAGAGGAAAATATGAACGCAAACGACAGAATTATCAAAACCGAATATTCCGAGGAGATGCAAAAATCCTTCATCGATTACGCCATGAGTGTTATCGTTGCAAGAGCATTGCCTGACGTAAGGGACGGCTTAAAGCCTGTACAGCGCAGAACGCTTTATGATATGCATGAACTGGGCATTCGTTATGACCGGCCATACAGAAAAAGTGCACGTATTGTGGGCGATACCATGGGTAAATATCATCCCCACGGCGACAGCTCCATCTATGAGGCTTTGGTGGTACTGACACAGGATTTCAAAAAGGGCATGCCACTCATTGATGGTCACGGTAACTTCGGTAATATCGAGGGAGACGGTGCAGCGGCAATGCGTTATACGGAAGCCCGCCTGCAGAAGGTAACTCAGGAAGCCTTTTTGGCCGACTTGGACAAGGATGTGGTAGATTTTGTCCCTAACTTTGATGAGACAGAAAAGGAACCCTCCGTACTTCCTGTAAAGATTCCCAACCTTCTGGTAAACGGTTCTGAGGGTATCGCAGTTGGTATGACCACCAGCATTCCTCCTCACAATCTGGGAGAAGTAATTGACGCGGTAAAGGCCTATATGATGAATGAATCCATCACCAATAAAGAGTTGATGCGATATCTGAAAGGTCCTGATTTCCCTACCGGCGGCATTGTCATCAATAAGGATGAGCTTTTGGACATTTATGAGACCGGAACCGGCAAAATCAAAATCCGTGGAAAAGTAGAATATGAGCATATAAAAGGTGGTAAGACCAATGTAGTTATCACTGAAATTCCTTATACCATGATTGGTGCCAATATCGGCAAATTCTTATCCGATGTAGCTGCGCTGTCCGAGACGAAAAAGACACAGGATATCGTTGATATTTCCAATCAGTCCTCCAAGGAGGGCATCCGTATTGTCATTGAGCTTCGCAAGGATGCAGATGCAGAGAATTTTGTCAATATGCTGTACAAAAAGACCCGTCTGGAGGATACCTTCGGTGTAAATATGCTGGCAATCTCTGATGGAAAACCGGAAACCATGAGTTTAAAGCAGGTTATCAAGGCCAACGTAGATTTTCAGTTTGAAGTTACCACACGAAAATACACCAATCTGCTCGCCAAGGAGCTGGAACGCAAAGAGATTCAGGAAGGTTTGATTAAGGCATGTAATGTCATTGACCTGATTATCGAGATTCTGCGTGGCTCCAAAGACCGCAACATGGCCAAAGCCTGTCTGGTAGAAGGTAAGGTAGACGGTATCAAGTTCAAGAGTAAGGAATCCAAAATCATGGCAACCCAGCTTTGCTTCACCGAAAAGCAGGCCAATGCCATTTTAGAGATGCGTCTGTATAAATTGATTGGTCTGGAAATCGAGGCCTTGATTAATGAGCATGAAGAGACCATGGCCAATATTTATCGCTACGAAGATATTTTGGAACGCAGAGATTCCATGGCGCAGGTTATTATGAACGAACTGGACGGATTTAAGAAAGAATATAACCGTCCCCGCAGAACAGTTATTGAGAACGGTCAGGAGGCTGTTTATAAGGAGAAGGAAATCGAAGAGATGGAGGTTATGTTCCTCATGGACCGCTTCGGTTATGCCCGAACCATCGACATGGCTACCTATGAACGCAACAAGGATGCCGCTGATTCCGAAAATAAATATATTTTCCCTTGCAAGAATACAGGTCGCGTCTGTCTGTTTACAGATATCGGACAGATGCATACCATTAAAGTCATGGATTTGCCATTTGGTAAATTCCGTGACAAGGGTGTTCCCATCGACAATATAAGCAATTACAGCACTGAAAAAGAACAGATTGTCTATGCGACCAGCCAGTCGGAACTCAACTTAAAACAAGTACTCTTTGTAACCACCCAGTCTATGATGAAAATTGTGGACGGCGGAGAATTTGATGTAGCTAAGCGTACTGTAGCAGCAACGAAATTAAATGAAGGGGACAATGTTTTGAGTGTTACAACTCTCTATGACCAGAAAAACATTGTGCTTCAGTCAAAAGAAGGTTATTTCCTGCGTTTCTCCATCGAAGAAATTCCGGAGAAGAAAAAAAGTGCAGTGGGTGTCCGAGGTATCAAGCTTGGTCCTAAGGATAGCTTAGAAGCGGTATATTACACCAAAAACGCAGTAGAAACCACCATAGAATACAAATCAAAACAGCTTGTCCTTAACAGCATCAAGCTGGGCAAACGTGACGGCAAGGGCGTAAAAATACGCACCTAACCACAAGAAAGGAAAATTATGCGAGTAATAGCAGGTTCTGCCAGAAGCCTTCCTCTAAAAACTCCGGAGGGCATGGATACAAGACCCACTACAGATCGAATCAAAGAAACTTTATTCAACGTACTGCAGCCCGAAATACCCGGATGTGTTTTCATCGATTTATTCAGCGGTAGCGGTGGAATCGGTATCGAAGCTTTAAGCCGCGGTGCCACAAAAGCATATTTTGTGGAACTTGCTCCCAAGGCAATTTCCTGCATACAACAAAATCTTGCATTTACGAAATTCACAGACCGTGGTATAGTATTAAAGCAGGATGTTCTTGCAGCACTTTCCGGTATACGGGAGGAACGAGTGGATATTATTTTTATGGATCCGCCCTACAATCAGGAACATGAAAAGAGAGTTCTCAGCCTTTTAAAAAACCTTCCCTATGTGACAGATGATACCTTGATTGTGGTTGAAGCCGATCTTCATACCTCCTTCGATTACTTAGCCGAATTAGGTTTTGAAATTGTAAAAGAAAAAAAATATAAAACAAACAAGCACCTTTTTCTGAGCAAGGCATAGCTTATATGCGAAGAACTTTGCTCCAAAAAGAGAAGTGGAGTCATCAATGAAAAAAGCTGTTTACCCGGGAAGTTTTGACCCGGTTACCTATGGACATATTGACATAATTAGACGTGCTGCAGAGATTTTTGACGAATTGACTATCAGTGTTCTTGATAATAAAGCAAAGACACCGTTGTTTTCTGTAGAAGAACGTGTTAAAATATTGAAAGAAGCGACAAAAGATATTCCCAATGTAAGGGTGGAGAGTTTTAGCGGATTGCTGATAAATTATGCTGCCGAAAATGATTTTCACATTTCTGTCCGGGGGCTTCGTGCAATTACTGATTTTGAATACGAGCTTCAGATTGCACAGACCAACAACAAACTTTCCGGCGGTAAGCTGGATACTATCTTTTTGACGGCACGACTGGAATACACATATATCAGTTCATCCAGCGTCAAGGAAATTGCCTCTTTCGGCGGAGATGTAAGCGAATGTGTGCCTGATTTTGTAGCGGATATGTTA
>CAYOGM010000086.1:0-11705 GCA_964403595.1 uncultured Acetatifactor sp. | reverse complement strand
AGGCTAAGGAGATTCTGGCTTATGAGCTTACCAATCTTGTTCATGGTGAAGAGGAGGCGAATAAAGCTCAGGAGAGCGCAAGAGCACTCTTTACCGGCGGTAATGCAGCTGAAATGCCTACCTACAACCTGAAGGAGTCTGACTTCCTTGATGGTAAAATCGACATCCTTGGTGTACTTGCCGCATCCGGTTTGACTGCATCCCGCTCCGAGGCACGCCGTGCTGTAGAGCAGGGCGGTGTCACAGTAGACGGCGAGAAGGTCTCCGACATCAAGACAACCTATGAGCCTGCACAGTTTGCCGGTGAAGGTATTGTAGTTAAGCGCGGCAAAAAGAACTTTAAGCGTATTGTCATGGAATAAATGTTTTATATTAAAGAGTGATTACAGCAAAAGCATTTGGAGAGTTTGTCTTCGAATGCTTTTGTTTTTGGAAATGTTCTTGAACCGGAGCCGGAATGAAGAGGTAGAAATGGATTCGTTTAGATGGCTAAATATAGAATATTTACAGGGGTAAACGGAAATGTTATACTATAGATGTTCAGAAAGGCGGAGGTGGTAGTTGAAATGATTTCATATAAAAAATTATTTTTAATGATGGAAGAAAGAGAGCTTTCTAAGGAAAAGTTAAAAAAAGAGATTGGAATATCTTCTGCAACTATGGCAAAGCTTGCCAAAAATGAAGAGGTTGCAATGTCTACCATACAAAGCTTGTGCAATTATTTTGACTGTCAGCCGGGAGCTATTTTATCCTATGAAAAGGAGATTGATGAAAATTCAATTCTTTTTAAGCTCAGAGAAGAGCAAAGTATTAAACTAAAGGGAGGATTGTATCATCAAACCCAGGTAAGATTGGCATATAATTCTAATCATATGGAAGGTAGCGGATTAACGGAAGACCAGACCAGAAGTATTTATGAAACCCAGACAATTGGAATTACAGAAGGTTATGAAAGGGTTGATGATATTATTGAAACGGTAAACCATTTCAGGTGTTTTGATTATGTTTTGTCGGTAGCTGATAAAGATTTATCGGAGGATATTATAAAGCAGATTCATTTGATATTAAAAAGTGGAACAACAGACAGCCAAAAGGAATGGTTTGCAGTAGGAGAATATAAGAAAAAACCGAATATGATTGGTGATATGGTGGAAACGACTCATCCATCGAGAGTTACATCTGAAATCAGGAATTTATTAAAAGAGTATAGGGAAAATAGCAATATTATGTTTGAAGATATTGTTGATTTTCATTACAAATTTGAAAAGATACATCCATTTCAAGATGGAAACGGTCGTGTTGGCAGACTTATTATGTTTAAAGAGTGTCTAAAATACAATCTTCCACCATTTATTGTGGAAGATGTTTCCAAAGAGTATTATCGAAGAGGGTTGAGAGAATATACAACAGAAAAAGGCTTCTTATTGGATGCATGCAGGGCATCACAAGATGCCTATAAAAAATTGTTAGAGTATTTTGAATATATTTAGAACATTGGCTGAGGTACACATTTGCATATTTTTGGCATTATTAACAAGCCTCCTGCGTATACTGTAACAGTATCGGCAGGAGGTTTTGTTATGGATTATGCATCAAATCATACATACGATTTGTATTCTGACATACAGAGGCGGACCGGAGGGGAGATTTACATCGGCGTTCTGGGTCCGGTTCGAACCGGTAAATCCACCTTTATCAAGCGGTTTATGGATGAAATGGTTTTGCCCAACATGGAGGATGAGCATGCGTTAAAGAGAGCGATGGATGAATTGCCCCAAAGTGCAGGAGGAAAGACAATTACAACGACGGAGCCCAAGTTCATTCCCAATGAAGCGGCAGAGATTCGTCTGAATCCGGATGTGAAGCTGAAGGTGCGCCTGATTGACTGTGTGGGTTATATGGTAGAAGGTGCTGCAGGGCATTTGGAGGAAGAGAAGGAACGCATGGTAAAGACCCCTTGGTTTGAGGAGGAAATTCCCTTTACTCAGGCGGCAGAGGTGGGAACTGATAAAGTAATGAATGAACATTCCACTATTGGTTTGGTAATTACCTCGGACGGAAGCGTTACGGATATTCCCAGAAACAGTTATCTGGATGCGGAGGAAAAGACCATTACTGCATTGAAACGCTTACATAAGCCATTTTTAGTGCTTTTAAACAGCCAGAAGCCCTATTCAGAGGATACTAAGCGACTTGCTACAGATCTGATGGAAAAATATGGTGTAAAGGTGCTTCCGGTAAATTGTGAGCAACTTAAGAAGGATGATATCAATAAGATTCTGGAACATGTTTTGTATGAATTTCCGCTTTCAGCCATTGAGTTTTATATGCCGAAGTGGGTGGAGATGTTACCTGCGGACAATCGAATGAAGCAGGATATGATTGAGTGTGTTCGTAACCTTATGAAGGATTATGACAGGATTCGTGATGTGCTGGAGCGTCCGGTGGAGCTTTCCGGTGAGTATGTAAAGCGCTGCAAAACAGACGGTATTCATCTGGATAATGGCGTGGTACATATTCAGCTTGATGTGGATGATGCATATTATTATGAGATGCTGTCTGAGATGATTGGAGAAAATATTCAGGATGAATATCAGTTGATTGAAAAGCTTAAGGAATTTGCAGCCATGCAGAAAGAGTACGCCAAGGTTCTGGGGGCTGTGTCCATGGTGCGTGGCAAGGGCTATGGAGTAGTAACTCCCGAAAAAGAAGAGATTCATCTGGAGAAGCCGGAGCTGATTCGCCATGGTAATAAATTTGGTGTTAAAATCAAGGCAATCAGCCCGTCCATTCACATGATTCGCGCCAATATAGAGACGGAAATCGCGCCTATTGTGGGCAGTGAACAGCAGGCTGAAGATTTAGTGCGTTATATTAATCAAGCCGATATGAATGAGAGTATCTGGGATACTAATATCTTTGGCAAGACGGTAGAGCAGCTCGTTAATGACGGTATTACAGCCAAAGTATCTGCTATCGGTGAAGAAAGTCAGGTGAAGCTTCAGGATACCATGCAAAAGATTGTAAACGATTCAAACGGCGGTATGGTATGCATTATCATTTAACCTGAAAAAATTGTATTGGTAATAAAGTACCTGTTTTACAGATTTGCGAAGTATGGATATGCATATCCGTATACAGTAACAAGAATAGCAATTATAAAAAGTACAATCAGTACAACACAGAGACCTGTGAGCAGGTGGAGAATCCATTTGCTTACGGGTTTTTCTTTGTTGATGGCGCTTGCTATATTTTGAACAAAACATATGCCGAATTCAATCCCTCTGATGCAGTAATAACATAGAGGTAAGAGTGCCGGCATCAGATATCGTCCCTGAGGCTGGTAATCCATGCTATAGGAATAAGTGATGCTCAATATAAAAGGAATCAGAATACACATTATCATATTTGCATGGAAAAAAACGCGCAAAACAGGCCTTGTAATAAAATGCTCCTCGCGCCCCTTTAATTTCAGAGGAACAATGCTGAGAAACAGTCCGCCAATGAACAGGAATTTGTAAAAACGGTAAATCCATGTGGCAGTAGTCATAATCATAGGTCCGAACATACAGATAAAGCTATTGACGGATAACACCAGAAAATCGGATTTCAATACCATGGAAGGAATGGTGTAGCCCATGGATTTGTAGGTAATGCGTACATCCGGATGCATGTTTTCGTTGCCATAAAGGGCACCACACAAATCTCTGGTACGCATGCCGAGGAAATCTCCGTCATAGAGAATATAGCTGCGGATAAACCACCAGCTGATGCCTAGAAGCACCAGGACGCTGATGAATATGCCTTTTTGCAAAAAAGGTTTCCACTCCAAGGTGATTTTGCCGTCGTGGGCAGAGAGGAAGTGGGCAACAAATAATAAGATACAGCTCAAAATAAATCCGTAGGCATTGTAGTAGGAAAGGGCACAGAGAATAATTCCTACGGACATGGTGAGGCAATCGGTATATTTAAAGTTATTTTTCAGACAACGTGTCAGCCCATAGAGCATGATGGCGATGGACATCATACAGCAGGAATCTGTATTGACATAGGTATGCAGAAAAATACTTTGGGGCAAAAACATTACAAGAAAACTGAACAGGTATTGCAGTCGTTTGTCCTTAAACCATTCCTTGCTCAGAAGCAGTACATACAGTGCCATAATAAGTCCGAATACAAAGTCCACCAGACGGGCAGAGTAAAAAATGATGTCTGAATTGTCGGTGAAGTATTGTACAATACGCATGACATAGCCCTGAGCCATATAGGGCAGAATGGGTTGGAATGCGTAGGAAAAGCCATAGGCAGGAATGCGGATGGATTCGTCGTAGCCGTTTGGCAGGGTTCCGTGTTCCGCAATGTATTGAGGAATCAGATAACGATTAAATTCATCGGGGGGATTACCGAAGGGCTGCCGGAATAAAAGAGACAGCGCAATGATACAATAAAGGGCAAAATATAAAATGATAACCGCCGCTTCACGGTTGTTTGTTTTGGGATTGTTTGTCTGGGTCATATTTGATAAACTCCTGTAAATTCATGTCATTATTTTCTATTCTACCATGATTTCCGGCATAAAACAAATGAATTGCTTTTTGGACATATGTTTTGTATAATAAATATATTATTGATTGTATTATACGCAATTTAAGATTCTACTAAGAATTTTCTTAATTTTTGCTAATATTTGGTTGGAGAAATCGGATGAAAGAGTATCTGAATAAGTATAAGTGCCATGGGGTGTGGGCAGCGATTTGTGTTCTTTTGGTTCATGGCGCTAAGTTGTTTTCCGATAATGTGGGAATTGATACAGAGGATTTGATTCACTTGGGGAGCCCCTTTTATGACGGGTGGCTGAATACCGGAAGACAGGGGCTTGTGCTTTTGAAATACCTGACCGGTTCCGTGGAGTATAATCCTTATTTTGCACAAGTAATGACTTTGGTGATGCTGGCATTGTCCGTACTTGCTTTTGTGATGTTATGGGACAGGGTAGCAGGTGTGACCGATTCAGTCAATAGATGGACTGCGTATGGTTGTATATTTTTGTGGGTCAGTCATCCGGTTCTGGTGGAGCAGTATTATTTTACGCTACAAGGTGCGGAAATTGGAATAGGAGTATTTCTTACGGCGGTGGCCCTGTGGCTGGTATGGCAGGGGAAGGAGCATAAGGGCCGTAAGAAAATTGTTGCATTTCTGCTAAGTGGCGTATTGTTATTGTTGACCTTTTCTGTGTATCAGATTTTTGTTGTTCTGTTTATATTTGGAGCAGTGACAATTTTGTTGTTGGATACATTACAAAAGCCTGATACAGAGAGAAAGAGCGGTCTGGATGTGGTGAAGGATGTGTTTCCTTATGCCGTTGTTTTTCTCGGGGCGTTTCTATGCAATAGTATTGTCACAAAACTATTTTTTAGTGAATCGGATTACCTGAGTAGTCAGGTGCAGTGGGGGCAGTTATCTCTCAGAGATTGTGTGTACAGTATCGCAGTTCATGTAAGAGATGTGCTGACAGGACAAAATAGTATTTTTTATCATATTTCATTTGGAGTGCTGTGTGCGGTGGGATTCATTGCGGTGCTTTGCCTGATTAAGCGTTATGGAGCAGTGCTTTTGTTTTATTATGTGGCGCTTATGACTACACCGTTTTTGATGACTGTGGTGTGTGCGGAGGAGCCGGCGGTTCGTTCCCAGCTGATTCTTCCGGCAATAACAGGTTTTGTATTATATGCAGATGTTTTGTTGATAAAGTGTCTTGGAGACGGTGTGGCTGAAAAGGCGGCGAGAAAGTCTTCAGGTATTGCATGGCAAATGGGTTTGCTGGCGGCGTTATGTATATTTGGAGGTGTTTCCCAGATGCAGATGTCTCTAAGACTTTACTATACGGATGCCTGCAGATATGCGGAGGACGAGGTTCTTGGCAGAGCTTTGATTCAGCAATTGGAGCCCAAAATCGGTGAAGATGAGATTCCTGTTGTTGTTATTGGCAGTCGCGAATTTCAAGGCAATAACGCTTGCGTTGAAGGAGAAATTATTGGATTATCCATGTTTGAACATGATGTGGAGGAAGAGCCCCGATATTATTGGAGCACAAGACGTGTGATAGGCTTTTTGCATACTTTGGGATATGACTGTGAGCAGCTTCCGGACAAAAATATTCCCTATGCAGAAGAGTTTGCAGAGGATATGGATGTATGGCCCGGTGAGCATAGTGTGGAACATGCCGGTGATATGATTGTAATTAAATTAAGTGAAGTAGGTGAATAAATAAAACAGTCGGCAAGGGCCGGCGGATGGAGGTGGCTTATGAGTGTGAATCCAATTTATGAGAAACTGACTAATTGTGTGGCAGCGGTGCGGGCAAAGACTGACTTTGTGCCTAAGGTAGCGATTGTTTTGGGGTCCGGGCTTGGAGATTATGCCGAGCGGATTCGTGTGGAGACGCAAGTTTCTTATGAGGAGATTCCCGGATTCCCGGTATCTACTGTGCCTGGGCATGCCGGAAAATTTATTTTTGGTTATGTGGGAGATGTGCCTGTGGTTTGCATGAAGGGCAGAGTACATTACTATGAGGGATATGCTGTTTCGGATGTGGTGCTTCCTATTCGTTTAATGAAGCTTTTGGGAGCAGAAATACTCTTTTTAACCAATGCGGCAGGTGGTGTGAATACCTCCTTCCATGCCGGGGATTTGATGTTGATTCGTGACCATATTGCAGCTTTTGCGCCCAATCCGTTGATTGGTCCCAATTTGGATGAGTTGGGCACCAGATTTCCTGATATGAGTGAGGTGTATGACAGAAAATTGTCTCAGATTATTATGGAAACGGCTCAGGAAAATGATGTGTATTTGCAGGAAGGTGTTTATACTCAGATGACAGGACCTTCCTATGAGTCTCCCGCAGATGTGAAAATGCTTCATGTACTGGGATGCGATGCAGTAGGAATGAGTACGGTTGTAGAGGCTATTGCAGCCAGACATTGTGGAATGCGTGTCTGTGGTATTTCCTGTATCAGCAATCTGGCAGCCGGTTTGTCACCAAATCCTTTGAATCATAAAGAGGTACAGGAGGCGGCAGATAAGGCTGCGCCCAAGTTCCAAAAGCTCGTGACAGAAAGTGTAAAGAAATTTGTGTAAGGATTGTAAAGGTTACTGAAACTGAGAGTGGAATAGGGAAGAGGAGTTGATGTGGAAATGCAAATTTCACAGGAGCAAAAAAAGATGCTGATACAGTCTGCCATGCAGGCGAGAGAAAATGCGTATACGCCCTATTCACATTATGCAGTAGGTGCGTCACTTTTGACAAAGAGCGGGAAAGTATATCAGGGTTGCAATATTGAGAATGCTTCCTATGGTGCTACAAATTGTGCAGAACGGACAGCTTTTTTTAAGGCAGCCAGTGAAGGACATAGGGAGTTTGCAGCTATTGCCATTGCAGGTGGTATGGCCGGTTGTGAGCCGAAGGATTATGCTTATCCCTGCGGTGTCTGCAGACAGGTGATGATGGAGTTTTGCGCAGGTGATTTTCTGATTCTGGTGGTGAAGAATATGGATGATTATAAAGAGTATTCTTTGGATGAGCTTTTGCCATTTGGGTTTGGAGGTGCGTCGATTCGATGAATATCAGGTTGTATAATGCGCGAATTCTTACAATGGAGAAACACAGGGATATTTTCCGCGGTGAAGTCTGGATTAAGAACGAAAAAATAGTCTGTGTAGCCTCCGATGAGGAGCTTGCAAGTGAGTGGAATAACGGGAACGGGCTTCGTATTGACTGGGATGTTCAGATAGACTGTGAGGGTAATTTGTTGATGCCCGGATTTAAAAATGCCCATACTCATTCTGCAATGACTTTTTTGCGTTCTTATGCGGATGATTTGCCGTTGGCGCAGTGGCTGAATGAGAAGATTTTCCCGATGGAGGCTCATCTTACAGAGGAAGATATCTATGAGCTTACTAAGCTTGCAGTATTGGAATACTTAAGCGGTGGTGTTACCTCTATTTTTGATATGTATGTCAATCCCGAGGCTGTGGCGGAAGGGTGTATGGATACAGGAATGCGCTGTGTGCTGGTGCCCGGACTAAACAATTTTGTTTCTTCTCCGGAACAGGTGGAGGAGGAATATGGAAAGTGGAACAGAAAAAATTCACTAATTAGCTATCAGTTAGGGTTTCATGCGGAATATACCTGTTCCAAGGAGCTTTTGTGTAAGGTGTCTGAACTGGCTCATCGATATAGAGCTCCTGTTTATACCCATCTTGCGGAGACGGCAAAAGAGGTGGAGGAGTGTAAGGCCCGTTATGGAATGACACCGGCGATGTTTTTGGATTCGCTGGGGATGTTTGAATTTGGCGGTGGTGGTTTTCATTGTGTACATATGACACCGGAGGATATGGATGTGTTCCGGAAGAGAAGGCTTCATGTGATTACCAATCCGGCATCTAATCTGAAGCTTGCAAGTGGTATTGCACCTGTTGCAGAGTATGAGAGGCGTAAAATTCCGGTATCCATCGGTACGGATGGTCCTGCCAGCAATAATTGTCTGGATATGTTCAGGGAGATGTTTCTGGTAGCGGGATTAAGTAAAGTGAGGGAGCAGGATGCGGCATCCCTAAGTGCGGAGAGGGTACTTCGAATGGCTACTGTCCATGGAGCAAAGGCAATGCGTCTGAACAAGGCGGATACCCTTGCCAAGGGTAAGCTTGCAGATGTGATTCTGATTGATTTGCATCAGCCCAATATGCAGCCGGACGGCAATGTTGTGGGGAATCTTGTGTACAGTGGCAGTAAGAGTAATGTACGTATGACTATGATTAATGGAAAAATACTCTATAAAGACGGAAAGTATTTTGTGGGTGAAAGCCCGGAAGATATATATGATAAATGCAATGCTATTTTCAAAAGAATATCGAATAGTGTTTAGGAGGAAAGCAAATGCTGGAGAAACTATTTAAATTAAAAGAAAATCGTACGAATGTCAAAACAGAGATAGTTGCAGGTCTTACCACTTTTATGACTATGGCATATATCATTGCCTTGAATCCCAATCTGTTGACCAATTTTGGTGCAGAGGGAACAGAACTTTGGAATGGCGTGTTTATGGCGACTTGTATTGCATCGGCAGTGGGTATGTTTGTTATGGCTTTTGCCGCCAATAAACCCTTTGCAATGGCACCCGGTATGGGGCTTAACAGTTTCTTTGCAGTGGTGGTTACCAATATTGTTACCTTAACAGGGATGACTTATCTGGAATCTTTTCAGGCAGGACTTTGTATTATTTTGATTGAGGGTTTGGTATTTATTGTGCTTTCTCTTATGAGTGTGCGAGAAAAGATTGTTGATGCGATTCCTTTGGGAGTACGGCTGGGTGTTTCTCCTGCAATTGGTATGATGCTTATGAATATTGGTTTTGGTTCCAATGCAGGTGTGTATTCCGAAAACGGAGGTCCTTTCTATGCAATGCAGGATTTCTTTGGAGCATTGTCTCCCAGTATCGCCCAGACGAGTATGGGGTCCGGATATTCGGAGATGGTACTTAAGGTTGTAACCATGTTTGTTGGATTGTTCGTAATCATTATTCTTGCACAGAAGGGCGTTAAAGCGGCAGTGATTATAGGCATGCTGGTAGCAAGTATAATCTATTGGGCAGGTCAGGCGGTTTTCCTTGGAGTTAATCCTTTTGTGGGGCTTTCAGGAGCTTCCTTTGTACCGCCTTTTGCAGACATGGCGAAAACAACTCTGTTTAAGTTTAATTTTGAGGGCTTTATACAGATTGGTTGGTTTACGGTCATCACATTGATTGTAACATTTTGTATTATTGATATGTTTGACACTATCGGTACACTGGTAGGTACTGCGAGCCGCGCCGGAATGTTGGATAAAGACGGTAAGATGCCCAAGATGAAGGAGGCACTTTTGGCAGATGCAGTTGGTACTGTGGCCGGTGCTGCAACTGGTACGTCCACGGTTACCACATTCATTGAGTCTGCCTCCGGTGTTGAGGCGGGAGGACGTACCGGTCTCACTGCGTTGACCACCGGTGTTATGTTCCTGGCGTGTATGTTCCTTGCACCCATTGCTGCAATTATTCCTGCGGCGGCAACTTCTTCAGCACTTATCTATGT
The DNA here is from genome assembly GCA_964403595.1 of uncultured Acetatifactor sp. Taxonomy (GTDB): domain Bacteria; phylum Bacillota; class Clostridia; order Lachnospirales; family Lachnospiraceae; genus Acetatifactor. The sequence goes on along the minus strand of CAYOGM010000086.1, from coordinate 1,580 downwards.
AGGTGTATTGATGATTACCGGCTTGAAGAATATTGATTTTGATGATAACAGTCAGTCTGTACCGGTGGCACTTATGCTGATTGCCATGCCGGTGTCCGGTTCCATCGGACATGCTATCGGAATTGGTCTGATTGCATATACCGTGATTAAATTGTTTACCGGTAAGGCAAAGGAAGTGTCTGTACTGACTATGGTACTGTCTTTGATTTTTCTTGTGAAATTCTTTTTGGCGGTATAAAGGACAAAGGTAGAACTGATTTATGGAATATTTGGTTTTGACAGCCGCAGTACTTTTGCTGGTGGTACTGTTGTTTGTAAGAGAAGCGTGGCAGGATGCCAAGAGAAAGAAAAAGTTTAGACAGGGACTTCGGGATAATTTTGGTAAAATGCCTACTCGGAAGTATACTGTGGAGAATAGTGTTCATATTCCGGGATATTTTAAGAGACATTCGAAGGAAGGTCAGCTGGACGACATTACCTGGAATGATTTGAGCATGGATGATGTGTTTAAGCGAATCAATTACACACATACTGCCACCGGGGAGGAGTACTTGTATTATCTGCTTCGGAGTGTAAAGCAGGACAAAGAGCTGCTGAATCATTTTGAAGAGCTGGTGCAGTGGTTTAGTGGGCATGAAGATGAGCGGACGGATATACAATATGTGATGAGTGAGCTGGGGTATACCGGTAAGTATTCTCTGTATGACTATATTGAGAATTTGGATTATCTCGGAGAGCGAAGCAATGTAAAAGAGTACGTATTTAATGCTTTGTATCTTGTGATTCCGGTTCTCTTGTCTTTTGACTTTTCGCTGGCACTGGTAGCTTTGTGTATATTGGCGGTCTATCGGATTGTCACTTATTTTAAGACGAAGGCAGAGGTGGAGTCCTACATTGTAAGCTTTGCCTATGTGACCAGACTGATTCTCACTGCAGAAAAGGTCAGTAAGTTGAATCTTCCGGTATGCAAGGAAGAAATTCTGAGAATGAAAGAGATTCTGAGTTGTTTAAAGGGAATCAGCAACGGATTTTCTTGGGTGTCGGCCATGGCCGGACCCAAGACAGGAAATCCACTGGAAGTATTGATGGATTATGGGCGAATGCTGTTTCATCTGGATTTGATTATATTTAACCGGATGTTGGGGAAATTGCGTCTGAATCTGCAACAGACAGATGAGTTGATTGGTGTGCTGGGCTTTATGGAATCGGCAGTTTCTGTTGGCTATTTCAGAGCAAGTCTTGAAAATGGCTGGTGTGCTCCAAGCCTTTTGGATGCGGGGCATTCCATTGAGATTGCGCAAGGGTATCATCCTCTTTTGGAGCAACCTGTAAAAAACAGTATTAAGGCTGAAAATGGTGTGTTGCTTACAGGCTCCAATGCATCCGGTAAGTCTACATTTCTTAAGATGGTAGCGATTAATGCGATTCTTGCCCAGACCGTTCATACCTGCACTGCGGAAAGATATGTATCTTCGGTATGGAGTATTTATTCTTCTATGGCACTCAAGGACGATTTGGGAAGTGGTGAGAGCTATTATATAGTGGAGATCAAGGCTCTAAAGCGTATTTTAGATGCACAG
>CAYOGM010000085.1:0-11732 GCA_964403595.1 uncultured Acetatifactor sp. | reverse complement strand
CCGGCAATCCGCTGATATGATCCGCATGATAATGTGTAAAACAAATAATATCAATTGGATTAGGACTCCAGCCCTTTTCCCGTAGGGCAATCTGAGTACCCTCTCCACAATCAATCAAAATACTTTTGCCATTGTAACGAAGCATGAGGGATGTAAGCCATCTGTACGGCAATGGCATCATACCTCCTGTCCCCAGTAAACAAACATCTAACATAATTCTGTCTCCTCATCCTCCTCCACAGGAATGGCAAACCGCTCTATCATTCGGTCGTAGCATTCCTCACACAAATCAAACCTATGGCGTGTACCATCTTTCTGACTGAAGTACCCAAAAGTATAATCCACAGAAAAACAGCCCTCGGTTAAATATTTCCCGTTCGATTTTAATTCCTTCTTGCACTGATTGCAAATTACCTTACCATATTTCTGCATGCTAATCTCCATTCTTGCAGCAATCCGGAAATTTGGGCACAAGCACAAATTTCTCTTCCCGCAATCCTTTGTAGTCTCCATTTTCCGTTTACTTTCAGTATACTATAGAAACCACTTTTCGGGTCGTGGTAATTATTGGCGCAACCACATAATCACAGCATCCTCCACCGGTTTATCGTAGAATCGGGGACGAATCCCCTCCGATACAAAACCAAATTTCTCATAAAGTTTAATTGCGGGCACGTTTCCCGCCCGAACCTCCAGTGTAAAGTCCTTCACACCGCGCCGTCCGGCTTCTGCCAGCAGTTCTTCCATCAGCAAAGCCGCTATCCCATGCCCTCTACACTCTTCTGCCACCATTACTTTATCAATATCACCTTCATCGACCAATATGGTCAAGCCGGCGCAACCAATAACCTTATCCTCTTTTTGAGCAACTAAATACAGACAATAATCTCTTTGCAGCAAATCACAAAACTGTTGCTCTGACCATGGCATGGAAAAATTTTTCTTTTCCAATTCAACAAGTTCCGAAACATCCCTCTGTTCAAAAGGCCGAATCAAAACACTCATTTCCGCTCCTTCTCTGCCAGTTCCCTTTCCGCCTGGCTCTGGCGCAGATATTCCGGCTGATGCTCCGCCGCCGACACCGTACGGCCTTCAGCAAAATAAACAGCCCCCAAAGCTGCAACGCTTCCTGCACTCTGTCTGTTCATACCTGCCGGCGCAAAAGAATACGGAAGCTTTAACTGCTGAGCAATGATTTCCTTATAAACAGGAACTCCATCACCAAGAAAAATTACGCTTCTTCCCGGCTGTGTATTTCCCAACACATTCAACTTTTCTATTATAACAGAAATGTCCACCGCGCACTGAGTTTCTACTATATTAATATGAACATTCTGTTCCTTTGTATTTTCTCTTACAAATTCGTAGATTCCGGTGTATACCTGATTGCGTCTGGCATCAATCAAGGGACACACCAGGCTGTCCGTTCCCCACAGATTGTAAGCAAGCCCCTCCAAGGTAGGAACCTCCACCAACGGTTTGTCCAAAGCCATCCCTAATCCCTTAGCCGTAGCGGAACCGATGCGTAGTCCGGTAAAGGAACCGGGACCGGATGCGATTGCAATGGCATCCACACTTTCCAAATCCAACTCAATCATCTTGCGCACCTCATCCAACATAGGAAGCAGGGTCTGCGAATGAGTCTTTTTGTAATTTACATTATATTCTGCTAAAAGGAGGTCATCCTCCACAATAGCTACTCCGGCTACCAGACCGGAACTGTCCAATCCCAAAATCTTCATACTGTCAACGCTCCTTTAGCGTAATTTGACGATAATCAAATCCCTCTTGCAAATTCTTTTCAATAATAATCTCTGTGTAATGTTCCGGCAGAATCTCACTAATCAAATTGGCCCATTCCACCAGACAAACGCCCTGACCATAAAAATGATCCTCGTAACCGATTTCCTCCATCTCCTCCACATCTGCAATGCGGTACACATCATAATGATAAAAAGGAAGTCGTCCCTCGTCATAAATCTGTACGATTGTGAATGTGGGACTGTTCACCGGTCCCTTTACACCAAGTCCGGCTGCAAAACCCTGAGTAAATACAGTTTTACCCACTCCCAAATCTCCAATTAATGTATAAACCTGTCCGGCCTTACACTCACGTCCCAGACGCTCCCCACAAGCCAAAGTCTCCTCCGGACTTCTTGTTTCTATGATTGTCATAACATACTCCTTAATTGCGGATTCGCACCTTTTTCGGCTCCATATTGGAACAGATACATTGAATAACAGACGTTGTCTTATCTCCCATCTGTTTTCGTGGAAAAATAGTTGCACTGTTTTTGGACGTATATACAATTATACTACGGCTTGTGGAAACAGCCTTCACCATATCAGTCCATTCCTGTCGCTCCTCCATTTCTCCTTGAGACACGGTAATCCCCTGCTCGTCCAATCTATAATGCAATGGATTCGCAAATGCCGGATTGTTAAGCGCCTGCTGTCTGCTTTTCAGAAAAAGTGTCCACGGCAGATAAACCAATACAATCAGCCCCAAAATCCCCAAAATAACCGGGCCTTTTGTAAATCCAACAAACGCAGCCAATGCACCCATACAGCTCCCTAAAATCCCGGATGCACCATTATATGTGTGCATCAGCAGGTAATCATATAAATCTCCCGCCTCAATCTTTACATCAAGCTCTACCATATACTCCTCCACCTTGAAAAAGCACCTACAAACTTATCCCTTGTAGGTGCTTTATTGTCTTCTTTAAATTATATGTTTTTCCATGCCAAAAAGCAAGTACTAATTATTCATGACGCAAAGCCTCAATGGGACTTAACCTTGCAGCCTTTCTTGCAGGATAAATTCCGAAGAAAATACCCACCGCCGAAGAAAACACACTTGCTCCCAAAACTGTGCCCGGGCTGACCGATGCAGTGAAACCGATTAACGAACAGACTCCCATAGCCCCAAGCACACCAAGCACAATTCCTATCAGCCCACCTAATAAAGATATCAGCGCAGATTCTGCAAGAAATTGAATCAATATAGAACGGGTTCTGGCCCCCAGCGCCTTTCGTATACCAATTTCTCTTGTACGCTCCGTCACTGACACAAGCATGATATTCATAACACCAATTCCGCCAACCAAAAGAGATATGGCGGCAACAAATACTACAAAGATTGTAATATAATTCAAGATGTCACTTATTTGACTCATATAGTCATTGAAGTTCTCGACTTGAATTGCATTCTTCCCACGAACCCCGTGTCGGTTTTCCATAAGTCGAACTGTTTTTTCCGCCACTTCTGTCGAATATTCAGCTCCATCGCTGATAATCAGCAGGTCGTTCATGCTGACATAAAATCCATAGGAAGATGACACAACTGTCAGCGGGCACTCCATTGTAACACTTTCAGACATCATTCCTCCCAGTAGCGAAGCATTGTCCTGTCGGATTCCAATGATAGTAAATTCCTTAGTGATACCCAGCAGATTCACATCCATAGTCATACCAATAACATTTGTTGTTCCAAATAACGTCTTGGCGCTACTCTCTGTAATCACACATACCTGATTGGCAGAATAATAGTCATTATCATTAAAATATCTTCCTTTGATAACAGGGTCACTGCTGGAATACTCGAGTCCCGGCATCCCCATGGTGACCGTGCCGTTAAAAACTCCTTTCCTGCCGGTAAAACTTCCATTAAATCCCCAATTGGGAGTGACCGCCTTGACATGAGGAACTTTTTCCTTGATGGCTTCGATATCCTCATCGGTAAACTCTACCTCGATTCCTTCCTCATTATTACCATAAGAATAGATATAAATCTGTCCACCTGCTATAGCATTCAACTCATTATTGATGCCACCCTTCACGCCGTTTCCAATGGAAATAATCATAATAACAGATGATATTCCAATAATGATGCCCAGCATGGTGAGAATGGAACGGCCTTTGTTACTCTTAATATTAAGAAGCGCAATTTTGATATATTCCCAAATCTGTACCATAAACCGCCCCCTACATTTCCGGCATAACTGTAACTGCCATACCTTCCTCCAGTGTACCAATATAGGTCAGAATAATCTGGTCCTGCTCCGTAATCCCCTCCAGAATCTCAGTATGAGTGTCATTGGAAATTCCACACACAACAGGCTTTCGGACCACAATACCATCCTCCACCACATAAAGAAAATCCCCATCTCTGTCTGCATTAATTGCTTCTACAGGAATCAACAGCGCATCCTGTACCGAACTGGTATGAACCGTCAGCTTAGCATCCAGACCCAGGATAATCTTATCATCCGGATTATCAATATGGACCTCTACGCCTACCATGGGTGTATTAGACGAATTCATAGTAGCCATTCTATTGATTTTACTCACCGTACCACTATAAACCTTCCCGGAAATAGTCGCCTCTGCAACCTGACCTATCGCCAGCTTAGCAACATCCTGCTTGGAAGCACTAAAAGTTACCTTCACTTCCTCCGTACTTTCTAAGGTAAGCAGCTGCATGCCCTCGGACACCGTGGAACCTTCCACCGCACTGACTTCCGTCACCACACCTGCAAATTCTGCACAGATACCGGATTTGCTTGCATAATAGGCTGTCTGCGCCTCGCTGTAGGCAATATCCGCAAGCTCTTTATCTGCTTCATAGGAAATCTTGTCATAGGAATCCATAACACCTGTTTCGCTACTACTTTTTTGGCCTTCCATCTCCGCCTTGTAAGACTCATACTCTGCAATTAGTTCCTGCACATTTGCAATTTCCTCTTCCATCTCAACCACATAGTCGGAGGAACCGGCAATCTGCTGTAAATAACTGTTTCTTGCAAGCTCACTCTCTATCTCCCGAATGCTTTTTTCATCGCCCCCCTCTTCCTGAAGTTCTTCTAATTCCCTCTGCAATTCATAAGCCTCCTTGGCAAGGGCATTGGAAGTATCCCGCTGGCTCTGCCCGAGTTTGGACTGCAAATCCTTCAAATATGCTTTGTTATCCGCAATCTGCTGCTCCAGCACCGAAATATTAGTATTAGCTTCCTTCAATTTAGCCTGACTGTCAGCGCTGTCCGCAATGGCACTGTTATAGCCTGCATCGGATTTGGCCTGCTGAAGAGATGCCTGTTTAAAATCGCTCTCCAGTCGGGTGTCATCATAGGCCATCAACACATCCCCCTTCTGCACTGCATCACCGGCAGCCACATTTATGGTAGCAAGCTTGCCGGAGGCCGGTGCAAAAATAACCTTCACATTCTCTGCCTGTACCGTTCCACTGGTACTGACACTTTCCTGCAGCTCTCCCTTTTCTGCATACGCAGTTGTGACCACGGTTTTCACTTCGCCACCGGAACATCCCTTTAATAGCAAAAATAATACAATTACAACCACCACAATTATAATAACGCGTGTTTTCTTTCTCTTTTTCCCTACGGTAGCACCCTTTTGACTCTTATTAAACAACTTCATTACATTCCCTCCTGCATCTTCTCAATGCCCGCTTCCGATTCTGACTGATTTTCTTGTTGTACGATATCAGTCTCAATTTGTCCGTCCTTAATCTTTATAACCCTCTTGGCTCTCGCCGCAATCTCATTGTCATGGGTAATCAAAATAACAGTTCGCCCTTCTCTATGTAGCTCTTCCAAAATCCCCATAATCTCCACCGTAGAATGAGAATCCAGATTACCCGTGGGTTCATCAGCCAAAATAACAGGTGGTGCCTGAGCTATGGCTCGCGCTATGGCAACTCTCTGTTGCTGCCCTCCGGACATCTCCGCCGGTTTATGCTCCATCCGATGCGCCAGCCCTACCTTTTCCAAAGCAATTCGTGACAATTCCTCTCTCTTACTGCCTGCAACTCCTCTGTAAATCAAGGGCAGCTCCACATTCTCTCTTGCCGTAAGATTCGGAATCAGGTTAAACCCTTGAAAAATAAATCCAATTTCCTTATTACGAATGTCCGACAATGCATCATCACTCAAATCTGCCACATCCTGCCCATGAAGCTTATAGCTGCCGGAGGTAGGCACATCCAAACATCCAAGCATGTTCATAAGTGTAGATTTGCCGCTGCCCGACTGACCAATGATGGCCACAAACTCGCCCTCATCCACAGTGACATTCACATTATCCAAGGCCCGCACCTCATTTTCACCCGGATTGTAAATTTTACACATGTCTTTGATTTCAATTAATGCTCCCATATTTTTAAAACTCCCTCTTCTCCCCTACCTGCATGATAATCAATTGTACCATATGAATAGTACTGTCTTTTTTAACAGCTGTCAACACTATATGTCAAGAAACAGCCATCCATACATTTAGACGTATGAACCAAATAAAAAGTTTCAGATTTTTAACAAACAAAAACCTTCATTGTCGGTATGAGCAACGACAATGAAGGTCCGGTATATTCTATAATATTATATTAACGATTATTCTTGATAATGGGGCTAAGCGGTTTGTAAACCAAAAGGGTAATCACAGACACCGAAACTCCCTTAACCAGGTTCAGCGGAGCCACACAAGCTACCACAAAGCTCCAGATATTCCCCTCCTGAACCAGAGGATTTACAGCCACGCCTGCTCCAATAATAGTTTCTATAGATAATCCAAGTGCCTTTTCATATGCCGGAATCAGATAAATGGCATTGAATGCTGTACCAAATATGGTAATAACTATTGTTCCTATTACGCATGCCCAAATAGCACTTTTCTTGGTCTTGCCAAAGCGATATACCACAGATGCCGGCAGAATGAAACTGCATCCCACTGCAAAATTTGCCAATTCACCAATAAATGCAGTACTTGTTCCATCGAATAACAGATTCAGCAAAATCTTGATAAACTCCATCAACACACCTGCCACCGGCCCGAAAGCAAACGCTCCAATCAAAATAGGCAATTCACTGGCATCAAGCTTATAAAACCCCGGCGCCCACAAAACTGGGAATTCCGCCAACATAAGTATCGACGCAATAGCAGCAAACATACCAATCATGGCTGACTTACGGGTGTTAAGCACCGGTTCCTTCACACCCTGTTTCTTCTGCGCCATTTTTTCGAGGATATATGCCACCACAAAAAGAGCTGCAATAACCCCCAAAATCTCCAACACAAATACCGCGTTTTCCGTAACATCTGTTACTAAATTATTCATTTCATTTTCCTCCTGTCTGATGCATCAGCATCACAATATTGATAGCGGGAAAATTCTTCTTAAACTGTGTACCGCATCAAAGCACCTGCCCCTATTCCCGATGCTATATACATCAAAAAATCCCCCAAACCACATATGGGTTCGGGGGAACAAATTCATTAACATATACAACACACGGATATCCTTTGACCTGCATCACCTACATACCAAAAGATTATAAACCTATGTCCTTTGCTGTACTCATTTCTTCTTTCATCCAGACTATACTGTTGGTCCCGGTCTCTCACCGGATCAGCCATGACCAAATCCTCATCCATTCAGCCATGGGTCGCGGACTCTGCAGCTTGCCTGCATTACCGCCAGTAGGGAATAAAATGCTCTCGCATCCGCACCCAACCCCGAAGAATTTTCATTTGTCGGCAGCAACCTGCCTCGTGGATTATATTACGGCATTGTTATGGTTTTGTCAATAGGGATTTTATTGAGGTTGAATCTTCATGGTCAGTCCAATTCTCTTCTTGGCCACATCCACAGATAATACCTGTACTTCTACAATATCACCCACGCTCACAGCCTCCAGCGGATGCTTAATGTAGCGTTCTGTCATCTGAGAAATATGCACCAGACCGTCCTGATGTACACCGATATCCACAAATGCACCGAAATCAATTACATTTCGCACAGTACCTTTCAGAATCATCCCCGGTTTCAAATCCTCCATATCCAACACATCACTGCGAAGAATAGGCTTGGGCATATCCTCTCTGGGGTCTCTTGCAGGCTTCTCCAACTCCTTCATAATATCTGTCAGGGTAATCTCACCCACACCGATTTCCTCTGCCAGCTTTTTCTTGTCCTTTACGGACTTAAATTGCCCGGAATTTTTCTGCATGGCACGTACATCCTCCAGCGTCATCTCAAGCTTGCCAAGAAGCTTCTCCACTGCCGCATAAGATTCAGGATGTACACTGGTGGCATCCAGCGGATTATCTCCATCTGTAATGCGCATAAAGCCCGCGCACTGCTCAAATGCCTTGGGACCCAATTTCGCCACTTTAAGAAGCTGCTTACGATTGGTAAACCGACCATTCTGCTCACGGTAATCCACAATATTTCTTGCAATTGTCTTGTTAATACCGGAAATATACTCAAGCAAAGAGGCTGATGCTGTATTCAAATCCACGCCAACCTTGTTTACACTATCCTCTACAACACCGTTTAAAGCGTCACTTAACTTTTTCTGATTCATATCATGCTGATACTGTCCCACACCAATAGACTTGGGATCAATCTTAACCAGTTCCGCCAAAGGATCCTGCAATCTTCTTGCAATAGAAGCTGCACTTCTCTGTCCCACGTCAAAATTAGGGAACTCCTCTGTAGCCAGCTTGCTCGCAGAATACACAGAAGCACCTGCCTCATTTACAATTACATACTGCACCGGTCTGTCCAGCTCTTTCAAAAGCTCCACGATAATCTGCTCAGATTCTCTGGAGGCAGTTCCGTTTCCAACCGAGATTAAATCTACATTATATTTTTTGATAATCCGCTTTAACTCAGCCTTGGATTCCTCCACCTTATTCTGGGGAGCGGTAGGATAAATCACCTTCGTATCCAGAACCTTACCGGTGGCATCCACCACTGCAAGCTTACATCCCGTACGGAAAGCCGGATCCCATCCCAGTACCACCTTGCCTGCAATGGGCGGTTGCATCAGAAGCTGCTTTAAATTCTTGCCAAAAACGCCGATGGCACCATCCTCCGCCTTTTCTGTAAGCATATTGCGGATTTCCCTTTCAATAGCAGGTGCTATCAAACGGTTATAGCTATCCTCCACAGCATCTTTAATAAGAGGAGTGGTAAACTCGTTCTCCACAGTAATCTTCTGTTTCTCCAGATAACCCACCGCCTTCTCATCCGGTGCGCTCACTTTTACCGTAAGAATCTTCTCTGCCTCGCCACGGTTCAGAGCCAGAATTCTATGACCTGCAATTTTCTTCACAGACTCTTCAAAGTTATAATACATCTCATATACACTCTCTGCCGTTTCATCCTTGGCAGTGCTTGTAATCATGCCCTCCGCAATGGTTAAATCACGAATAAACGTGCGGAAATCCGCTTCGTCAGATACCCCTTCCGCAATAATATCCTTAGCCCCCTGCAAAGCCTCCTCTACAGTAGCCACACCTTTTTCTTCCGAAAGATACTTCTCTGCTTCCTTCTCGACAGGCTCCTTGGTCTCCTGAGCCAGAATAAACTCTGCCAGACCTCCCAGACCCTTTTCCTTCGCCACGCTGGCTCTGGTCTTTCTCTTGGGACGATAAGGACGGTACAAATCCTCCACCATCACCAACGTCTCCGCCGCCAAAATCTTCTCCTTAAGTTCCTCCGTCAAAAGTCCCTGCTCTTCAATACTTCCCAGAACCTGATTTTTCTTGTCTTCCAGATTGCGCAGATACTGAAGTCTTTCATGCAGATTTCTCAACTGCTCATCGTCCAGAGCACCGGTTACCTCCTTTCGGTAACGGGAGATAAAAGGAATTGTATTCCCCTCATCAATCAACTTTACTGCAGCCTCCACCTGCCATTTCTGAACCTTAAGTTCTTCTGTTAACACCAGCAAAATATCCATAATATTGTTCTCCTCATTTCTGTTGCTCACCGCCTTATATTTAATGGCAGTAGCATAAACTATTTTATAAAAAATCAGTCATTTTTTCAAGTTTTTTACAAATTTAACTGTAATCGTTTGATATTTTTCTTAAAAGATGATACAGTAAAAATAGAATAGAACGTCAAAGTATTGCCGATACAGACAAAGGAGGTCGCCTATGAACATATCGCCATTAAATAACGCCTATAATTCTTATGGCAATTATGGGAATTCTTCCATTTCCGGAGGTGAAGAAGGCCGCATTCCCGGCATTGACGATGGCCGCAAAGCCCCTGGCGAGGAATGCGAAACCTGTAAAAACCGCAAATACCAGGATGGTTCCGATGAAATGGTGTCCTTCAAAACAGCACAGCATCTCTCTCCTCAGAGTGCCGCTGCCCGCGTACGTGCCCATGAACAGGAGCATGTAAGTAATGCCTACACGGATGCTGCACAGAATAACGGAAAGGTGCTTCGTGCTTCCGTGTCCATTCGCACCGCTGTCTGCCCGGAATGTGGTCGCTCCTACGTCTCCGGCGGCACCACCAACACACAGATTAAATATTACAACGAAGATAATCCCTATCAACAGGATTTAAAAGCTACCGACCACATCAAATATGCCGGTATGAATCAAGATATTATGGCCTGACAGGAGTACTCAAATGAATTCACCTCGTAAAACGAACCTTTTATCTGCGTCACAATTGAAGTTCCATGCACTGAATGCCCTAAGCGGGCATTTAACCAAATTTATTTTGGCTGTATTTTTGATGTTTATCATCAAAAGTGGTGTTCAATTTATTCTTGAGGCTATCGTCAGCTGTATTTACTTTTTATTTGTTTTTACCTACGAAACGCTTGCAAACAGCCTGACCGCCGAACAACTGCTCCTTCTCTTAGAGGATACGTCTGCCATGGAACCGTATATCAATACACTTTCTCTTATTGATTATTTTGTGACCGAGGTAACCGCTGTTTTTACCAACGTATTTTCTGTTGGCATAACACTTTATGCACTGAATATTGCCTGTGGGTATACCGCAAAGGTAACCGATATCTTTTATGGCTATCGCTATCAGTTTAGGAAATCCCTTAAGCTTTCTGCCATACTTGTATTATTGCAGCAGCTGTGTTCTCTGCCCAGTGCATTGGCAACCTATTTTTTAAATACCTCTACAGACTATGAGCCGGTTATCTATATGCTGGCATTGTCCCTTATGGGCACTTTAATCTATCTGCCTCTGTATTACGGACTCTCCATGAGCTATTTTCTGATGCTGGATTTTCCGCAATACAATGTGCGCCAATTAATAAAGCTGAGCCGCAACCTCATGTCCGGTCACAAGTTCCGCATATTTTTGCTGGAACTTAGTTTCCTTCCACTGTTACTGCTCAGCCTTCTCACTTTTGGCATCTGCTATTTATGGGTTTATCCTTATATGCAGGTTGCCTGCGCATTCTTTTTCCTTAACCTGATGCAGTCCGAAACACCTACTCAGCAGACTCCGACGTATTAATCCACTTCAAATACCCATTGATAAATGAGTCAAGCGCACCATCCAATACAGCATCCACATTTCCGGTCTCTACATCTGTCCGGTGATCCTTTACCATGGTATAGGGCTGTAACACATAGGAACGAATCTGATTACCCCATCCAATCTCCTTCACCTCACCTCGAATATCGGACAATTTCTCAACATTAGCCTCCTGTTTTAACAAAAACAGCTTGGCCTTCAACATCTGCATTGCCTTATCCTTGTTCTGGAACTGGCTTCGCTCATTCTGACACTGCACCACCGTTCCTGTAGGGATATGAGTAATACGAATCGCGGAGGATGTCTTATTGATATGCTGACCACCGGCACCACTACTTCGGTAAGTATCAATGCGCAAATCCTTCTCATCAATCTCCACATCCACATCTTCCTCAATCTCAGGCAT
>CAYOGM010000084.1:0-11743 GCA_964403595.1 uncultured Acetatifactor sp. | reverse complement strand
CAGCGGCAACTCTGATATCATATCATGTGTCTTTCGCTTTGTCAACAACTTTTTTAACTTTTTTCAAGTTTTTTATTTTCACCGTTTCCGCAACTTTTCAGTTGTTTTGCGCGGTGGAGTTTTATACTACCACAAAAGTTTTCCACTTGTCAACACTATTTTTTAAATTTTATCCACAAAATGTCCCTGTTGCCCACAAACCGCGGAAAACAGGGATATCTTTAAAGCTTTATGTGTAGTTTTGCGTCCAACTCTGTTCCCAAAATCTGCAACCATCCCGCAAGCTGGTTGTGCTCATAAAGCCAAGTCAGTATACGGCTGTCCGCAGTACTTTGAAGAACAAAATCTCCAATTGCACCCAAATCCATCATCATCGCAAATGTGTATATTGTCCACAATATTAAAATTGTTTCTGCAATTCCTACCACAGCGCCCAGTATTTTATCCAGACTCTTCACTATAGGAAGCTTTGCAAGGAGCTTTGCCGGAATAAGCACCGCATTAATCAAATGGTGTACTATACCCAACACCGCCAGCAACAGTACCATCACCACAACATTTAAAATTTTCCCATCGTAGTAACTGTTTAGTCCATTTCCTACCAGCGCAACTACTATACATAGAAAAATAAGTGACACAAAGGATATAATTTCCTTAACCATGCCCTTGTTGTAGCCGTCATAGATTTTAAAAATCATGAAAAGCACTACACCCAGTAATAAAATATTAATCTGCATTTTTCACTTGTACTCCTACTTTAACTGTATGATGTCAATAGATGTCTCCGTCACCAATACATATTTATATGCTCCTCCTGCCGGAAATAGTAAATCTGCCGCTTTGGAAAAATAGCCATTGTATTTCTCTGCTCCGCCATAAGTCATAATCTGACACTCGGTTTCATTATAAATAACAAAGCACTCTTCCTCAAAAAAGATTTCATTGTACTCCAAATCAAAATAGTATGTATCAATCCTCTTGCCGGCTGTATTGTACACATCCATCATATAGGCATGCTCCATGTCATCTGATACAAATACCAGACCAACATGATTGTCACCATAGAAAACAGACTGGATTTCTTTATTATAGATGTAACCCGCTTCCTCAGTAGGTGTCTGGGCTCCTTTGAAAACCATCAAACGATTGTCGCCCACAGCAAAAGCCGTCTCATCATCCACAAATCGAATTTCGGGAATCAGCATATCCGAATAGAAATACAATCCCACTACATGGTCACTCATATTGTCACCTACAGGACCAAAATTATAGAAAACCACATTAGACTTGAGCGTCCCGGCATCTAAATAAACATAAGTCACTGCAAGCATCACTCCATTCGGTGACAAACTGACTGACACAGGATACCCCGACTCGTCCATATGGGCTTGTCCCGTAAACAAAAGCTGGCCCGATGCATCATAGGTATTAATCCATGTGACGCTTGTGTCAGCAAGCACAGCCGTAACCATACCGGTAGCCGATACTGCAATATCTTTAATAGGCATATTGGTAGATATGGAGCCCAACTGCTTCTGATTGTCCTGCACATAAATTTCTCTGCCATTATAGCTGGCAATTGCAGATACATTCTTACAGGTATCCACCAGAATATCTTGAATTTCATAGGTCTGATTCCAGGTTACCTCACCTTTCACATTGGTACAATGTGCACCATCCTTACTATAAGTAAGAACACAATCCTGCAAGCGAACATCCTCCGCACCTGCTGAACCCTCCAATACTACCGTAGAAATCGTGTCATAACCGGTATAAACATGTCGCTTGTATTGCACCATAACCAACACCACCACAGCCAAAAGAGCTGCCACTACCAATAGCACCCGGTAAACATTCTTCAGCTTGTGACGTTTGATTTTATCTCTGTAATCACTTTGTATTTTTTCTCTTTTTTCCTTTTCTCTACGGTAACTTCTAATATCTGCCATGAAATACCTCGTAAATTAATCGGGCAGCAAAATAATCTGTCCTTCTTTTATGTCATCCGGATCGGAAATATTATTCATCAGACAAACATCTGTCAATCTGACATCACTGCCATATTGACGAAGACAAATTCCAATCAGTGTGTCACCCGGTTGAATAATATATGCAACTGCACCATTCCCTTTTTGCGACGTCTGTGTCGCTTCCTCGGACTGTTCCTCTACAGAACTCTCCACTTCCGGCTTTTTTTCTTTATTCACTTCGCTCTCAATTGCCTCTTCACTCGCCGATGCTGCCTGACTCTCCTGTACGGTTTCAGACTCCTGTGATGCCTCACTCTCCTGTACCGTTTCGCTTGAAGCTTCCGTTCCCGGTTGGCGGCTATCAGCCTCCGTCTCCAAAGATTGATTTTCTGCCAAAAGCGCCTGCTCCAGCTTGTCCTCCATCTTAAGAGTTTCCTTCTTTGTAACACTTGTTTCTACTGCCGCATTAGCAGCCACATCTGTATTAGCCGCCTGCTCATTTACAGCTAATTCGTTCTCACGAAAGGTGCCGATTCCCAACAGGCACAAAAGAGCAAAACCTCCCACTGCCGCCAAGCGCATTTTCTGCAAATTGACAGCTGCAGGAGCACTGCGTTTCAACCACTCTACAGGTTGTCCGGCGTTTGCAACGCCCGCCGCATCTCTGCGCTCTTCTTGGCGTTTTTTGACCTCTTCATATCTGGTTTGGTCCACCTGCTCAGGTTCTGCCTGCTCTCGAACCTCCAGCATATACGCAAGCATAGCATCATTCTTTTCATAAAATCTTGCATATCCACCTATGTATCTGCAAATGCTCTGTTCACAAATATGCAAGCCTTCTATCATATCACCGTTTAATATACGATATCCGACAAACTCCAATTCCGCAAAATACTTCTTGCGAAGCTTCTCTATCTCCTGCAACTGAGCCTGTGACAAATGTCTCACTTCCCGTTGCAATGACTCCGTCTTGCATGCGCCATACAGAAAATAATAGGAAACACCTTCCTCTATGTGTCGTCTTCCATACAACGCCACAGTCATCTCTTTATCCTGAGCCGAATGATTCATCTGCTTCATATAGGAGATGACATAATCTTCCACGTATATTTTACAATCTTTGTTTACTTCTCCGATTTGTGTAATATTTTTTGGTAATTCCATATAAAACACCTCCCACACCGTGTTTGACAAGTTCTTTTGACTCATCATAACACTGGTGTGCAAGGTATTTTAGCATTCTTTGTCGCAACTTACGCAAAATCCTTCGACAAAATTTGATATACTGTCACGGAATCATACTCCTTACCTGCACCAAATACACAGGAGGGGAAATTATCATGGTGAATGGTATCAGGGAAAAACTGAGTCTCTAAGCACAGTCCGTGTCTCTTATCATATACAGCGCCTTCCTTGCCATCCTGTCTATCGATGAAATTGCCCGCATAAAACTGCACGCCGGGCAAATCAGTAAACACCTTCATCACTCTGCCGCTCTTAGCTGCTTTCACTGTAGCAATATGTTGCAGACTGCCATCCGCACCGGTAATCACCCAGTTATGGTCATAACCACCGGTAAGTACAAGCTGTTCCATATCTGCGCCAATCTCATCGCCCACAACCTTCTCCGCAGTAAAATCCATAGGAGTTCCTGCTACAGGCGCAATCTCACCTGTAGGAATAGCCCCTGCCACTACAGGAGTGTAGGTATCTGCCTTCATCCAAAGACTATGTCCTTCGATATTGCCGGATGCATGACCGTCCAGATTAAAATAACTGTGGTTGGTAAGATTTAAAATAGTACGCTTATCACTGACACCGTGATAATGCAGCTTTAAGGCATTTTCCTCATCCAAGGTATAGGTAATCTCCACGGTCTTATTACCCGGGAATCCCAAATTGCCATCACTATCCTTAAGAGTAAAATGCACTCCACCTTCCACCGGCTCCGCATCCCAAAGCTGTGCATGGTAACCTTCTGTCAAATGACTATGCAGATTATTCTCATTGTCATTTACATCCAACTGATAATCCATCCCATCTATTGTGAACGCCGCACCACCAATACGGTTAGCGTTGGGACCGATTACCGCACCAAAGAAGCTGGGATTAGTATAGTACTTTTCTCCACTGTCAAATCCCAGCACTACATCATCTACTTTTCCGGAAGCGTCAGGAACCTTAAGATTCACAACAATCGCTCCCAGATTCATAACGGATACTTCCATACCCTTTCCATTCTTCAGGGTATACAAAACAATGTCTTCATCGGTCTTACTTTTGCCAAAAGGCTTGGATTCCACTGTAATTGCCATCTTGTCACCTCATCAAATATGCATTTTATGATTTATTTTAACAATTGCCGTTTTACAACCTATTACAATTCAGTACGTCCTTCCAAAGCACGCAGAAGTGTCACCTCATCAATGTACTCCAAATCACCTCCCACCGGCACACCGCTGGCAATTCGAGTCACACGAATACCTGTAGGTTTGATAAGCTTGCTGATATACATGGCGGTAGTTTCGCCCTCCAGACTGGAATTGGTAGCAATAATAACCTCCTCCACCTCTCCCTGCAAACGCTCTATCAGTTCCTTCAGCTTAATATCACCGGGGCCTACTCCAAGCATGGGAGAAATAGCTCCATGAAGCACATGATACACACCCTCGTATTTGCCGGTCTTTTCATATGCGGCCAAATCTCTGGTATTTTCCACGACCATAATTAACCCGTGATTACGCTTCTCGCTGGCACACACCGGACAAACCTCTCTGTCCGTCAAGGTATAGCATTCGTTACAATAGCGCACATTGGCCTTGGCCTCCATCATCACATTTGCCAGACGATTCACCTTGTCCTGTGGCATATTAATGAGATGAAATGCCAGTCTCTGAGCAGATTTGTTACCGATACCCGGAAGAGCTGCCAACTCATCTATTAATTTGTTAATATGTCCGCTATACAAGTCCATTAGAAGGGAAAGCCTCCAAATCCACCGGTCAGATTACCCATAAGCGCCTGAGTTGCCTCATCTGCCTTGTGCAGTGCCTCATTGATTGCTGCAATAATTGCATCCTGCAAGGTCTCGATATCTTCAGGGTCCACAATCTCTTCTGCAAGCTTGATGCTCACAATATCCTTACTGCCATTTACAGTAACCTCTACCGCACCGCCACCTGCTGAAGCGGTGAACTCCTTGGTTTCCAGTTCCTTCTGTCCCTCTTCCATCTGACGCTGCATTCTCTGTGCCTGCTTCATCAGATTATTCATGTTACCGGGCATACCAGCACCGTTAAATCCTCCACGTTTTGCCATTTCTTAATTCCTCCAAAAATCTTTATATTAATCCTCTTCCTCGATTTCCATATGAATCACACGGGAGAGGTCCACATAGTGGTCTTCAAATTCTCTTTCGCTGCTGACGGTCTGAATACTTACCGCCACCTCCTTGCCTGCGAAATCGGCCAAAATATATTCCAGTTGCTGCTTGTTTTCCGGATGTCGGCTAAAATAATCTGATGCCGGGCCATCCTCCAACACCATCTGCAAAGTATTATCTCCACCAAGGCTCAGCCTTGCCATCTTCATATACATGCGCATGGGATTGTCTGCATTTCCACAAATGGATGGCCATTTCGCCACAATAGCTTTGATATCATCCGGAATCGCCTTGGGCAGCTGGGGTCTGGGTTCCGCCGAAGCAGCCGGTGTTGCACTTGGGGTACCGCCTTCCGGCATCGCTCCCTGCACCATGACCACTCCGTTTTCCACCTTATCCTCCACCTGACGGATACGGTCAATCAGAGAATCCGGTGTAGTCTCCATATCCGGTTTGCACAGCTTAATCAAAGCTATCTCCACCAAGATACGCTTCTGGGAAGCATATCTAATCTGACCGGACAATTCCGAAAAAATACGAATATAACGGACAATTCTGTCCATCTCTATCATCTGCGCCTCTTCTTTGAGGCGAGCCAGGTTGTCCGAAGACATATCAATGACATCCTCCAGATTATCCGAGGACTGCACCAGCATCAGATTACGCAGATACCACGCAAAATCCGTTACAAACTGAGTCAGTTCACGACCCTGCATCACGATTTCTTCCAGCAGTGTAACACAGCCCGTCACATCTCTGTCAAGCACATGTCTGAGCAACCGGCTGAACACCTCTGTATCCACCGCACCCAGCACGTCCAAAACCTTATCATAGGTCAGCTCCTTGCCCAGATGAAACGCAATACACTGGTCCAACAGACTGAGCGCATCTCGCATGGAACCATCAGCAGTCTTGGCAATATAGCGCAGTGCCTTTTCCTCCACCTGTACACCTTCCGCATCCACCAGCTCCTGCATACGCGCAGTGATGGTATCAATGGTAATACGTTTAAAATCATACCTCTGGCATCTGGACAAAATAGTAATCGGGAGCTTATGCACCTCCGTAGTTGCCAGTATAAAAATAACATATGAGGGCGGCTCCTCCAAGGTCTTAAGCAGCGCATTGAACGCTCCTATGGAGAGCATATGCACCTCATCTATGATGTAAACCTTGTATTTACCCTCAGCCGGAGAATAAGAAACCTCCTCCACAATCTCTCGAATATTATCCACACCATTGTTGGAAGCCGCATCAATTTCAATCACATTCATGCTGGCTCCTGCCGCAATAGCCTTACAGATACGACATTCTCCACAAGGACCGTCCTCTGTAGGATTCTCGCAGTTTACCATCTTGGCAAAAATCTTAGCAATGGTAGTCTTGCCGGTTCCTCTGGTGCCGGTGAACAGATACGCATGTCCGATACGATTCGCATTCAGCTGATTGCGAAGCGTGGTTACAATATGCTCCTGCCCCTTTACGTCCACAAAGGAATCCGGTCGAAATTTACGATATAATGCTGTATATGACATAAAAACAATACCCTTTCCATTCTACGGCTTAATCGCCGAAGGAAATTCCCAAAAGCTTGGCCTCCTGCACAATGGAAGCATCAGGAGACATATATTTAAGTTTCCCTGCCACCTCTTCCAAGGGAACACGCACAATCTCACGATTCTTGTAGCCCACCATAAATCCATACTGACCTTCCAAAATCAGCTTGCCCGCCTCTGCCCCCAGACGGCTTGCAAAAACACGGTCATAGGGACAGGGACTGCCACCTCGCTGGGTGTGTCCGGGAACAGTAACACGAACCTCTCTGCCGGTCTTCTCCTGAATCTGCGCCGCAATTTCATAGGAAACAGAAGGATAAGATGAGTTTTCCTTTTTCTTCTTGGACAGCTTGGCATCCTTCTTGGAAATAGCACCCTCCGCCACTGCAATAATCGTAAAACGACTGCCGTTTCGGTCACGCTCTTCTATCTTCTCAACCACCTTATCAATATCATAAGGAATCTCAGGAATCAAAATAATATCTGCACCACTGGCCATACCTGCATTCAAAGTAAGCCAGCCAACCTTATGTCCCATAACCTCCACGATGAATACACGTCCATGGGACGCAGCAGTAGTATGAATACAGTCAATGGCCTCTGTGGCGATATTCACTGCACTCTGGAAACCAAAGGTCATGTCCGTGCCCCACAAATCATTATCAATGGTCTTGGGCAGAGTAACTACATTTAAACCTTCTTCACGGAGCAGATTTGCCGTCTTATGAGAACCATTTCCACCCAAAACCACCAGACAATCTAATTTGAGCTTGTGGTAATTCTGCGTCATGGCCTCCACCTTGTTCAATCCATTCTCATCGGGCTCATGGATAGTCTTAAAAGGAGTACGAGAGGTCCCCAGAATCGTACCGCCCTTCGTGAGAATACCCGAAAAATCCTTACCTGTCAGCATCTGGAAATTGCCATAAATCAGTCCCTTGTATCCGTCCAAGAAACCGTAAATCTCCACCTGCTCATTGCTGTTCAAAAGAGTCTTTACAACACCTCTCATTGCTGCGTTTAACGCCTGACAATCTCCACCGCTGGTTAACATACCGATTCTCTTCATGGTTGTTCCTCCTTTATTTTGATGATATATTATTTACATACTTTTATTTTCGAACACCCTCATTTGTAAAGGACATCTCATGGGTATATACAAAAAAATTCATCTCTACTGCCCCAAATATAGGAGAATTGTGGGTATTCCGGGAAGATTTTTTTGCATATACCCGCGAGGAACTGCATAATCCACTTTTTTCATGAAAACAAAGGGACTTTTGGGCACTACGCTCGAATTTTTCTGTATATACCCATTCCACTTTTTGCAAGTCAGCAACGCCAAATGGCTAATCGCCTATCAGTAACATAATTCCCCAACAAACATTTTAAATAAATATATTTTTTCACTTCTTAATTATATCCTAAAATCAGTCATAGGACAACAAAGAAATAAATTTTAGGACTTGTCAAGCTATCATTTTTCCGATAGAATAAACTCATTCGGAGCCGTATCGAAGTGGTCATAACGGGGCGCACTCGAAATGCGTTAGCCCTCCGGGGCACGAGGGTTCGAATCCCTCCGGCTCCGCTTAAAAGGCACTTTCCGCCATTTGGAAAGTGCCTTTTGTCATTCTCAAACACAAATCAATCATTTTTGCCATATCAACTCATCCCCACACCACCAGAAAAGCTCTGCCGGTGTCCCGACAGAGCTTTTCTGCTAATTCATTATGAAAGGGAAAGAAATAAACTCGAAAGCGTAACCATAAACTAACCTTTTACACTTCCCAACGCAACACCCTGTACGATAAATCTGGATAATAACAGATATACGATAATAACAGGGAAGATGGAAAATGCAATCATCATGTAAACCTGACCCATATCAAACTTCAAGAAGTCTGCTGCACGAAGCTGTGCAATCAAGATAGGCAGGGTTTTCTTCTTTTCATCGGTCAAAATAAGTGCCGGTGTGAAGTAGTTGTTCCAGCTGCTTACGAAGGTGAAAATCGCCTGTACTGCGATAGCAGGTTTCATCATGGGAAGCACGATGGTATTAAAGGTTCTAAACTCACCGGAACCGTCAATTCTTGCAGCCTCTACAATTGCCAGGGGCAATGTACTCTCCATATATTGTTTCATATAGAAGAAAGTAACGGGCGCTGCCATTGCAGGAATAATCAAAGGAACAAAACTGTTCGTCAGCTTCATGGTATCCACCAGCTGTACGAAACCAAGTGCTGTTACCTGAGTAGGAATAGTCATAATCATCAGGATAAAGGTAAACATAAACTTCTTCAGTTTGAAATCATACGCATGAATCGCATATGCAGTCATGGAAGAAAAATAGGTACATAAAACTGCACTCAAACTGGAAACAATCAAACTGTTAATCAGTCCCTTAATCACAGGCAGTGTTCCTGTCATCAAATTCGTCCAGTTTGCTTTAAGATTATCTCCAAACCAAGGAGAGAAACCTTTGGTCAAATCCGAATTACTTCTTGTAGCATTTACAAACAATACCCAGAACCAAAACAGACACAGGAAGGTAATGAATATCAATACAATATATGCAATCAATCGTCTGGCATGAATCCCCATACCTTTGGATGTTGAATTATTTTCCATAGCTTCCACCTCAACTTTCCTTATTATCCGAGAACTTGTAAACAAGGAGACTCAACGCTCCGGTAATGATAAAGAGCACTACTGACAAAGCTCCTGCCATACCATAGTTCTTACTAAACAAATGCTTGTTCAGATACATAATCAGCGTCATAGTGGAACGCATGGGATCACCGGTTCCGTTGGTGAGAATCTGAGGTACATCAAACATCTGCAAACCACCAATCAAGGAAGTAATCATTACATAAATCAAAATCGGTTTCAAAAGAGGCAAGGTTATCTTGAAGAATACCTCTGTAGAGGTTGCACCATCCACCTCAGCCGCCTCAAAGAGAGAGGTATCAATACCCATCATACCTGCCATCAACAAGATGGTAGTATTACCAAACCACATCAGGAAGTTCATCAGCGCTATCAAACCTCTTGCACTACCGGTATGACTTAAGAAGCTGTATGCTTTCTCAATCACACCCATCTGAATCAGAATAGAGTTAATAGGACCTCCGTCCGAAAACAGTGTAAAGAACAACATGGAAAATGCAGATGCCATAATCAGGTTCGGCAGATAAATAACCGTCTTGAAGAAACCGGAAAATTTAAGTCTCAGACGATTATCAGAGAACCACGCACCGAGAAGCAGAGACACAATAATCTGTGGCACAAAGCCTAACAACCACATGATAATTGTATTCTTGGTATATGTAATCAAATCACCATTTGTGAAGAGCGTCTTATAATTTTCCAAACCAATAAAAGTAGGTCCAATCTGTACAAGTCCTGAACGATAATTCTCAAAGAAACTGTTCCAGATGGTCCACACCAAAGGAATCAACTGAAACACTACATACACAATTACAAAGGGCGCGAGAAAAATATAACCCCATTTGTTATATTTCACCACATTGTTAGTCTTCTTACTGCTCATGCACTTACATCTCCTTCCACTACATTTGCCTTCACAGCGCTCGCAGCAAATCTCCACTGTTTTTAGTTAAAATCTGCTGCCGGCGCTGCCAATTTTTTAACAAAAAATCGCTAAAAAAAGGTAAAAATGTGCCTGCCGGCCAATAAAGCGGGCAGGCACATTTTTCTTTATGACAACAGAAAACTCGCAGATAACATTTTCCATTGTATATTCATCGTTGCTATTAATTAACCCATTTAATTAGTAGGTCAGCTCAGGATGCTTCTCTACAACTGCCTTGTAGAACAGATCCAATGCTTCCTCATAAGTAGCATTGCCTTCGAAGTAGTTCTTCATTGCGTTCTGGAACTCCTCGTTACATGCCTGATCATAGATGGACATGTTGCTCAGGTCGATGCTGTCTGCACTTGCAACGTACAGAGGAAGAGGATTAACACCACCAAGAATCTTGCTGCTGTAAGTAGTATCAGCTGCCATAGCCTCCATAGCGGGCTTGTTGTTTACGAAGTCATCATTTGCCTTAACGATACCAGTCATAAGCTCCTCGTTACAGGTCATCTGAAGCATGATGTCCTTAACAAGAGTCTGGTTGTCAGTTCCGGTTGCTGCACAAATCCAAGTACCACCCCAGTAGAAGCCCTGAGGTCCCTCTGTGATACCCCAGCCACCGTCATAACCAACGGAGCCTTCCGTATCAGCTGCCATACAGAAGTTGATGAACCAAGCGGGTCCAAAGTAGCAGAATACTTTTCCTTCGGGATAGAAGCCCTTGGACCAGTCATCACCCCACAACTCATAGTTGTTGGTGTAACCAGCGTCATACATTTCCTTAGCATCCTGTGCCCACTTCTCAATGTTAGCATCAATGTTAATCTTACCATCAACTACCCACTTAGAGGTTACGTTGTTGGAGTAAGTACGATAAGTATCCATTACGGAAGAAGTTACATAGTAACCCTTTGCGTTCAGCTCAGCTGCGGATGCCTTGAAATCATCCCAAGTAGCAAACTTTGCTTGAATCTCAGCTGCATCATCGGTACCCCATACAGCCTTAGCAATCTCTCTGTTGTAGAACAGAGCACCGGGACATCCCTGCCATGAAACACCCTTCAGGTTGCCGTTAGCGTCGGTAACAACATCCTTGGTGTACTGATACTGATTAGCAACATCTGCATCAGTAACGCCCAACTCATTAACTGCCATAGCATACTCGGTATCAACATACTTCAATGCATAGTCAGCCTCAACCAGGAAGATATCAATCTTGTCATCAGCTGCTGCA
>CAYOGM010000083.1:0-11750 GCA_964403595.1 uncultured Acetatifactor sp. | reverse complement strand
GCAAACATAATCTGCGAGGTTGTGAGTGCGGAGCGGATATGAGGATTGGACGAACCCTTTAACATCTTCTTTTGTTCACTCATGATGTTCTCCTATTTTATTTTCCGTTTTTATGTTCCAAATTTATTTCTTGCGTTTCGCAAGTTGAATTTTACGCATGGACTTAATCTGCTGTGTCAGAGGACGCTTTGCCGGACATACAAAACTACAGCATCCACATTCACAACATTCCATTCCACCACAGGCAAGAAACGCTTCTTCGTCAAAATGCTCTGCACAGGTCGCTGCCTTACTGGGAATAATTCTTCCGGGACATACCTCCATACATCTTCCACAATTGATACAAGGCCCCGGTTCGGAAGCAGACACCTCATCCTTTGACAATGCCAAAAGAGCAGTGGATGTTTTGGTCACCGGAATCTTTAAATCAAATAATGCATTTCCCATCATAGGACCACCACAGACAAGCTTCTCCGGCTGAACGCGAAAACCGCCTGCCACCTCCAAAAGCTCCTCATAACTCATACCAACACGAACACGATAATTACAAGGATTCTTCATGGCATCACCGGTCATGGTAACAATACGTTCCATCAATGGACGGCCTTCTGTTACCGCGCGATAAATCGCTACCATGGTATCCACATTATTCACTACACAACCAGCGTCTGCCGGAAGCATTTTGGAGTTAATCTCTCTTCCGGTAACCGCATAAATCATAAGGCGCTCACCACCCTGAGGATACTTGGTCTGCAAAGCCTTCACGCTGATGCGGGGCTCATTTGCGGTAAGCTTTTTTAAGATTTCAATGCAATCAGGCTTATTGTCCTCCACAGCCAGCACACCCTGAGCCTTATCAAAGAGCTTCAGAATAATTTTAAGCCCTCCTATCAGCTTCTCCGGTTCTTCTATCATTCTACGATAGTCACTGGTCAGATAGGGTTCGCATTCCGCACAGTTGGCAATAACATAATCAATCTTGTCCGGCTCCTTGGGAGAAAGTTTCACATGAGTCGGGAAACCTGCGCCTCCCATACCTACAATACCTGCCTCCTTGATGGCAGCAATAATCTCCTCCTTGGACAACTCCTCCGGGTTCCTGCCAACAAAAGGAACCTCCTCATATTGCCCATCGTTGTCCACAACAATACTCATTACCATATCGCCTGATGCAACTCTTCTGGGCTCAATCATTTTTACCGTTCCGGACACCGTGGCATACACTGCTGCCGACACAAATCCTCCGGCCTCTGCAATCTTCTGTCCCGCCAGAACACGGTCACCTTTAGCCACAAGTGCCTGAGCAGGTGCACCGATATGCTGGGACATGGGATAAACCATTTCTCCCTTAGGTAACACATCCTTAATCGGCTTATCTTTGGACAAATCCTTTCCATCGTATGGATGAATTCCTCCCTTAAACGTCAACTTCGCCATAATCTCTTCCTTTCATGACAAAATTTTTCAATAGCATATTTAATTTTACTATCTTTTATGAAAAATAGCTACTACAAAATTCTTTTTTATGGTATGATATATGTAAAATTTCTTTTAGAATTAATATGAGGAAAAAATATGACAATTTGTAGAGAGACCTTAGAGAATTTTAATATTGCATATCCTTTGGAAAAGCTGGTTCCTTTGGAGAGCGTACTGTTTCTGGATATCGAGACCACAGGCTTTACTGCCCGCTCCTCCCAGCTTTATATGATTGGCTGTGCCTACTATCAGGACAATCAGTGGCACACCATACAATGGATGGCAGACAACTACGAACAGGAAGCAGACATTCTGCATGCTTTCTTTGATTTTGCAGGAATGTATCGCTATCTGGTACATTTTAACGGCAACAACTTTGATTTGCCTTTCCTGATGCAGAAATGTGAGCTTCTTGGCATTCCTCATTGTCTGGATGCCTTTGAGGGAATCGACCTGTATAAACGCATAGCGCCCTGCAAGGCCTTTTTGAAGCTTCCT
Organism: uncultured Acetatifactor sp.; assembly: GCA_964403595.1. Taxonomy (GTDB): domain Bacteria; phylum Bacillota; class Clostridia; order Lachnospirales; family Lachnospiraceae; genus Acetatifactor. The sequence goes on along the minus strand of CAYOGM010000083.1, from coordinate 9,773 downwards.
AACTGCAAGCAGAAGACTCTCGAACAGTTTTTGGGGATTGACAGAGACGATGTCTTCTCCGGCGGCGAATTGATTGGTATTTATCATGAGCATGTAAAGGACCCCAGAGAATTTTCTGAGAAATCCTTATTTTTACACAACTCCGATGATATTAAGGGAATGCTTGAAATTCTTCCATTGTTGGCTTATAACGATATCTTAAGCTCCAATGTACGTGCCAAGAAAGTACAGGCCAATTCCTATAGAGACATAAATGGCAATACCCGCAGAGAACTGCTTATCACTGTAGTATTGCCGGCAGAGCTCCCCAAGGCCATCTCCTCCTCTGCCAACAATTGCTTTTTCAAAGGCGAAGGGACGGAAGGCATCTTGCGTGTACCTGTTTTCGACGGCGAATTGAAGTACTTTTACTCCAACTACCGAAATTATTATTATCTCCCTACAGAGGATATTGCGCTGCACAAATCCGTAGCCGGCTTTGTAGACAAGGAACACCGTGTACAGGCCTCTGCAGCAACCTGCTACACCCGCAAACAGGCAGCCTATCTCCCCCAGTGGGACGGAAGCTTCCAGCCCTATTTTAAATCAGATTATCAAAGTAAGGATTTGTATTTCGAGCTGACGGATGAAATGAAGAAAGACAGAGCCGCTTTCACATCTTATGCCAATCAGATTCTGCAAATGATTGCGGCAAGTTGTTTATAAATTTTATATTCAAGATTTCTAATTTCACACAAATTTTTAGACAAAGAACCTCTGCATACTAATTAATAGTGATGCAGAGGTTCTTTTTATTCATTAAATATCAGATTCTTATTATTTTACTGTAACCTTGAAGGTACCCTTACCGGAACATCCGGTTGTACAGGATACAGTCACAGTATATGTACCCTTTCTGTTTGCTACTACATAGTACCCTGCCAAGTTACCTTTGCTATCGTACGCAGGCTGTACACCAACACCATTACCACTTACAGCGAATGTCAAATCATCCATATAGAAGGAACCATATTTATCCACAATACTGGTAACATATAACTCAGGTTGAATTAACGTATAATAGCCAACACTAAGAGTCGCAGAGCCATATTTTCCTGTAGCTGCATCCAGCACCTTAATCTGTGCAATATCAGATACCAAATAAATTACAGTACTTGCAGAAACACCACTTCCATCCGTTGCAGTTGCTGTAATAATTACATAACCGGAAGCAGAATTTGCTGTAACCTTACCGCTAGGACTTACTGACGCCGCATTAGGATTGCTACTGGTCCACTTAAGCTTCTTTGCTGAGGAATCAAGTTTACCAAAATCTGTTCCCAAAGTCGCTTTAAGTTGTACATTCTTGCCTCTTGAAACACTATAGCTTCTTCCACCGGGAACACCCAAAGTCAGACTGCTTGCAGGATTCTTAACACTTACCTTACAGGTAGCCTTCTTATTGGAACCATCAGTAGCCATTACCGTAATGGTTGCAGAGCCTGTACCGTTTCCTGTAGCACTAACAATAATACTGTCGCCGGACTTCTGAACAGAAACAATACCGGGTGCACTGGAGGAGACATCCCAGTTAGTTGCAACTCCACCACCTACTGTAACAGAAATAGTCTTGGAAGTCTCTGCACCCAATCCGTTCGCAACACGGAACAATGTCACCTTTGTTTCACTCAGACTAATCTTGGAAATCGCACTACTAATAATGGTAATCTGCTTGCTTCCCGCAGTGTTGGTACCATCTGTCGCAGTTGCTGTAATCGTATATGCACCGGAAGCAGTCTTATCCGCTTTCACCACACCATTCTTAACTGTTACACCCTTATCGGCAGGACTTACAGTCCAGTTAAGGGTCGCATTTGCAGGAGCTGCTTCGCCTGCATTAAGCTTTGCCTTCAAAGTAATAGACTTACCGGCATTCAGCTGGGAACCACCCTCCAAAACAATTGACTGTACTCCTACTCCTACCTCTACCGGAATCTTCAGAGTAACTCCGCTTCCATCGGCAGCCGTACCATACACATTGGTCTTACCTGCTCCTACACCGGAAATAGTAATCATATTGGTTGCAGATGCAGATACCTTTGCCACAGCAGAGTCCTCAACGCTCCAGGAAATGCTGTTTGCAGGAGCATTGGTGCTCTTATCTGCCTTGGTAATTTTAACCTCTACCTGCTTACTTGCTCCAATAGCTAAAGACACATTGTCCTTGCTTACCTTCTGAATCTTTGTAACGGCATTGGTAGCAGGCTCTACAACAGTAACATTGATTGTTGCAGACTTACCGCCATCCTGAGCAGTTGCAGTAACAGCATAGGTTCCATGAGTTGCATCCTTACCTGCTGCTACCTTACCGTTTTTAACAGTTACACCCTTACCTTCAGGGCTAATCTTCCAGTCAACCTTTTTATTTGCTGCATAATCAGGATATACATTCGCCTTAATAGTAAGAGACTTGCCCTTTGCTACACTTGTCACATTACCGGGCACAACTAATACAATATCGCTTACAGAAGGCTTGAAGCTATACTTTACAGATGCCACCTTACTTACAAGCTTACCGGAACCATTTATTGCAATCGCCTTAACGGTTACCGCCTTATTACCACCTACAGAAATAGGACCTGTATACAATGTACCATCTGTTACCTCACCATTCTTAAACGCAGGAGTCTTACCATTTGTAGAATAGTAAATGCTACAGCCTCTCTCTGCTGTAATGGAAACAGTAATGGCAGCTTCATTATAGGTTCCTGCCTTCATGCTGAATACAGGTGCTTCAGGAGCCTTCACAGAAGTACTCAAATCAAGAGCCTTGGGAATGCTCACATATCCCTTACCGGTTCCGGAACCGGCACTAACAACACCTTTATCCATTATCTTCAACAGATTATTAACATCATCTACAGTATTAGACTCTGCATATACACTATTTTCTCTTACATACTGAAGAATCACCGCTGCAGTACCAGCAAAAATAGGACATGCCATGGAAGTACCACTTTTATTTTCGTATGCAGCTGTTGATGTGTTTACAGAAGAATAAATCTGATATCCGGGTGCCGCATAATCAGTAGACGTACCATAGTTAGAAAAGGTTGTTCTCTGCATAGAGTAATCCAAAGCTCCAATACCAATGGAACCTTCATAAGACGCAGGATATGCCCATGCAGAGGTTGCCTCGTTACCGGTTGCACAGAATACTGCAATACCCTTTGCTTCTAATGCCTTAATTTTATCCTCATAAACTTCATTATAAGAAGCACCACCAAGGCTCATATTAATAATATCTACACCATTGCTATCTGCAATACTCAATGCTTCCCAAACCGCATCTGTGTCAAATGTACCATCAGGGTTTGCCGCCTTAATCGAGTAAATAGCAGCGTTAGGCGCTACACCAGTACCACCCTTGCCATTATTAGCAGTAGCACCTACCAGACCACAAACATGAGTACCATGTCCATGGGTGTCTTCTAATGTAGATAAAGTAGATACCTTCAAAGCGGTTACATTTTTCAAATCTTCATGATTCAATTTCACACCGGTATCAATAACTGCTACCTTAACCCCAGAACCGGTATAACCGGCATTCCATGCATAAATGGAACCGATTGCGGAATGGAACCACTGATATCCTGTGCCCGCACTTGCGCTAAGAGCAGGGTCATTGAATCCAAGAACAGACGCATATACCTCCGCATCTGTCAATGCAGTAATCTCTTCACCTGCCACATTCAGCACAGCAGAACTTTTCTCTACCTCAACGCTGAGAGGATTCAGAACTGCTTCTGTAAGCCCCTCTTCCACAGGCATTACATGATAAATGGTATTGGGCCATGCTACAGGCAGGTTGTTCTCTGCCTTTGCTGATGCCATAACCGCATCTTTTACAGTTGCCTTAGGCAAGGTCTCATCTGCATTCAAAGTAATAGTTGCAAGACCATCGTAATATTTCTCAACCTTACCATTGTAAGCTACAGCATACTCAGATGCAATCTCCTCAGTTTCTGCATAAACCAGAATCTGATTCTCTACACAATCTACACCCTCTGCAAAATCGCCAGCTTTATCCATGTTGGAGTTCAGGGATGCACGACGTGCCTCATCATTTACACCTAATGTCACACCCTCAGCTACACCGGGGAACATTTTATCTTCTTCTACATCTCCGGCAGATACATCTACCGCATCACCATTAGATACATCTACAGTATCTCCACCGGATACATCACCACCATCTGTGGTGCCATTTTCATTCTCTCCCTCACCAGAAACACCGGTTTCTACGGTAGTCTCTGTGTTTGCGGAAGTCTGAGCCAGACTCACAAAGCTGCCTTCACTGACAACCAGGGATGCAGCAAGCATGAGAGCCAGCCATTTTTTACTCATTCTCTTCATTTTTACCTTCCTTTCTTGTATATAACACGCTTATCGCGATATTATTCTAGCACTTTCTTCCAGCTATTTCAACGAAAAACACGGAATTTGTGAATTATCTGTGAACATTTTACGAATACTAAAATATTGTATCACTTAATTAATTAGGATAGTACACAGTGTTGACATATAATTTCTTCCATCCATTTGCTTCGCCCCGCTTAATCACCTCCAGTGGCGACTCTTCGGTTTCAAATACAGCCAGTCCCTCTGTCACCCGCACTAAAGTGATTCCATACAACTCGGCAATCTCCTGTGCCTCTTGTTCATCAGCAACCTCTGCTATCAATTCGGATGCCTGCATCAATCCCGCATCTCCCACTGATATCTCACCGTTAAAAGATACGTCCTCACGGGCTTGAAGCGCCCCCTCAAAAGGTACTGCATTTTGAATCTGATTATATTTCACAATTCCTGCCACACCTGCAACCAATGCTACTGCTGCAATTCCCAAACCTACTCCCAACAGCATTTTTCTCTTCATTCCACCTCTCCTCACTGCCTTGATATACTACCTACCTATTATAAATTGCCACATATAATATTTCAAGCAGAAAATTTAGCACATTATCATGCTAAATCGTGCGGAAATTTTATTGTTTCCTTTCTTTTTCTCACGCAAAACAAAACAGAGCATGCACGATACACACTCTGTTCCTTGAAATATCTTATTTTTTACGGTTTAGTGTAGAAAAAGGCTCCACTTCTGTCATAGCCTATTTCCTTATGGTTAATCATCTGCTCTGTACTTCCTATGAACAGAAATCCACCGGAAACTAATGATTTATAATACTTGCGGAAGACATCATCTCTTGCTTCCTCCGTAAAATAAATCAGCACATTACGGCATACAATCAAATGGCAGTCAGTCAGATATGAATCCTTCAGCAGATTATGCTCTCTAAACTCCACTCTCGCCTTAATCTCATCCGCAATCTTATAAGACGGTCCTACTTTAGTAAAATACTTAGCCTTCATATCATCAGGCACTGAAGCAATACTTTTCTCGTTATAAAGACCAATCTTGGCTTTTTCGATTACCTGCTTATCCAAATCGGTTGCAATAATCTTAATCTGATTCAGCGGAAGATGCTTTGACAATGCCATAACCAACGAATAGGGCTCATCACCCGTAGAACACGCCGCACTCCATATTTTCAGATTCTTACCAAATTTACTAATCAGCTCAGGAAATACAACCGTATCCAAAGTTTTCCACTGTTCCGGATTCCGATAGAATTCAGAAACATTAATTGTGATAAAATTGATAAATTCCTCAAAGTACTGACTGTTCGTTTTCAGTTCTTTCACATACTGATCATATCCCGTAATACTATGCTTGGTAATCAGCGAATCGATTCGGCGTTTCATCTGGCGCTCTTTGTAACAATTTAAGTCAATCTGAGTCAGCGCCATTATCTCACGCTTAAAATACTCATAATCATATGCCATAGTTGCACCATCCTAAATAAATTTATAGGCCGCCCTAAGCTTACTCCTCTTCAGCCGCAATCACTGCATCGATATCAACAGATACTACGTCTGCATCAGATTCTTCCTCTGCTGCTTCCTCTGAAACCTCAGGAGCCAAAGTAGCCTTAATGCTCAGGGAAATCTTTCTGTCTTCTTCGTTGAAGTCAACAACCTTTGCAGTTACTTCATCACCTACATTCAATACATCTGACGGCTTCTCCACATGCTCTTTCGCAATCTGAGAAACATGAAGCAGTGCATCAACACCTGCCTCCAGCTCTACAAACGCACCGAAATCAGTCATTCTTGCAACCTTACCGGTCACAACATTACCTACAGCATACTTGCTTGCTGCATCCTTCCAGGGATTTGCATCGTCAAACTTCAGAGACAATGCAATCTTGCTGCCGTTGATTTCCTTAATCAGGACTTTCAGGCTGTCACCCACCTTGAACACCTTCTTGGGATGCTCAACTCTGCCCCAGCTCATTTCAGAAATATGAAGCAGACCGTCTGCTCCGCCAAGGTCAATGAATGCACCGAAATCTGTTACATTCTTAACAGTACCCTCAACAATATCGCCCTCTTTGATCTTAGCAAAGAGTTCCTTCTGCATCTCAGCCTTCTTAGCAGCTACAAGCTGTCTGCGGTCACCGATATATCTTCTTCTTTTGGGATTGTACTCGCTGATAACGAATTCAATCTCCTGTCCTGCATACTTGCTCAAATCCTTCTCATATGTGTCGGATACGAGACTTGCAGGAATAAAGATTCTAACCTCCTCAACAATCACACTCAAACCGCCATCCAGCACCTGAGTAACAGGCGCGGTGAGAACCTCTTTGTTGTTGAAGGCCTCCTCAATTCTCTTGCTGCCTCTGTCTGCAGCCAAACGCTTATAGGTCAAAAGAACCTGACCCTCACCGTCATTTACTTTCAGAACCTTGACCTCCATGGTGTCGCCAACCTTGGCAACAGCAGTCAAATCTACGTTAGTGTCATTGGTGTACTCACTCTTGGACAGTATACCGTCTGACTTGTAACCGATGTTCAGGATAATCATATCCGGCTTCACATCGATAACTGTACCTTCGACTACCTCTCCTGCATGTATTGTCTTTAAAGATTCTTCCAACATTTGTTCAAAAGTTAATTCTGACATAATTTTGAACCTCCTCAATTAGATTATTTGGGGTGGAAGCCCCCGCAGTAATACCCACTAGTCGAACAGATTTAGGTAGCTCTAAATGCAAGTCATCCAGTGTCTGTATGAAATAGGTGTGTGCACACTCTCTGCTACAGATTTCGTACAGTTTCCGGGAATTGGAACTGTGCTTGCCCCCAATGACAATCATCACGTCCGCCTCCGCCGCAAGTGCCTGCGCGGAACGCTGACGTTCCTCCGTCGCATTGCAGATAGTATTCACGATATTACCATTGTAACCTTTTTTTTCGAAAATTTCAACTATAGATTGAAATTTATTGTAATTAAATGTCGTTTGAGACACAAGGCAAACTTCTCTATCATCCTCCGGGACAAAATTTAACGCCTCTTCTTCGCTCTCTATCACGGTTACAGGGCCGTTACACCAGCCTTTAATTCCCTCTACCTCCGGATGTATGGGACTTCCAACAATCACCACATGCTGGCCTTCCTGTCCCGCCTTATCCACAATCTTGTGAATCCTTTTTACAAAAGGACATGTGGCATCAATACATTCCAGATTACCCTGCCCCATCAGCTCCTGTGTCGCTTTGGGAACACCATGGGCACGAATAATGACTGTCCCCTCCTGCCCGGATGCCTCAAGCCTCCGAAGCTCCTCTTTATCCTCAATCACCCCTACGCCTTTTTCCTCCAGCTCACGCACAACCTCTTCATTGTGAACAATGGGACCGTAGGTATAAATAGTTTTCCCGTTTTCAAGCTGCTCATGCACCGTGTCAATTGCACGTTTCACACCAAAACAAAATCCGGCGCATTCTGCCAGTCTGACTTCCATAGTAACTCCTTTCGCAAAGCTATCTCGCCGCCTCACAAAGCGCTATAAGCTTTTCTACAACCTCTTCAATCGTCATATCCGAACTATCTACCAAAACTGCATCTTCTGCCTGCTTTAATGGAGAATGTTCTCTGTTCATATCACGATAATCCCTCTCTTCAATATCTGCCTTTATTTGGGCCAAATCACAAACTTCCCCCTTAGCAGTAAGTTCATCATAGCGCCTCTTTGCACGCACCTCGCTGCTGGCAGTCAGATAAATCTTTACCTGCGCATCGGGAAGCACACAAGTTCCAATATCCCTTCCGTCCATAATACAGTCGCGCACTTTTGCCAGCGCCTGCTGGAGTTCCACAAGTTTCACCCGCACAGCCGGCTGCACGCTGGTGACAGAAGCCATATTTCCTACTTCTTCTGTCCTGAGCATACCATTGACGTTCTCACCATTCAAACGCACTACCTGTTCACCATTCTCATAATCAATAGTAATATCGGCTTCCTGACATTTTTTGCTGATAGCTTCTGCATCCTGCGGGTCAATCTTCTCGCGAATCATAAACAATGCCATAGCGCGATACATAGCTCCGGTATCGACATAAATCAGCCCCAATCTCCGGGCTACTGCCTTTGCAATAGTACTTTTACCTGCACCTGCAGGTCCGTCAATCGCTACATTGTAAGCCATATTTTCTCTCCTTTACTCTACACATTCTCCTGCCAGATGACCTGTGGACCAGGCTATCTGAAGATTATATCCTCCTGTGTGGGCATCCAAATCCAACACCTCACCGGCAAAATACAGATTTTTCATTCGCTTCGATTCCATCGTGGACGGGTCAACATCCTTAACCGCCACACCACCCTGAGTGATAATAGCCTCCGCATAAGAACGGGTACCTGTCACCGTAAGGGGCAGATTCTTTATCAAAGTCACAAAAGCTTTACGCTGCTCTCTGGTAATCTCATTAACCTTTTTCTCACCGTCAATATCCGACAGCATTACCATAACAGGAATCAGCTTAGAGGGGAACAAACCACCCAGCGCATTCTTAAACTGCTTGTTCTTCTGCTCCTCAAAGTCTCTGAGAATCCGCTTGTCCAGCTGTTCTTCTGACAGTGCCGGTTTCAAATCCAAATACAATTTAACAGGTTCAGCCTTCTGTTCCTTCTTCCCGGACGGTATACTGCGCAAATAACAGCTTGCCGTCAGCACCAAAGGCCCACTGACACCGAAATGGGTAAACAACATCTCACCCTGTTCCTGATACAATTCCTTTTTACCACACACCATACGCAGGGATACGTTTTTAAGGGAAAGCCCCATCAAGTCACGACACCAGTCCTCTGCCGTCTCCAAGGGCACCAGTGAAGGTCTGCAGCCGGTGAGCTTATGACCGGTCTCCTCCGCCCAACGCAACCCATCTCCCGTGGAACCGGTGCCGGGATAGGACAAACCTCCGGTACAGACAATGACCGCATCCGCTAAAAGCTCCTGACCATTTTGCAGACGTACTCCCTTCACTTTGCGCTCCGGCTCTTCCTCCCACAAAAGGTCCCTTACCTCTGTATTCAAACGGACATCCACATTCTGTTTTTTCAAAAATCTCTGAAATGCTGCAATTACATCTGAAGAATGGTCAGATACCGGGAACACTCTGTCGCCCCTTTCCACCTTCAAGGGACAGCCCTCCTGCTCCAGAAAATCCATCACCGCCTGATTGTCATAACCGTAAAATGCACTGTACAAAAACTTTTCATTGGTCATAACATTGGCAAACAAATTCTCCATATCACCAGCATTGGTTACATTGCAACGCCCTTTACCGGTAATAAACAGCTTTTTACCCAGCTTCTCATTCTTTT